>NZ_LGYO01000040.1:0-74200 GCF_001263355.1 Acetobacterium bakii
CATTCCTGGTTTTTCTTTAATCAGGTAGGGAACACTGACTTCAATCATTCTTTCTAATGATATTTCTGTTGTGAATTCACCATTTTTATAGCAGACAGCACAAAAGTCCCTGCTTTTCTCGCCGTTTTTTTCACTACCATACAGTTTGTTCGTTTCACCCATGGGTTTACCACAACTTTGGCATAGTTTTTCACTCATGCTCATACCTCCAATCATAGTGATTAATTTATGTTCATTGTACTATATCCAATAGATCTAACCAACCAGATTGTTTTGTACTTTGATAAAATAATTAAAAAGGATCGTTGCTTATATTAACAGCCTATGAAGCATAGACAAAATAAGCTTGCCTTAGCAGCATTGACAATAAAGCTGCTGAAAAATTTGGTTTGCATATCATAAACCGGGTATAATAATTAATATACTCAGTTTTAAGTCATTTATTGAGTTTAATATGCATAGTACCATAAAATAAAAGGAGCGATAAAAAAATGATTGAGCAAAATTTTAAACTTAAGTTTGGAAATGAAAAAATTGTTGAAAAAGTAATTCAGGATGAAAACCTGCATTATCTTCATATGATTTTTAACAAAGGGGAAGGTTTGCCCGAACATTACTCAAATTCCGTGGTTTATATGACTGTTTTAAGAGGACAGTTATCCATTAGATTGGATGACCATGAAGCACATCAATATGAAGCGGCTACTGTACTGAAAATTCCGTTTAAAACAAAAATGAATGTCAATAATCTGGATGACGAAACCTTGGAGTTGATTGTTGTGAAGGCACCTGCTCCAGTTAAATAATTGACATTATAAACTAAACTTTTTATGAAGGGAAAATTAAATGAATAAAATAATTAAAAATAACGTCAGCTGGGTTGGAAAAGTTGACTGGGAGCTCCAGCAGTTTCATGGGAATGAATTTTCAACCAATCATGGTTCCACCTATAATTCCTATTTGATCCGGGAAGAAAAAAATGTTTTAATTGATACGGTTTGGATGCCATTTGCCAAAGACTTCGTGGAAAATTTATCCAAAGAGATCAATTTGGATGAAATCGATTTTATTGTGGCCAATCACGGCGAAGTGGACCATAGCGGTTCACTTCCAGCATTAATGGAAAGAATCCCAAATGTTCCGATTTACTGCACAGCAAATGCAGTGAAATCATTAAAGGGTCAATATCACCAGGATTGGAATTTCCATGTGGTTAAAACAGGGGATAAGATAGATATCGGTAATGGCAAAGAATTAATATTTGTTGAAATGCGTATGCTTCATTGGCCGGACAGTATGGCAACTTACTTAACCGGTGACAATATTTTATTCAGCAATGATGCCTTCGGTCAGCATTATGCAACCGAAAAATTATTCAATAATTTGGTTGATCAATGCGATTTGTATCAAGAAGCTATCAAATATTATGCAAATATTTTGACACCCTTTAGTGCCATCCTGCGAAAAAAGCTGGATGAGATTATTGCCTTTGGACTGACCATTGATATTATCGCTACAAGCCATGGAGTCATCTGGCAGGATAATCCTATGCAGATCGTTACGAAGTATGCCCAGTGGGCCGGAGATTATCAGGAAAACCAAATTACCATTATTTATGATACCATGTGGAATGGCACAAAAAAACTAGCTGAGAAAATAGCTGAAGGCATCTCTCTTGCCGACCCGGATGTTGAAGTCAAGCTGTTCAATCTTCCCAAAAGTGATGAAAATGACTTAATCACCGAGGTCTTTAAATCAAAGATGGTCCTTATTGGTTCCCCCACCATCGGGGGCAGCATCCTTCATTCAATCGCTGGCTTTGTTCATCTCATGAAAGAACTGAAATTCAAGAACAAGAAAGCGGCAGCCTTTGGATGTTATGGCTGGAGCGGTGAGTCAACAAAGGTTTTAAATGAATTATTGTCAGCCGCAGGCTTTGATGTGGTCAATGAGGGATTGAAAAATTCATGGAATCCCGATGCTGAACAAGCGGAATTAGCCGTTGCCTTTGGTAAAACAATAGCCGAGCTATAAAAACAATTTAAGATACAGGTAGCAGAAATAATCAATCAAACTGGGGGCCTTGCAATTGCAAGGCCCCCAGTTTGATTGAAGACCGTGATTTATTTCATAGATCATGATCTTTTTAAATAAAGTACAGGATCATAAAAAAGCGATGTGACATATTTGTGTTCACAGAATTATCCCGTTTGCCAGGGTCATCGGGAATTGGATACACTATCATTAATCTATTAACTATTTTCCCAAAAATCTTTTAACCCTTTTTCCAGTTCGCTTAAATTTCTGACTCTGGTATTGGGAAACCATTCCCTGGGAAACAGTTTAAGATAGCTATGTTCACTGAACCGTTCATCAATAACGAGAATAACACCCTTATCGGTTTCAGTTCGAATAACCCTTCCGGCAGCCTGTAAAACCTTATTCATTCCGGGATACAAATAGGAATACTCGTACCCACAATGGTTTTTTTCATTAAAATAGTCTCTGATAATATCCCGTTCAAAACAAATCATAGGCAACCCGACGCCGATAATAATCGAACCGATTAGACCTTCATGTTTCAAGTCCACGCCTTCAGAAAAAATGCCGCCCAGAACACAAAAGCCTAAAACACCATCACTGTTACGATACCGAAATAAATTTAAGAAAATTTCCCGATCATCCTCATTCATATTTGTGGATTGAGTAATAGTATAAACTGCCGGATAGCGTTCGGTAAACACTTCATAAACGTCGTTCATATATTTATAGGACGGAAAATAAACTATATAGTTGCCCTGTTTTTGCTTAATAACGGAATTAATGCATTTAGCAATGGCTAAATAGGTTTTTTCCCGATGCCGGTATTTGGTTGAGATGTTGTCGGCAATCAGAAGCTGTCTATTGTTGGTATCAAAGGGGGAAGGCAGACTGATTTTATAACTGTCAGTTCCGCCGCCCAGAATTTCTGAAAAATAGTCAAGGGGGGACAGTGTTGCCGAAAAAAAGATAGCGGCCTTGCCCCGCTTAATGGCTTCACTTAGAAGGTGTGAAGGATCCAGACAGAATAATTTTAGTTTTGTATCACCGTTGCTGTTTTCCACATAAGTGATGTAGCGTTCATCGTAGAACTCGGCTGTTCGCATAAAGGTCAATGCGTTGAAGTACAGTTCAAGCAACTTCTCATGGAGTTCGCTGCCTTCATTTTTGACCAGCCATTCTTCTGATTCACCGATGAAAGCTAAGAGTAAGGGGTAGCTTTCCTTTGGTTCACTCTTCTGAGTATAGTGCTGATCAGTATCCGCTAATTTGCGCAGGGATATCATATATGTATTTAATTTATTCAGACTCTTATTGATTCCTGGATCCTTGTCTTTAAATAATTTTTTCAGCTCAAGGATGGGTTTTTTATAGAGTTCGGCTGAAAACATGGACCTGGACCGATCAACCAGATTGTGAGCTTCATCAATCAAAAAAGTATAATCACCGGTATTATCCGAAAAAAAACGTTTAAGATAAACCCTTGGATCAAAAACGTAGTTGTAGTCGCAAATCACACAATCCGACCACAGGGTTAAATCCAGGGAAAATTCAAAGGGACAGATTTGATGCTTGCAGGCATAGCTTTCAATGATCGGCCGGGTAAAATAATTTTCATGGTTTAAGGCATCAAGAAGGGCATCATTGACCCGGTCAAAGTGACCTTTGGCAAATTTGCAGTGATCCGGATCGCAAAGTCTTTCCTCTTGAAAGCATATTTTATCCTTGGCTGTCAGGGTAACTGCTTTTAATTCAAGACCCTTATCTTTCATTTTGGAAAAGGCTTCCTCGGCTACTTCCCGGACAATGGTTTTGGCGGTGAGATAAAAAAGTTTGGAAGTATGACCTTCGGCTATTGCTTTGATGGCCGGAAACAGAGTGGACATTGTTTTCCCAATGCCTGTTGGGGCCTGAATAAATATTTTTTTATGTTCAACAATGGTTTTGTATGTCGCAATCGCCAACTGCCGCTGGCCGCTTCGGTATGTCTCAAAGGGAAAATCCAGGGCTTTGATGGATAAATCCCGTTTTACAACCCAATCCCTGGTGAAACTTGCCCAAATAAAATATTGATCCAAGAGATTATAAAAAAAATCCTTTAATTCATCTTGCCGGAAATGCTTGATGAATTTTTTTATAACATCCGTTTCCAATTGGTAGTAGGTCAGTTGGACATCAATCTCTAGAATATTATTTTGGACCGCATAAATAAAAGCATAGCATTTTGCCTGGGCCCAATGGGTTTCATTGTAATTTTCATCAATGATTTCCAGTGGTCTGTTGGTGGATTTTATTTCATCAACAATAATTAATTCATCCTTAGTGATAATGCCATCTGCACGGCCTTCAATCCGAAAGTTAAAGCCCTGATAATCGACACTGTATTTTAAGGACACTTCCGGGGCGTAGCCCTTGTCTTTATTCTCTTTTTGAATTTTCTGATGTATCCGGGTGCCTTCCAATGCACTTGAATTACTCATGAATTGGGAATCGATATCCCCGGAACGCAAAATGAATTCAACAAGGTTTCGAACCGATAGTTTTATTTCTGGTTTACTGGTCATTTTATCACCTTAAAATCTTAGGTTATTTACTTATTTAAGTATAACACATTTGAATAATGCAGGTGTGTTTATAACTCATGCGTCAATGCATGGGTCAATGTAACGAAGACTGTCCCCATTTCATTTTCTTCATAAAATAATAGAATGCCAACCCAACCAGAAATCCCACGGCCATGTTAATTAAAACAGCAGCTATGGCAGTTGCCACAAGCGATATCGCATCCGTGATTGTTATCTCTTCTTTAAATGTCTTATACCCGCTAAAAATCATCTGGTACCCTACAAAAAACATCATTGCACCTATAATAGCCATCGGAAATCTTCCGAATAACAAAGCGATAGAAGATCCAAGAAATATTCCTAGGCTTATTTCGATAGATCCTTCTATTATATTGGTTCCCCCGGTCCTGGCACCAAAAGTATACTGCCCGACTAAACCACCGGCTCCATGACAAAGAGGCATTCCCCCCATAAAAGGTAACACCAGATTCATAATCCCCATATTTGCAGAAAGCTGTTTCTCCGTCACATGACTGTCAGGCCAATAGGTCTTTAGTAACGCGGCCGTTGCAATAACAGCATTAGTAGCGGTAAGAGGGATTTGAGCGAACCCGGCTAAAACCATACCTTCCCACATTTCATTCAGTGTCACGGTTTGAAACTGGGGTAAACTCAACCCCCGATAAGCTATGTCAGCCATGTCTCCCTGGATAACCATAATACCGATTCCTCCCAAGATCAACACCAATGCCGCCGGAAAATATTTGTTATCTTTCAGCAAAATAATAATTACAAAAGCAGCTGCGCCCAGTATCCAATTTACACCCATCATCTTTAAAGCCTCAAACGCAAGCAGCAGACCAAGCCCTGTCTGAATGCCTCTCACCACTGATTTAGGCACGACGGAAGCAAGCTTATCCATAATCCCTGATAAGGACAACACAAGCCATACCATACCTGTGGCAATACCGGTGGCATAAATAAGCGAAGGTTCCCACCTTTGAGCGATGGCCGTAATAGCGATTACCTTCATCGGTTCTATGGGCATCGGAAGTCTATAGATGATGCCCGTTGCGATGTTCGCGATGCCGATTGTTATCAGCAAACCCACCGGATCCATTCCGCAGATGGCAATATATCCAACAACAAGTGGAAAGAGTGTTCCAAAATCACCCATGGATCCAGCTAATTCTCTCAGATTAAAATGAAAACGTCTTTTCACAGCAGTCCTCCTAAAAAGATCTCATAAAAATATATTTTGTTTATAAAATCTTATGTTTGTTAGCTGAGTTCTATTATAATTTATTATAAAATATACCACATTTGCTTTGTTTTAAGCATAAGACACTGCCGAATTGAAAGTAAAGTCATTGTTGTATTCAGGAATAAATGCTACTATAAGGTGAAATGCATTCGATTATAGATGATTTTCCTGTATGGCGTCAACTAGATTTTAATATAAATAAAACCACACTAATCTGAAGTAAGGGGGACTGTTATGAATGTATTGGTAGCCGAAGATGAAAAAGACATTCGCAACCTTTTAAGACTGCACCTCGAGGAAGCCGGTTATACCGTTTTTTTGGCAAAAGATGGCATCGAAGCCCTAGAGGAAATAAAGAACAACACCATTGATTTAGGCATTTTCGATGTTATGATGCCTCGATTGGATGGATTCAATTTGCTGCGAAAAATCAGGGAAACCAGCCAGATGCCGGTTATATTTCTCACTGCCCGTGGCGATGACATGGATAAGGTGCTTGGTCTGGGTTTAGGTGGGGATGACTACTTAGTGAAACCCGTCAGTATGACCGAACTCATTGCCAGGGTAGGGGCTCACCTCAGACGAAATTATGAATACCCGGAAACTAAAACCGCAAAAAAGTCTCGATTGGACTACGGAAGTTTGTGTCTTGATGAAGATGCCTGCTGTGTTTATCAAGACGGCGTTTTAGCAGAACTCAGTGCCAAAGAGTTTTTATTACTGCAATTTCTCATGAGAAATCCGGAGAAGGTTTTTACAAAAAAACAGCTGTACCGCCAAGTTTGGGATGATGATCTTTATTTTGATGACAACACCATTATGGTTCATGTCAGCCGACTTCGAAGTAAGTTGGAAAAGGATCCCAGAAATCCCGAATATATTAAAACCATTCGGGGTATTGGTTATAAATTTCATATTCCAAGAGATAATTAACCATGAAACATAAAATTCAAAATCGATTTGCGGCTGACTATGTGCTGATGTTTCTGATCTCCACCATTATTGGCATTTTTGCCATCATGCTGTTGAGTTTTGCCAGCGATATCATCTCCAAAAATCTCATTAAGTACCATGTTACCGCCGAAACCATCATGAAAGATGATTTTAATAATATCGATACCTCCGAGGTTTTGGCTAATAGCGGCGGGGTTCAAGTAATTAATTCAGATTATGAGGTTGTTTTTTCCCAGGGGATTAACACATTGCCAATCAACTTAACCCCGGAAACATTTACGTCTTTTTTAACCAATAGCCATGCGACCGAAGTACCTTTCAGTTACAGCATTGCCTACAATCCCAGAAATAATTTTTGGCTGGTGGTGACCTTCCCAACATCCATTCGAATTGATTTTGCGATTGTCCATAATAAGGACTATTCATCAGTGGATACCCAGGAGGTGGCCGGGGTCATTGTTGCCATCGTTTTATTCTATCTCATCCTGCTGGGAATCAGTACGGTTATTTATTCCAAACTTACTTCACTCAGCATCATTAACCCTCTGAAGAAGCTGTACACCAGTGCAAGTCGCTTAAAAGACGGTGACTATGCATCCCGGGTTGATCTTAACCTGGACAATGAATTTGGGGAATTGGAAAGAATTTTCAACGAAATGGCAGATGAAATCGAAAAGGAAATCGACCTGAGAAAACAAAGTGAAGAAAACCGCAAAAAACTGATACTGGATATTTCGCATGACCTTAAAAATCCCCTTGCCAGTATTATGGGTTATGCCGAACTTTGTTTAATGAAACCGGACTTATCGGAGGATCAACGACAAGCTTACTTAAAGATTATTTATGACAGCAGCACCCGGGCCAACCGTTTAATGACCGATCTTTTTGATTTATCAAAAATGGAAACATCCGAGTATATTCTCAACAAAGAATCGGTTGATCTTAGCGAATACCTTCGGGAGCGCATGAGCGAATCGGTTTCAAGTTTTGATGAAGCCGGGTTTTCCTCTGAATTTCATATCCCGGACCGAGAAATAGTTGTCAGTCTTGATAAAAAACAAATGAATCGTGTTCTTGAAAATTTAGTGGATAATGCTTTATCGCATAACAAAAGCGGCACCCATATCACTCTTGAGTTAATTGAAAAATCCGAATCCGTTGAGATCCGTTTCAAGGATAACGGGGTCGGGATTTCACCAGATCTCAGTGAAACCATCTTTCTTCCCTTTGTGAAGGGAGACCCCGCGAGACACTCGGAATCCGGAGGAACGGGTTTGGGTTTAGCCATCGTGAAGAAAATTATGATTGCCCATGATGGTTCCATCACCCTTTCATCAGATAAAGACTCCGGTTGCGAGTTTATATTGAGTTTGCCAAAAAGTTAAGATGGATTTAAGATTATAAACAGCCTCCTGTATGAATGACTTGTTATAGTAATAGCAAGGGTACGGCATAAAGCTTTTTATATGTGAACCCATTAAATTTGGAGGTAATTAAATTGGAAACATTACAAGGACATTTTCACAATTGGTTTGGGGTATTATTTTTTATTGTGCTTTATGGGGTCGTGCTTTTATTTCTGCCGTTTTACAAGAAAATGGACAAAAAACCCGCCGGGACTTACCTGGCCTTTGTTATCGCTTTTGCCATTGAGATGCATGGGATTCCCTTTAGTATGTATGTCATCTCCTGGATTGTCGGAAAAAATCTCCCGGAAGGAATTCTGTGGGGGCATACCCTGGTTGATACCATTGGTTTTGGCGGGATGTATATCAACATTGCCTGTGGTGCCCTGGGGATGTTCCTGATTATGAATGGATGGTATAATATTTACAAAAAGTATTGGTCTAAGGAAACGGGAACAGGAGCCTTGGTTGAAAGAGGGATTTACAAATACATTCGCCATCCCCAATATACCGGGCTTTTATTATTATCTTTTGGAATGATGGTGGAATGGGCAACCTTGCCGCTGCTTATTTTATATCCGGTGATGGTTTTTATGTATGTACGCCTGGCAAAAAAAGAAGAAAAAGATATGATCAAAGAATTTGGCACGGATTATGGGGATTATATGAAACAGACGAAAATGTTTATTCCCTATATTGTTTAGGAGGACTGATTTATTGACAAATAAGAGGATTTGTATAATACTAATATAATAGATTTCAATTAACAAGGAGGAAAAAGCAATGAAAAAATCAATTGGACCTAAAACATTTGCAATGCCCAGTCCAGTTTGGGTTGTGGGAACTTATGGAGAAGACGATCAGCCGAATATAATGACCGCAGCCTGGGGCGGAATTTGCTGTTCAGTTCCGCCATGTGTCACAATATCTCTGCAAAAACCACGGGCTACCTATGATAATATACTAAAACGAAAGGCCTTCACGATTAGCATTCCTTCCAGCAAGCACGCGGTTGAAGCTGATTATGTCGGCATTGCCGGCGGCAAAAATGCGGATAAGTTTGAAGTAACGGGTTTAACCCCGGTTAAAAGTGAATTGGTCGATGCCCCCTATGTTGAAGAATTTCCTTTGATTTTAGAATGCCGACTGGTACAGACGGTTGAACTTGGGATCCACACCCAATTCATCGGTGAAATCATCGATGTCAAGGCTGATCTCGATGTCCTCAACGAAAAGGGCGTTCCATCTTTGGAGAGAGTATCACCTTTTGTATTCAGTGCATCCGATAAGGGCTATTACACAATAGGGGAACAACTGGGACAGGCCTTTTCAATTGGAATGAAGCATAAAGATAAGTAGGATCATTCACCACTCATGTATTTTAAAAAAATATAAAATCAACCACTTCTATGTTTACACAAATAGAAGTGGTTGATTTTTTGAATGACGGAACTTTTGAGGAATTCAAAGTGTTTATCATCCAAAACTAATATTGACTATTTAGTCATTCTAAATTATAATTACTCACAGAATGATTAGGAGGTTAATGGTGGATAAAAAAGAAAAAATATTAGAAGCAGCTTTAAAGCTTTTCAATATGTATGGCTTCGACAATACTCCGACGGCTCGCATTACAAAAGAGGCAGGAGTCGCAACCGGAACACTTTTTAACTATTTTAAGAGCAAGGAAGAACTGATCAATGTCCTTTATTTGAATTGCAAGGATTCTTTAACCAGACGATTAGCCGCTGGGCTTGACCAGGAAAAGACATATCGAAGCAAATTGAAACGCATTTATATTAATTATATTGGATGGAGTCTTGAAAATACCGATGAATTTTTATTTTTTCAGCAGTTTTGCAACTCTTCCTGTATCGGTGAAGTCACACGCAAAGAAGGTTTAAGCAAGTTCAATAGTATCCTGGAGTTGATCGCAGAGGGTATGGAGAAAGAAATTATAAAAAATGTCAATCTAGATTACATCAGTACTGTGCTTATCGGTATATTGAATTCAAGCACCTATTACTTTATTGCAAATCCAGAGCTGGCAGTGGATGACGAATTTTTAGAAACCTCTTTTAATTTTCTCTGGGATAGTATTAAAAAATAATTTTTTAAATATGAATGACTAATCAGTCAATTTTGATTGGATGTTCTATTGTAAATACAATCTTTTTGAATGCATCTCATCTATTTTCATAATCGAGTTAACTTCTATAAAAGAAAAATAAAGCAACTGAAAAAGGAGTCCTATAAAATGAATTATCGAATTAATCCTAAAAATGGTGATAAACTTTCCGCCCTGGGGTTTGGCTGCATGCGATTTTCAAAAGATGAAAAAGAGGTCGAAAAACAGATCATTTTTGCCATTGAGAATGGTGTTAACTATTTTGACACCGCATATATTTATCCAAAAAGCGAAGCGATATTGGGCCGGGTGCTTGCAAAAGGTTATCGGGACCGGGTGAAAATCGCAACAAAGCTTCCACCGTATTTAGTGAAAAAATATGAAGACCTTGACAAAATTTTCAGTGCTGAATTAGAACGGCTTCAAACAGACCATATCGATTATTATTTCCTGCATATGCTGACCGATGTTACGATCTGGACGCGACTTGTGACCATCGGCATTTTGAAATGGATCGAAGCAAAAAAGCAAACCGGTCAGATTATCAATATTGGATTTTCATACCATGGCGGCAGGGATGAATTTAAAAAGCTGGTGGATGCCTATGATTGGGAATTTTGTATGATCCAGTATAATTTTCTTGACGAAAACAACCAGGCCGGAAAAGAAGGTCTGAAGTATGCCGCGGCCAAAGGCCTGGCTGTTATGATTATGGAACCCCTACGCGGCGGAAAACTGGTTACAAATCTTCCCAAAGAAGTCTATAAGATCTGGGATAACGCCTATGTGAAGCGATCTCCCGCTGAGTGGGCGTTTCGCTGGATTTGGAACCATCTGGAAGTGACGGTGGTATTGTCTGGAATGAATTCCCAAGCCATGGTGGAGGAAAATATTAAAGTGGCTTCGCAGGCGGAGGCTAATGCATTTACCGATGCTGATTTTGAATTATTTAATAAAGTGACACAAATATTAAGTGAAAAGATTAAAGTTCCCTGTACCGGATGCAATTACTGCATGCCATGTCCAATGGGTGTGGATATTCCGACCTGCTTTTCCTGTTACAATGATCGGGAAATCGAAGGTAAAACAGCTGCTATTGGCAAG
This sequence comes from Acetobacterium bakii, assembly GCF_001263355.1. Lineage (GTDB taxonomy): Bacteria > Bacillota > Clostridia > Eubacteriales > Eubacteriaceae > Acetobacterium > Acetobacterium bakii. The sequence continues at coordinate 11,461 of NZ_LGYO01000040.1, forward strand.
TACATCATGCAAACCAGCATAAAGAGTCAAACGAGCAACGCATCCCTCTGTTCAAAATGCGGAAAATGCGAAAGCCACTGCCCTCAAAACATTAAAATTAGGGATGAACTGACCAATGTCACAAAAAATATGGAAGGCCTTTACTATAAACCAACCCGATTTTTAATTAAGAAATTTATGAAATTATAAAACCGTCTTCCTGCCACAAAGGTCTATCAAAAATATTATAAAAGGTTAAAGAACTTCCTTTAGCTTTTCTGAAATCTTTTGATACATAGGCATGGGAACCTTGTATTGTTCTCCCATGCGAAGGACTTCGAAGACAAGGCCGTCGATTTCCGAGTTTTTCCCCATATTAATATCCCGCTGTACGGATGTTGATGCAGTAGGGGCAAGGGTATCTAAAATATCCAAATTAAACTGGACAAGATCAACGTCAAAATGAATGTCCATGGCCACCGCCAGATCCTCTATCTCACGGACCAGCTTAATAAAGACATCTCTGATTTCCCCGGGTTTTTGAACCGATGCCGCCTCGGTATGGTAAAACAAACCGCAGGCGGCCATAGCCGAGATGTAGGAAAATTTCTGCAAGGCATCTTTTCTGATATCCGATGATAAAACCCCCAGAATATGGCAGTCATTTAAATCCGTTTCAATTTGTTTCAGAACCGGTCGGTATTGTTTTGGATCACGGACGCCGAAAAAGATCCTGAAAATTTCACCGTGCATATGAATGCGTCCCGGACCAGTAATATTGGCGGAAATATAAATACAACCATCAGTAACCAGCAGTTCAGGAAGCATTATCTGAATTTTTCCACCGGTTCCGTAAATGTTTAAAATAGGAATCACCACCGTATTTTTATGGGCAACCTGTTTAATAAACGGAACGATGGCGTCCAGGGAATACCCTTTGACACAGACAAAAATCACATCCGGGTGTTCATTATAATGCTCTGTGTCACAGGCCTTGATGGGGAAAACCGTGTAAGTACCCTGCCAGCTTGTTTCTACTTGCAGTCCGCTTTTCTGAATGGCTGCCAAATGATCGCCCCTCGCAATTAAAGTCACATCTTTTCCTGCTTTTGCCATATAAGCCCCAATACATCCACCTGTACCGCCTGCTCCTATAACCAGATATTTCATTTTACTCTCCTTTTTTCAAATATTTATTCAGCCATATTACTCTATTTTAACTTATTTTAATAAAACATCAAAACAATTCAAAATGATTTCTGCGGTGGTATTCATTAAAAAAGATGCATTGGTATCCATAATGCGATATAATTCAGTTATAATAGTACAGTGAAATTTTATGGAGGACACTATGTTTACTATCGATGAAACTGAAGTAATATTAAACGAAATAGCTGAAGAAATGCCTCAAGAATTGTATAATGAATTAAGTGGCGGCATCGTTTTAAGAGAAGAAATGAAACTTCATCCTAAAAGCAAAGACAATGATTTATATATTCTGGGGGAATACCATAGCGATAGTCAACTGGGAAATTTTATTGCAGTATATTATGGTTCTGTTATCCGTTCTTATGGCAACTATTCATTAAAGAATTACAAGAACGAACTTAGAAAAGTATTAAAACATGAATTCCTACATCATCTGGAGACAATGGCAGGTGAGGTGAGTTTAGCAGTAGAGGATTCCATTGAATTGGAAAAATATTTGGAATCGTGGGGAAAATCCCATTAATCCTGGAGTTTTTGATGTGAGGATTCTTTGGCAAAGAATAAAAGCTATGCTCAAAAAATTTGGTATTGCTTATGGCGATTATAGTAACAGACAAAAATGTTTATTCCATGTATTGTTTAGAGAGGAAATTAAATGAATAAAAATAATAATCTTGAGTTTAGATTTGCAGAAGAAAAGGATATTTCAATAATTCTGCATTTTATTAGTGCATTAGCAAAATACGAAAATTTGGAAAATGAACTGGTTGCCACCGAAAAACTCCTGAAACATTGGATTTTTGAAGAAAAAAAGGCTGAAGTGATCTTTGCAGTGGCTGATGGCAAAGAGGTGGGTTTTGCTCTTTTCTTTTATAATTTTTCAACATTTTTGGGTAAAGCCGGTATCTACCTTGAAGACTTATTTGTGTCTTCGGAATACCGTGGGCGTGGCTATGGGAAGGCGCTGATTAGAGAGTTGGCCCGGATTGCGGTTGAGCAGGGTTGTGGCCGGCTGGAGTGGTCCTGTCTTGACTGGAATCAGCCCAGCATCGATTTCTATGAATCCCTTGGGGCGAAAGCAATGGCTGAGTGGACTGGCTACCGCCTTGCCGGTGAAACACTAAAAAACGTTAAATAGGAACTCGAATTACGGCTGGTTTTCCCAGAATACCGGTCCGTATGGTCAGTATTTTTCATCTTAGATCAATTTCGATTTCGGATAAATTCAATGCTATTCCGCCGACTCTGACTTCAACAACTTCTTGCCCCTGAGAAATGATGGACACCATGATTTCTGAGGGCTTTTTCATTGCATAGCCCTGCTCAAAAACCAAAGGATATGGGGTTTGGGCTTTAAGCTTGCCATATTTAAACAGATAACAGCCAAGGGCACCATTAGATGTACCCGTTGCCGACTCTTCAGGGATTCCATAAAGAGGCGCAAAGTTTCTGCAGCAGGCGTCCGATCCATTAATTGATTCCAGTGTAAACAGGTGATAGCCGATGGTCTTATATTTTCTACTGATGGCTTTAACTTTTTCGAAATCCGGATTGATGCCATTGAGTATTTTCATGTTTTTTATGGGCACCATTATATCCCGAAGGCCTGTCGATACAATTTGCACCGGGAGATCCGCCAGCATCTGATCAGAATGTAGATTCAAGGAATCCGCAATTTCTTCTTTACCAATAATTTCATAAAAGATCGGCGTCTTTTGGGTCATCATAATTGATAAGTTGTCGTTTACCTTGACGTTTAAAACTCCAGCTTTGGTTTCCTGAGAATAGTTTCCCGGCTTAATAACATTCTGGCTTAAGAGGGTGTAAAAGGCTCCTATGGTGGCATGACCGCAAAGATCGACCTCTTCAGTAGGAGTAAAAAATCTGACCTTAAAGTCTGCGCAGTCCGACCGCATCAAAAATGCCGTCTCACTAAAGCCAAGAATTCCGGCAATCTTTTTCATATTATTTTCCGACAAAGAATCAGCATTCAGTACCACTCCTGCAGGATTTCCGCCGTCAATGGTTTTTGCAAATGCATTTAACGTGTATGCTTTTATTTTCATTAATCCACCCTTTCAACAACCTAGTTTTTTTATCCAACCCAATGGTATATTACAATTATATCATTCCTCTTATCTAAATATAAAGAAAGGGTTATTGCAATAGAACTTCCTTTTGCAATAACCCTAAATCTTACCAATGTAATGTGAAAATAATAATCGATAATTATAATGGCATGATCGTTTTACCAAATTCCTGATTGATAATCTGTGCTACTGCATTGTAAAAAGCAGAAAGACCACATACGATTCCAGTATATCCGGCAATTGTATGAATAGACTCTGAACCTGTAAAGTTTGCCAAAGAAAGAAGCAGGAATAAAAGCGTTAGTGAACCGAAAACCACTTGAGTTGCACGGTTATGCTTTAGCGTTCCAATGAACATAAATAAGCTAAATAAACACCATAGTCCCAGATAAAATCCCATGCTAATCGGATCTGCAGCTTCAATTCCAGTAAATGGATTAATCCAGATTATGATTAATGACCACCAAAAGAATCCATAGGCCGTGAATGCAGTTGCGCCGAAAGTATTGTTTTTCTTAAACTCCATAACGCCTGCGATAATCTGAGCAGCACCGCCAAGTGCAAATCCCATTGCAACAATAACAATTGAAAGTGGAATAAAGCCAGCATTATGCAAATTCAGTAAAAGGGTTGTCATGCTAAATCCTAAAAGACCAAGGGGACCCGGATTAGCAATGTTTGATTGGTTTGACATTTTCTATTAATGTCCTTTCATATTTCTATTTGAGTGAAACCCACTCGACATAGAGTAACATCTTTTTGTTATAAATTCAATAAATATTAAATATTATTGTTATAATAAATTACACATCCTATGTTATTCTCATTTTTACAACTTTACTCCTCTGAAAATACCGCTGATCACAACGCAGAAGTTAAAATATTTGGAACAATCTCAATAAATATCCGACAAAAAAGTCAATTTATATGATATAATACTCGGCATAATTCATTTCTAATTAGGCAATTATGTTTTCGTTTAATCATTTTATCATAAATTTCCGGGGAGTACATTTCTCGGCAAAAAAACTTGTTTTATGTGGGCTTTGACATATTGAAATCGATTCGTTTTTTGATATACCAAGAGAAAGGCAATGACAGTATGAACAATCAGCATTTTGTGAATAAGGCGTTTCGGGTATTTGTAATCAATAGCATTCTTTCTTCTGCAGGGATCGTTATGGGGACCTTTGTGGATGCGGTTATCCTAGGCAACGCCTTTGGAGAATCAGGACTGTCGGTATTGGCAGTGTCCATGCCGGTATATATGATTTTCAATCTATTTGGTTTCGCTTTTGGTATGGGTGGTTCCCTGAAAGTATCGGAATCCATTGGCGCAGAAGATAAAAACGGCGCCGGTACCTATTTCACTCAGGCAATGGTATTCTCTGTGGTTACCGGTGTATTTATTGCAGCGTTGGGGACACTATTTCTCCCTGAGATAATAAATCTCACCGGAGGGTCAGGTCTTGATGCCGCCTCTGATTATTTGGGTCCGATTATGCTTACCGCACCAGTATTTATTTTGGCACCGGTGCTGTCACTGCTGATTCGCAGTGACGCTGATCCGTTTTTGTCCACACTTGGCATCAGTGCATCGGTTGTGATCAATCTGGTCCTTGATCTCGTCTTTATCTTCGGATTGAATATGGGAATATTCGGTGCGGCACTTGCCATGATAATCGGACAACTTTCCGCAATAATGGTGTACGCGCTGCACTTTTTTAAGAAAAACAATCATCTAAAACTAAAACCATCTTCATTTAGTCCCAGAGCCGCCTACCGGCTTTTTCGGGGAGGATTCGGCATCGCATCCTCATATGTCTATCTCAGCATTACCCTTATTGTCATCAACAGCGTTTTAAGTGCAAAAATCGGTGCAGCCGGTCTCGCTGCCTATAATATTCTTTTTAATGTATCACTTTTTGCCTACGCCTTATTTGATGGCATTTCACTGGCACTGTCACCTCTTGTAGCGACTTTTTCAGGAGAAAAAGATACCGAAAGCGTATACAGCACCATGCGATTATCGCTGAAAACCTCCGTCGTTCTCGGTACTCTCTGTACACTGATTTTGCTGCTCTTTGCAGCACCCATAGCTTCTCTGTTTGGGGTAACCGAGGATCTACCGCTTATGGTCCAGACCATTCGAATTTTTGCCATTGCGGTGATGCCTTCCTGTTTCAACTGCATCATGGCACACTTTTATCAGACCATAGAATGGAGCTTTTTTGCCGGGTTTATTTATTTTTTACGGGGTTTTGTGCTGGTGATCGCGTTTAGTTTATGGTTCATTCCTGTTTTCGGGGTTTCAGGAACAGCACTGGCCATAGTTGCAGCTGAAAGCCTAACCATGGTGTTTGTATTGATTACTGCCATGGTTTTAAAGAAAAAAGGAGGCTATCGTAATCTTTTACTTTTTAAGGAACCGGTTATCCTTAAGGATTCACTCTATGAAACAACTCTTTCTTCCGATATCAAAGAACTGGAACGCTGCGTTGAGGAGGTCGAAGCGTTTTGCGAAAGGATGAATATTGACACCCGAAACGTCTATTTTATTAATCTGACCATTGAAGAACTTGCGGCGAATATTATAAATTTCGGATTCAATGACGGCAAAGCCCACTATATTAATATAAAAATCGTTCTGTTTGATGGAGATATCTACATTCGGCTCCGGGATGACAGTACCAGCTATAATCCATTTGAAGCTTCGGAAAAACCCGACGAAGATCTGGATTATCTCGGTGTTTCCATTGTCCGGAAAAAAGCAAAAGCCTTTGCTTACAACCGGACCCTCGTTTACAATAATCTTCTCATTATTCTCTAGAAAAGGTGGCATTTATGAACAGACAAAAAAGCATTCGAAAAATAAGTCTGAGAACCAAATTTACAACCGCAAGTATGATTCTGGCATTGGTACTTTGCATGATCATTATTCTTATCTCCTATTTTAGTTACCGGGATTCCATGTTTGACCGTTATGAGGAAAACATCACTTCCCTTGTACACACCGCCGCAGACCTTGTGCCTGTGGAGAAGGTGAACCAGTATTATGAAACAATGGAAACCGATGCGGATTACGATCTCCTCATCAAGCAGTTTCAGATTATCCAGGAACAAAACAATCTTGAATATCTATATGCCTATGTCCCAACTGAAGAGGGACTCAATGTTTTTGCCCAGGGCACTAAACCCGGAGAAGCCGGAAATTTTGTGCTGGGTGATGTTTTAGGCACCGATTATTATCCCATTGAGGATATCGAATCGGCAAATGCCCTTTTTACCAATCCCGACAAACCTAAAATATATATCACAAGAGGCAGTGACTTTGGTTACCTGATTACCGCCTTTGAAGTGATCCGAGATGATGGGGGAAATCCTTTACTGGTAGTAGGAGCGGATATGTCCATGAAAGTCATTGACGATACCCTAAGAGCTTACATTTTACTAGTATCTGGAATTTCATTGCTGATTTTCGGAACATTCATCACTGTTTATCTGGTTTTTCTAAATAAATCGATCATCAATCCTCTTCAAGTGATTGTTGATAATGCCACAGATTTTGTAAATATCAATATGGACGATAACATCGGCGAGATTGTGGCACTTCATATCGACGTAAAAACCGGTGATGAAATTGAAATGTTAGCCGAAGCATTTAACAAAATGACAAGCGACATCAGCCGGTATATTAAAGAGCTCACAAGCGTCACCTCTGAGAGAGAGCGTATCGAAACCGAGCTGCGTATTGCAAAGCTCATCCAGGAAGGCATGCTGCCCCGGAATTTTGATTTCCCGGAAAGAGATGAATTTACCCTTTATGCATCCATGCGTGCGGCAAAAGATGTGGGCGGTGACTTTTACGACTTCTTCTTTGTGGATGACGACACCTTCTGCATCGCCATCGGCGATGTTTCCGGCAAAGGCGTTCCGGCGGCTCTTTTTATGGCAATGACCAAAGCAACTGTAAAAGACCTTGTTCTACGGCGACTGCCGGTGGATGAAGTAATGACTGAAGCCAACATCAATTTATGTAAAAACAACGAACAGGGAATGTTTGTGACCCTATTTATTGCGGTTATTAATGTTAAAACCGGTGTGTTTCAATGGTGCGATGCCGGGCATGATCCCGCAATTATCTGGAAAAAAGATGGTTCGGTTGAAATGCTTAAAGGTAAAAAGGGATTTGTATGTGCCGGTCTTGAAACCGCTGTATACAAAATGAATGAATCAACCATTGAAAAGGGCGACATTATTTATCTTTATACCGACGGAATTCCTGAGGCTAACAATACGACCGGCCAATTTTACGGTATGGATCGATTGATTAATCTGATCAGCTCAAAAGCAGAACACGATATCAAATCGCTGTGTGCAAGTGTTTTAGACGATGTCGATAAATTCGCTCTCTCTGAGCCCCAATTTGACGACATTACCATGCTTGGATTTAAGTTTGTAGGAGTGCGAGAATGAATATTGAAATTATGTATGGACGATCGCTGTCGGTAGATGCATTCAATTCCATTCTTGAATTGGATCTCAAGGTTTTTGGAAAGAACATTCTGACCAATGAGGGTATGGCATTGAAACGCTTTCTGAAATTTAAGGATAGCATTATTGCCGCTTATTCGGATAACACACTGATGGGTTTTATATGCTTCTTCAACGTAAATCACGTCGTCTACCAACGCGCCATATTTGAGCAGGAGTATATTGATGATAATCTATGTGAACGTGACATTAAATCTCTGTCAAAATGGGAGGGAAACCATATCCTGCTGTTTGATTTCGTAATCGACGAACCCTTTCGCAATCAAGGGATTTCAACTTTGATACTTGATGCCATCAGAGATTTTTTGCAGCAAAAAAACGAGCTTGGTTATAACATCGAAAAGATATTTGGATATGCCATAACCCCCAAAGGACTCAAACTCCTATCATCCTTTGGGGGAAGAGAAATTTGGACTAGGGATGGCATTACATTGCTCGAAATAAATAAAGAATCATTTTTGAGGTTATCATGATAACGATAAGTGATCGAAAGCTAGACAAAATAAGCCTTGCATCCACTACGGATGTTTTAACCAAAGCCTTAAAGAATGATCCTTTGTATCAGGTAATATTTAATAACGAGAAAGAGCTGCGGCTGTATCTTAAGCTCATGCTTGACTACTATAATAAGAACGGCGAAATTTATACTGCGGTAGCTGATGATCAAATCGTCGGTGTCTCAATTTGGAATCTCAAGGGAACACCATTTGTCGGTATGCGCACCGTACTCGCAACCCAAAGCTTTAGGGATATATTTAAATTCTTAATGACGACCCAGATTAGAAGCATGATCAAGCTTAATAATGAAGGACTGATCACCGAGGGGTATCACTATAAGCTGGAGCATCATTATCTGTTTATAATCGCCTCTGTGATGAAAGGTGCCGGTCGTTCACTGATGGAATATGCCATTGCAAAATTCAACGACTTTCCAATTTATCTCGAAAACAGCAATATAAAAGACAACCGGCTTTTTTATGAGCGACTTGGATTCCATTCCTTAAAAATGATTGATGTGATGGGCATCTCTGTGGATTTATTGACCAACAGTAAAGGAGATCAGTTAAATGAAGAGCTTAACCGTTAATGCGTCAGAGGATAAACTGTCCGAAGTACTTGAATTTATCGGTACCGAACTTGAAGCTGCAGGAGCCAGCCCCAAAACACAATTTCAGATTGACCTGGCTGTAGAGGAACTCTATGTGAACATTGTCCATTATGCTTATGCACCGGATACCGGCGATGTAATTATCAAATTTAATATTGACGGTGAACCGCCATTGGCCGAAATTCTATTTATTGACCAGGGAAAACCCTATAACCCCCTTGAGAACCCTGATCCTGACATTACATTAACCGCTGAAGACCGGGAAATCGGCGGGCTGGGTGTTTTGATGGTTAAAAAGACCATGGATGTGGCTGTATACCGCTACGAGAACCAAAAAAATATTATGACAATAAAAAAATCCTTGCACTAGAGTAGGGGAGCCAAAGAATTGGTGATCCAACCCACCCCGATAAAATCATCTCCATTACCCTGTTAGAATAAGTAAAAGAGGTACAGCAAATGGAAATTACAATACGCGGCTATGCGGATTCGGATATCGAAACGATGACGCATATTTGGAATGAAGTGGTTAGTGAAGGAATTGCTTTCCCCCAGATTGAGGGGTTAACAGCTTCCACTGCCAAAGCTTTTTTTGCATCACAAAGCTTCACCGGCGTTGCGGTTGTAAAGGATGAGGTCCTGGGGCTTTATATTCTGCATCCTAATAACATCGGACGCTGCGGTCACATTGCCAATGCAAGTTTTGCAGTTATATCCAGCGCCCGGGGTTTGCATATCGGTGAGAAATTAGTTTCCCATTGTTTAGAACAGGCCAGGAAAATCGGTTTTCAACTGCTGCAATTCAACGCCGTTGTCCGAATCAATTTCAGTGCCATTCATTTATATGAAAAGCTTGGTTTTATTAGACTCGGCATGATTCCCAAAGGATTTTTGCTGAAAGACGGAACATATGAAGACATTATTCTTTTTTATCATACATTATGAATCACCTTAAAAATCACCGGTTTCTTAAATTGAAAAACCAGGGATTTTATGATTAATGACATTTGCTTTGTATGGTTTGCACCATTTTTTCAATGTTTTGAGGCAGTGGTTTTGTCTGTGGATTATTTTCTTTGGCGGTGGCTTTTTTCATAAGATTGGTGATTAATTTATGCGAAAGTTTCATTTTATCTGTTCGTAACTCGCCGCCAAAATTTTCGATTGAAAGCGCACTTTTTAATAACGGTTCGGGAAAAGCATTTATAATGTTATCATCAAAATTATCTGGGGTTCCGCAAGAAATAAAGAATCCCAAGTTTTTATTTTTCAATGCTGCTTCATTTGAAATACAATACTCTTTTATTTTTTTCTGGATTTGCCCCATATAAATAGATCCGCCGATTAGAATGGTGTCATAGCTGTCTAATGCCGGGATGGTGCCTTTACCGATGTTCACCAGACAAACTTCGCCCTCTAATTCATTGGCAAGCTTTATTGCACATTCTTTTGTGTAACCATAAGTGCTGCCAAATAATATCATTGTTTTCATAAATTTAAATCCTCCTGATATTTCTAATTTGTTAACGCGTTTTCTATTGATTTTAAATAGGCCTTGCTTGTTACCGTTGCACCACTGATGGTGTCAACGGTGGTATTCTGTTTTTCGATAACGCTGTTAATAATTTCATTGGTTGCTTCCTGATTTTCAAAGCTAACAGTTTTTACAACATGAATCTGAGCTATCTTTTGATCACTGACCGTGACCTCCACAGTGTTCGTCCAACGTCCGGCTTCATAACTGCCAGAGTAGGTACCGTCCTCAATTTTACTGAGATCCACAGCGTTAATCGCTAAATTTTCTCCTGTTTCTAACCCGCTGGTAATGTATATAAGACCACCACCAACCAACAATACTAGCACCCCAACAATACTCAGAATAATAATCATTACTTTCTTCATTTGAAACACCTCCTAATTAATTTCTTTTTCCATTTCAGCTAAATTGAATAACATTTTTTCCAGAAGAGATCGTGTCGCTGTCATTTCTTCTTTAGAAATGTTTTTAAATAATTTTCGGGTAAAGTTTTCAGCTTTTAATTGACTTTCTTTTGCAAAGACATTAATTCGATCCGTTAATTTTATGCGCAAGACACGAGCATCATTTTTATCTTTTTCGAGCAGAAGAAAACCCTTTTTCTCAAGCTTCAAAGCAACCTGTTTGACATTTTGATGAGAGCTGCCCATGGCTTTAGCCACTTCTTTGATTGAGGGATCATGGTCGAAAGAATTTTCGATAACTATAATCAACAGCCATTGCTTTGTAGTTAAATCATGTTCTTGCAATTCTCGCCCAAGCAGGGTATCCATCTGGTTTGAAACAATTAACACACTGCCAAAAATAAATTTATCGTCGATCATAGAATCCATAATTTCCAAGAACTACCTCCAAATACGCTATTAAGGTAATGTATTACCTTAATAGATAATACATTACCTTAATTCCTATGTCAATGCTATTTTAAAAGTTTCTCAATTATTTTTGTTTTATTGAGGATTGTTGGGCTGGCATTTTAACCGAAATACCCTTAGTTTTGGTTATAAGTATTGTGTTTTATCGATTGCCATGGGGAATAATATTGGCTATGTAATTTACACAATAAATAATTTGTATTCTACTTGACTTAAAGCGGTAGATATCTAATAATAAAGAATACACAAATAAGAAAGAGGTATATCATTGGAATTTAAAAGACTAATTGTTCTCCTACTGGCTATGGTTTTAATTGTCGGTTCATGTCCCTTTGGAGTAATAGCCCAAAGCCAGTCCATAACAATCCAAAGCTTGGATGAAGTAGCGAATCTCAGCGAAAGTTCAAACATTGATGATGAAATCATCGTTATTTATGAGGATCAAGCCAGTGTGGGGGATCTTGCCCTAACAACCCAGGAGGTCAAGGGTGGCGAAACCCTAAATAATCGGGTGGACATTATTGAAGTCGCCGACACCGTTGATTCGGATGCCCTGGTAACTGAATTATCAGAAAACCCCAATGTGCTGGTGGCCGAAAAAAACAGCTATATCCAGACATCCGTACTTCCAAATGACCCCTTACTGTCAGCTGAATGGCAGTTTGAGCGAATCGGTGCCGATGCAACTTGGAATCAGGTGAATAATTCAGAAACCCTGGTAGTGGCTGTTATCGATACAGGTCTAAACACCGAACATCCAGATCTCAAAGAAAACATCGTTAATGGTTACGATTTTGTAGAAGGAACAACTAATGTAATAGACCTATCCGGTCACGGCACCGAGGTCAGCGGATGCATCGCCGCCATCACTAATAACGGCATCGGTATGGCCGGCATTACCGGAACTGCCAACATTAAAATTGCCCCATATCGGGTGGGGGGACTTACTGATAATGATCCGAATCTGGATGTGGGCTACATCTGTGCAGCCTTATATGATGCAGCAGGTCGTTCAGATGTGAAAGTAATCAATATGAGCTTTGGGGGATACATGGTTTCCTCTGCCCTGCGAACTGCTGTAGCAAATGCCGCCAGTGCCGGTAAGGTTTTGGTGGCAGCTTCGGGAAATGAAGGCAGTAATCCAGAGTATCGCGGGGAGTTGGCGGTACCGGCTTCCTATAATAATGTGATTTCAGTCGGAGCAACCAGCGATACCAATGAAATTGCTTATTTTTCCCAGTATAACAGCATGGTGGATTTATGCGCACCGGGGCATCAAATTTACACCACCAATCATGATGGTGCTTATCAGTTGGCGTCTGGAACCTCATTTTCAAGCCCCATCACTGCCGGAGCCTGTGCTGTTTTAATGGCGGCTGATCCAGCTCTGAGCAGTGCCGAAGTGGAAACTATTTTAAAAGAAACTGCCCTTGATTTCGGAACTCCCGGAAGGGATGACTACTACGGCTATGGGATGATCCAGCTGGATGCAGCTCTGGCTAAGGTTACCCCCAGTGCTCCCCTAACCATTGATAGTTTTACAGCGGATAAACCAACCGGCCAAACCATTGGAACTCCCATTACCCTGAGTGCCGCCGCCAGCGGCGGGACCGGTAACTACACCTATGGTTTTTACTATGAGCTAAACGGTACACAAACCACCATCCAGGATTATAGTAGCGCCAGTACCGCCAGCTTTACACCGCTAACCCCGGGGATCTACACCCTGTCCGTTGAAGTTGTTGATGAAAACAGCAAAATCCTAAAGAAGTCCATTGTTAATTATGTCATTAAAGAAACCCCGGCGACATCAATCAGTTATCGAACCCATGTTCAAAATATCGGCTGGCAGGGTTTCGTGGCTAATGGAACACTCAGCGGGACCACTGGGAAATCCCTGCGACTGGAAGCCATAGAAATCAATGCGACCGCTCCGAACTATGACCTTGGCGTAAAATATAAAACCCATATTCAGGATATCGGCTGGCAGGATTATGTAGCTGATGGAATCATAAGCGGTACCACCGGACAGTCCCTGCGGCTGGAAGCCATCCAGATCGAACTCACCGGCGGAGATGCAGATTTATTTGATATTTACTACCAAGTCCATGTTATGAATATCGGATGGATGGGCTGGGCAAAGAATGGGAGCAGTGCCGGAACCGAGGGACTATCCTACCGAATGGAAGGCATCCGAATTCAAATTGTGCCCAAGGGAAGTGCGGCACCGGGTGCGACTGATAATCCATTTATTTCAAAGTAATAAAACAATTCGGAAGAATATATCTCATTAACTATTACACGGAATAACTATTTTCTTAAAAAATCATAAACAGTGTTGACACATCGTATAATTATCATTAAAATAAAGGTGTTAGCACTCAATCAATTAGAGTGCTAACACCATAAAACTATTTTGAAAGGGCACAACCAATGGAAAAAAAGCAATTTAAATCAGAATCAAAACGCCTCATGGATTTGATGGTCAACTCAATTTATACAAACAAAGAGATTTTCCTTCGTGAATTAATATCAAACGCCTCGGACGCCATCGATAAGCTTTATTATAAGACGTTAACCGACAAAGACCGAAGTTTCGACAAGGATGATTATTACATCCGAATTTTACCAAATAAGGATAATCGAACTTTGGTAATTGAAGATACGGGGATCGGCATGACTGCACTGGAACTGGAAGAAAATTTAGGTACCATTGCCAAAAGCGGTTCCAGTGATTTCAAGTCTGAACAGGAAATGGAAGAAGACTTTGATATCATTGGACAGTTTGGTGTTGGTTTTTATTCAGCCTTTATGGTTGCGGATAAGGTTGAAGTGGAAACAAAATCCGTGGATGAAGATAAGGCGCATTTATGGGTTTCCGAAGGAACCGACGGTTACGAAATCGGATCATCTGACCGAAAATCTCATGGTCTGAAAATCACTCTCCATATCAAGGAAAACACTGAAGACAACCATTTTGATGAGTATTTAGAACCCCATAAAATTCAGCAGCTTGTGGAACATTATTCCAATTATATAAGTTACCCCATTAAAATGGTGGTTGAAAAAAGCCGAATCAAAGAAGCAACAAAGGATTCCGAAAAACCGGAAACTGAAACCTATCTGGAAGATACAATTCTCAATTCCATGGTACCCATTTGGCGAAAAAACAAGAATGAACTGACCGATGAGGATTACCAGAATTTCTACCATGACAAACGCTATGGCTATGAAGAACCGCTGGCATATATTCACCTGAATATTGAGGGTGCTATGAGTTACAAGGCCATTCTCTTTATTCCGGGACAGCCTTCTTTTGATTATTACACCCGGGACTATGAAAAAGGTCTGGAGCTTTATGCCAATGGTGTACTGATTATGGATAAATGTGGGGAACTGCTACCTGATTATTTCAGCTTTGTAAAAGGGGTGGTGGATTCTGAGGATTTATCCCTGAATATTTCACGGGAAATGCTCCAACAGGACCGTCAGCTTCGCCTTATCAGTCGAAAGATTGATTCCAGGATTTCCGCAGAACTCAAAAACATGCTGGAAAATGACAGAGAAAAATATGAAAAGTTCTTTCTGGCCTTTGGTAATCAGTTAAAGGTTGGAACCTATGATAACTATGGACAGAATAAAGAAAAACTCCAGGATTTCATGCTTTTTCACTCTTCCAAAGAGGGGAAATTAACGACCTTAAAAGAATATCTGGATCGTATGCCCGAAGAACAAAAATACATTTATTATGCGTCGGGATCCACTATAGAGGCCATCGAAAAATTGCCACAGGTATCCATTGTCAAGAAAAAGGACTTCGAAATTCTTTATCTTACCGAACAAATTGACGAATTTGTTACTCGGACCCTGGGTGCATATGGGGAAAAGGAATTCCGTTCAGTTTCCAGCGATCAACTTGGTCTTGAAGAACCCAAAGAAAATGAAACCGAAGAGAGTAAAGAAACAGCGGCAGCGGATGAAAAGCTTCTTTCAAAAATGAAGGAACTCATTGGTGATGACGTGGTGAAAGTTAAAACAACATCCCATTTAACCGAAGATGTGGTTTATCTTTCGACTGAAGGGGATCTCTCCATTGAAATGGAAAAAACCTTGAACACCATGCCCCAGGGTGGGAAAGTCAGTGCCAAGAAAGTACTGGAAATCAATAAGAACCATCCGATTTATGAAAAACTCAAGGAATTTTCTGAAAATGATGATGCTCAGCTCAAAACCTACACCGAGCTTCTATACAATCAGGCCAGACTTATCGCAGGTTTGCCCATTGATGATGTGGTGACATTCACCCAAAACATCAGTAAACTCATGTATTAAGCCCTCAGACGTTTTGATTTATTTCAAAACGTCTCTTTTTATTTCAAAATAAAAAAGTGATTTTTGAAATAAATTAGAATGAAATAATTAAAATGTTGTGTTATACTCGTATTAACAGCCATGAAAATCGTTCGGATCACTGATCATGGCCTACATAGCGGCTACTTACCGAAAAAAAATTAAGAAAGGAGCGTTTGTATGGAACTAATGAGCTTAAACGCCGTAAAACTGCAAGGATCAACACCCACACTTGCTAAAAAAGTTGAGGATATCACGGTGAAATCGACCCCAAAAGACACGACTAGCCAAAATTCCGTCAACGAAGCAAACAGTCACAATAAATATGATACGCTTGAACTGAGTGATGACTATTTAGAATTTAAGACAAAGAGTGAGAACACTGCTGTAAAGAGCGATACCAATCTGGCAAACTCAACCATTCCAAAAGAGTTATCCGGAAAGCCATCTCAAGAAGGTACCGGTTCAGCGGTAATGGCTGAGACCACCCAGGCAGCACCTCCCCAGACAACCAGCGAAACTGAAGAGGAAGCCGTTGATGATTTATCTTCTTATTCAGCTGCAGAATTAAAAACCCTGGTGCAGGAAGGGAAGATTACTACTGCCGAGTATAATTCCGAAATAGAAAGCAGAGAAGACGATACTGATACAACAACTAAACAGGCAAGCACTGCCAATAGCAAATAGAGATTATCCGAATAGAGTAAGATCAAAAGAAGCACAAACCAGGCCTGTGGATTTCGACCTTGTTAGTGGTTCTTTTTTTGTGATATTCCAGAGAAATTCATCCAGGATTCTGGAAAATAGTGCTAAGGAGTTAAGATTATGAATAGTACGACCTTGAAAATAATCGCATTATTATTGATGTTACTTGATCATGTGGCCCAATTTATTCCAGGAACACCACTATGGTTTCACTGGTTGGGAAGAATATCTGCCCCGTTGTTCATGTTTTGCATGGTTTGGGGATTTCATTATACCCATGATCGAAAGAAATATTTATTGAGAATGTATGGCTTCGGAATATTTATGGGTCTCCTAAATATTATTTGCAATGCTATTTATCCCAATGCTGTGGCCCCAATCAATAACAATATTTTTGTGACCTTATTACTAATCGGCATTATATCCTGGCTCATCGACTATGTCAAAACGGATAAGAAAAAAGGAATACGATTAATTGCTGTTTTTGCTGTTTATCAGCTGATAACCTCGGTATTTTGCATTCTGGCCGGGCAAATATCACCACTTTATGGTATGGAAATGTTCGCCGGGGCCATTACGGCCAATCTAATCTTCAATGAAGGCAGTTTTATTTTTGTTTTCCTGGGGGTATTGCTGTACCTTAACAAAGAGAATAAGAATGCGCTGATTCTCTCTTATGGCTTATTCTGTCTGGTTTATTTTGGCCTGGAAAGCAGTGTGGGATTTAATTTGAATAACCTGCTTTATCAAAATTATCAATGGATGATGATTGCCGCACTGCCGTTGATGCTATTGTACAATGGCAAGAAAGGGCGCGGATTAAAATATTTATTTTATATCTTTTATCCTCTGCATATTGTCCTATTATTTTTCATTGGCAATCTATGTTTTTAGAATTATATTTATCAATATGGTTATAAAGCGTTTATCAACACAAAAAAAAAGGATCCTCGAAAGGTTCCTTTTTTGTTTCCGAAGTTATGCTTTCATAGAAGCAAGATGGGCATTAAGTTTGTCTACAAGGGCATCAACATTGGTATTATGAACTATACAGGCTTCTTCAATGGACTCCATCTGTGAAGATGGACAACCCAGACAATGCATACCAATTTCTAATAAAATAGGGGTAAAACCATCACCGTCTATCCTCAATAATTCACCAATTAACGTACTTTTAGTTATTTTTTCCATAATAAACCTCCTAATTTTTAATGAATAACATTGTTGTGTTATGCTTTAAAAATAGTATAACACAATATCCTTAAATAATTGTAGCTATAGCTACAATTATTTGGAGGTAGCATGTTTATAATAAAAACATAAGGGTTAATTTTAAATATAGACAAACTATAAAAGCAAGTCCCTGGGCTAATGGTAAATCGTTGTTCCAAGGACAGTTTTATCAACAAAATTAAATCAACCCTAAAATTTTACAGGTTGTTTTTTTTCAAGACCTCGATAATTGCTTCAATGGTTGAATTGGCATCGCTGTTAGGAACCTGGCAAGTTCCCACCATTTGATGACCCCCACCGCCATATTTGAGCATGAGTTTTCCAATGTCTTCGGTGCATGTTCGATTAAGAATGCTATAGCCACAGGCAATCGAAACATTTTGCTTTTGTTTGCCATCAACGATCCAAAGCGAAACATTCTGTTCCTGGTAAAGACTGTAAATCGTGAATCGATTTCCCGTATAAATAGATTCCACAGCTCTTAGGTCAGTCACAATGACGTTCTCAATAACCTCAGTATGTTCTTTCACCATGTCCACAAAAAGTCTGGATTGATGTAAATAAAGTTCCACACGATCTTTCACATCGGATAACTCTAAAATTTCTTTGATGGACATATTTCTACAGTGATTAATGAGTTCTTCCATTAGTTGATAATTGCTGATCCTGAAATTTCTGAATCGGCCAAGACCGGTTCTGGGATCAGAAATAAATCCAAGTAAAACCCAATCGGTTGGGTTTAATATTTCTTCTCTGGTAAGATTTCCGGAATCGACTTTATCAACAGATAGAATCATATCTTCATAATTCGGAAATTGGCTGAGCCCACCATAATACTCAAAAATAATTCGGGCAGCTGAAGGTGCAACTCGACTTTCGCCCTTAATCCCCTGATGCCATCCCAGTCGTTCTTTTTCTGATGAGTGATGATCAAACCACATGCCACAACCGGGCACGTAAGGAACATTGGCCAACACATCATTTTCATTCGGTGAAAAGAGGCCGTCTTGTAAATCTTTTGGGTGAACAAAAACCCAGTCGTCAATGATACCCGCTTCTTTAAGCAGCATACCACATATTAAACCATCAAAATCCGAACGAGTAACCAAACGCATATAAAACCTCCAAAGAAGAAATTTAAGTCTATCTAAATTTTACGAATTCAGATAATAATCTTTTTATTATACCATCTCATGTGACGACTTTCCATCATTTTAAATGTCTAACTTGGAATATTATGATATAATTCAATACAAATTAAAAACACAGAAAGTATATGAGAAGAGGACTTCAAAATGAATCATATCGAAAAATTACAGGAATATGCACGATTAATTGTGCACACCGGGACAAATGTCCAGAAAAACCAGTACGTAGTTTTAAACTGCTCGGTTTTAAATCATGACTTTGGAAGAATGGTGGTTGAAGAGGCCTATAAAGCCGGGGCAAAGGATGTCATCGTATTTTGGAACGATGCAAAAACAAGTCGGTTACGTTATGATTATGCCAGTTTGGAAGCGCTTGGCAATGTGCCGGAATGGCAAGCCGAATCCCGAAATTATTACGCAAAACAGAAAGCCGCTGTAATTTCGGTGATCGGCAATGACCCCGAGGCCTATCTCGGAGTGGCAAGCGAAAAACTGAAAGCCAGCAATCAGGCCACCAACAAGGCCTTCGAGCCCTATTACAAGAAGATGATGAACAGTGAATTCCAATGGTGTGTAGCAGCGGCACCCGAAGTAAAATGGGCTCTGAAGGTATTTCCGGAGCTGTCCGCGGATTTAGCAGTGGCGAAACTCTGGGATGCAATTTTTAATTCAGTACACATCGGCAGGGAAGATGCTGTGAAAGCATGGGAAAAACATAATGCTTTTCTCAGTGAAAAATGCACTCTTTTAAATACCTATCATTTTGATACTCTGCATTATAAAAACAAAATCGGCACCGATTTTATCCTCGGTCTTCAGAAGGATCATATCTGGGAAGGTGGAGGCGAGTTCACCTCGGAACAGGTCTACTTTTTTGCCAATATGCCCACCGAAGAAATTTTCACCACTCCGGACTGTTACCGAGCGGAAGGAACCTTAGTGTCATCACTCCCTTTAAGTTATCAGGGAAATCTGATTGAAAATTTCAGCATCACCTTTCATGAAGGCAAGGTGACGGATTATAAAGCAGAAAAAGGGTATGAATTTCTGAAGATGATTATTGAAACAGATGAGAATTCTAACCGCCTCGGAGAAGTAGCTCTGGTCCCCTATGATTCACCTATCTCCAATACCGGAATCCTTTTCTATGAGACCTTATTCGATGAAAATGCCGCTTGCCATTTTGCTCTGGGGGAATGCTATCCCACCACCATAAAAGACGGCGATAAAATGACCAGGGAAGAATTATTGGCCGCAGGGGCCAATCAGTCGAGGGCCCACGTAGACTTCATGGTCGGAACAAATGATCTGGAAATCACGGGAATCACACAAGATGGTTATGAAATATGTATTTTCAAAAACGGCAACTGGGTAGAATCGCTAAAATAGTCCTGAAGAATATAAAAAACAAGTATTGTTGAGAATGTTTTTGCATTACTCAACAATACTTGTGTGTCTGTAATCAGACCAATCAATTATCTAGCTTTAGTTTCAGACGCAGCAAAAAAACAAGTCCCGGGAACAACGGATATTAAGCTTGTCCCCAGGATAAGTTTATCAATTGAAATTAAAATTCCATTTGTTTAACTGTCACAGATTCAAGCCCGGCTAATTCTTTTTCCATAGCCTGGATTTCAGCATCTTTCCCAGATAAGAATTCTAAGATAATCAACCCACTTGTATCACACTGTGCATCAGATGACTCGTGTAAACCAAGACGGGTCTTAATAATACAGCCATTTTTTGTCAAAAGTTCTTGAACCTTTAAAGCTTCCTGTTCACGATTGCCCACTTGAATTCCCATAATTTGTCTCATAATAAATCCTCCTTAAAAGTAGTTTTATTTAGATTGTATACCAAGTTAGATGAATTATAAACTATTATTTTTAAATTTTTTCTATTAATTATCCAAATTGAAAGGGGAAGATACTATGGCGGGAGTCTTACTGATTATTATGTTAATTTTCGGATTTTTAATCTGGCTGATTCTTATTTCACAAAAGAACAGCAACACATCAGTTGATCAGTCAAATGCTAAAGATGCCAAACCCATAATTAAAGTTCGTTGCACAAATGGCCACATAAACGGTTATTATGTGGAGGGTGGGTTGTTTAAAGGCAAAAAATATCTTTTTGGAAAATTGGCGGCCGAAGGAACTTTTTTTAACGGGGTACAGACAGGTCAAGGGAAAGAGTATTATGATAATGCTCAAATAAAATACGAGGGACAGTTTGTAAATGGTTATTGGTCGGGAAAGGGCCGACGCTTTGATGAAAATGGTAAATTGAAATATGTGGGACAGTTTGCAAATGGTTACGCTTCAGGCCAGGGAAGACTTTTTGATGCCAACGGAAATTTAAAATGCGAAGGGCAGTTTGCCAGGCTCCCAGGCAATACTGAGCACGTGAAAGACCCATCAGTTCCTTCAGGTCGATGTAAAGAATATTATGACACTGGTCAATTGAAATATGAAGGAGAGTTTAAAAGCGGAATTTGGCATGGAGATGGAAAACTGTTTGATGAAATAGGTAATTTGATCTATGTGGGAAAATTTTCAAATGGCAAGCCCGCTCGGAAATCATAGTTTGAAGCTAGTGAAAAGCTGACTTTTTCATTCCATAACAACGCCATGGCGTTGTTATGGAATCCTTTTTATTTTTTAGATGGCTCTGATAATAATGAAAGTCATATAACCCACATATCCCAACATCATAATGGCGCCTTCAAAACGATTCAACTTCTTTCCTGTAAACATGAGGGGCACGACGATAACCATTGACACAAAGAGAATCCATAAATCCACAAAATTTTCAGCCGCTATATCGATAGGGTAAATAACACCGGAAATACCCAATACAAAGAGAATATTAAAAATGTTTGAACCAATGATATTACCGATGGCAATATCATTTTCCCCTTTTTTAGCCGCAACCACAGAAGTGATCAGCTCCGGCAGTGAGGTTCCAATCGCGACAATGGTTAAACCAATTAATGTTTCTGACAAACCCAGCATTTGAGCAATATCAATAGCACCTTCCACAGCTAAATTTGCTCCGAATATTACAGCAGCAATACCGCCTAGTGTAAAAAGCACACTTTTAAGCGGCTTCATCAGCACAATCGCATCATCAACATATTCTTCTTTTCCCAGAACGGAAATTTCAACCATTGAATACAGATAAATCGCAAAAAACAAGAGCAGAATCCAGCCTTCAGATCGTGCAATAATACTGTATGGATCCCCATTGATGATCCCATCCATAACCATCAGCATTAGGGCAATAGTGGTCAGAATAGCAAACGGCATCTCCTTGATAATGGTTTTTGTTTTAATACCGATGGGCCGAATAAATGCAGATAATCCCAAAATAAAGAGTATATTAAAGATGTTGGAACCCACCACATTCCCAAAAACTATGCCATTGGCTTGATTAAGCGAGCCGGAAATACTTACTGCCATTTCCGGTGCACTGGTCCCAAAAGCAACCAGGGTAAGGCCAATCACCATACTTGGTATGTTAAATCGCTTGGCTATGGATGATGAGCCTTCGACAAAAAAATCAGCGCCTTTAACTAAAAAAAACAGTCCAATTACTAATAAAACAAAACTCATTATAATAAGCCTACCTTTCGTAAATACAATATCTGTCATATGCTATCCAACAACTGTTTTTCATTGTCAAATCTATTTTCTTTGGATTAACGGGTCCTTGCTCTTTGCTGCAAGTCGTCTGGCTTCAAAAGCTTCGTTTGCCTTTATAATGGCTTGAGCAATTTCAGCATCAGCGGATACTTTTTCAGCTTCAGCCGATCCATTATCGTCCTTGAGAAAAACCGCGTATACCTTAATTGACAGAATGGCCAACTGGGATGGATTGTGGGGGATAGCGCCCTGGGGGAAACAGGCTGCATGCTCTTTTATAAACTGCGCCGCAGCTTGAACTGCGAAGTGCTCGTCCCGATCCTGTTGGGTGGGGTAGGCGAACTCCCATTGATCTGTGCGTTTTTTTATGCGTGCTTTATCATCATCTCCGGGATCAATTCCGGCAGCAGTGAATATTCGGCAATCATAGCTCCGGCAGGTCAGCGCACGATGGGGATAGATGGAACATTTCTGATTGATCAGCATAGGACAGCAGCCCTGTTCATCGTAACCCATGAGGACATTGCCCATGGGTAAACCAGGAGCGGGAAACAGAAGTTTTTTATTAATATGAGCAATGGTTTTAGTTTCTTCGGGTCTGATATGTATAAAATAAGAGGATGTACAGCAGGCATTGCAGTCACCGCAATCCACTAAAGCGTCATCTTCGGTTATGAGTGCATTTCGGGTCGAACGCAGCCAGATCGAGAAGTTTCCGGCGAACTTTTTTTTATCTTTCTTCATGGAATAAACCCCTTTCAAGATGTTATGCTCTAATAGTTTACACGACTTCACATCGTTTGTCTATATTTAGTTGTCGGATTTTAAACTAGCCGATAGAACAATGAGATGAGCGTTTGGTATCCTACTTTTGAATTCTTTACCCTGATTTGCGATCTTTATGCATTCCTGTTAAATTAGATTGATTATATTTAAAAAAAATGGTAATATGAAATAATGGTAAACAAATAAAAAGCGTTGAATTAACCAAAATCAAAGATGGTTTAGTTAAAGCAAATCCATTATATAAAGTTAGATGAATTTATAAAGTGAGGGAATGCAACATGTTTATAGCCAGACAACCAATTTTTAATCAGCAGCTTGAAGTTTTCGGATATGAACTGCTTTTTCGGCTGAACCAACAATCGACGCAATTTGGGGGAATATCCTCTCAGGGGGCCACTGCTACAGTGATCACCGGTTTATTCGAATCCGGTTTGGATAACATAATAGAGGATAAGTTTGCTTTTATCAATTTTGATGCCATCTTTATTCATTCCGATGCTTTAGAATTAATTAAACCGAATCGAATGATCGTGGAGATGCTGGAAAACATTAAAGTTGACCGTGTTTTAATGGATCGACTGAAAGAGCTTAAAAATTTGGGCTACAAAATTGCATTGGATGACTTCTTTGAGAATTACCAGCATTATCCTCTGATACCTTTGGCTGATATTATTAAATACGATCTGCTAATCACTCCTTTGAAAACCATTACCGATGATATCCAGACCGCCCTTGCCCAGGGAAAAACCCTACTGGCAGAGAAAGTCGAAACCGAGAAAGAATTTTTAGAGGCTAAAGCAATGGGATTTCAACTGTTTCAGGGATATTTTTTCAGCAAACCCAGCATCGCCGGCCGCTCCTGTGATAAAACCCCTTCTAAACTCCAGTATATCCGGCTAGTCGCCGAGATAAAAAAAGAAGATCCTTCTTTTGAAACATTGGCTGAACTCATTGAACAGGACGTTACCTTGTCCTATCGCCTAATGCGCATGGCCAGTTTTCAGTCCGGCAGTGATTTGATTAGCTCCATTAAATTTGCATTAACCTATATCGGCCTAAAAGAAATTGAACGTTGGATCAATATCATCATGCTTCAGGATTTAGGCAACGATAAACCGGAAGAACTTATTAAAATCTCACTAATTCGAAGTAAATTTGCTGAATTCATGGCTAAACGCGCAGGAATGATCGATTTTCAGCATACCGCATCGATGATGGGATTGTTCAGTATTTTAGATGCCATTCTGGATCAGACCATGGCGGAAGCCCTGACGGGCATTGCACTCCCACCATCAATACTTGAGGCATTAATTTATCATAGGGGGCTGCTCTATCCTATTTATAAATTGATGTTGGCCTATGAAAAAGGAGATTGGATTTTAACAGATGCAATTTCTAGTGACCTTAATATTCATCATTCGGATCTATATAAAGACTATCGATCCGCAATTCGCTGGGCCAACGAAGTAATGGTCAACATCTCATGAAAATAAATAATGTTTTCTGCAAATCGATTAATTATCTATTTGCAGATTTTTTTATTTAATCTAATTTTAACATGTTCTTTACCTCCTCAAAACCTTTTCCCTAATCATTTTTGGTAAGATAACCTTGCTAGAAACGAAAATTAAGGAATTTAAGGAGAAAAAAATGTCGAAAATGTTTAAAAATGTTTTATTGTCACTAGTGGTCGGTGCCGCGGTTTTAACCCTTGCGGGTTGTGGTTCTTCTGAAACACCAGCTGCAACAGCTGTTTCAGGAGAAATTAATGGCGGTGGTTCAACATCGGTTCAAAAGGTCATTGATGCTGCCGGCTCCGAGTTTACCGCATTAAATCCGGATGTAAAATTCACCTATAGTGGAACCGGATCTTCTGATGGAATTAAAGGTGCAACCGCAGGTACTTATTCATTCGGCTGCGCATCCCGTGATTTAAAAGCAGAAGAAAAAGCAAGCTTAACAGAACTTATCTTTGCCTATGATGGGATTGCTTTTATTGTTAATCCTGCCAACAAAGTCACAGATCTTACCAAAGAACAGCTGGCAAAGATTTACATGGGTGAAATTACCAATTGGAGTGAAGTTGGCGGAGCCGATGCTCCTATCGTAGTAGTTTCCCGTGAAGATGGCTCAGGAACACGTTCAGCCACGGAGGAACTTGTCGGATTTGCTGAAAAATTAAAACCGGATGCAACCATCAAAGAAGGCAACGGCAATGTCCAGACAACAGTTGCTGGAAATGCCAATTCCATTGGTTATGTATCCCTGACCTTTGTTGATAAAACTGTAACACCTATTAGTGTTGGTGGGGTAAAAGCATCAGTTGAGAATGTGCTAAACAAAACCTACACTCTTTCTCGACCATTTATTGCGATGTACGACGCAACCAAGGTTGATGATGCTACCATGGCTTTCCTCGATTTTATTATGACTCCTGATGGACAAAAGATTGTCACCGAAGAAGGCGGCATCACCATACTATAAGACCAGTTTATTTTTAAAACCTGAAAAACTTCATTCTAAAATCAGCGATTCTCAAATCGCTGATTTTTTCATTTTTACTGTTGTTTTTATTTAAGCAATTCCATATCTTTGCTGTTTGAAATCATAAAATCAGTTGC
Organism: Acetobacterium bakii; assembly: GCF_001263355.1. GTDB lineage: Bacteria > Bacillota > Clostridia > Eubacteriales > Eubacteriaceae > Acetobacterium > Acetobacterium bakii. The sequence goes on from NZ_LGYO01000040.1 coordinate 37,300, forward strand.
CACTTTGTTTGAAACAGGTTAAAATATAAGATAGTTTAAAATTCAAACCATTGAAATATGATTGAAAACAGGTTGGACATAACAGTTTTATGTGAAATAGCCTATTAAAAAATACATCGGAGGAAATTTATTTGTCAAGAGGAAATACAAAAAATCTATTAAGTGTTCCAAACCTGGTCGCTTTTATTAAAGATCATCTAATCACTAACAGGGAATTGTTTTTAGGAATTCGTAACGAGAGCCTCACCATCTATTACTGGGGGAAAAGCATGCTTGAACTGTCTTATTTCGCTGATCAAAAATGCACCATTAGAATTCACAAACACTATGTTGATGGCACAAGTTTAATTGGATTGAAATTTGTTGAAAAATCCGATTACATGGTCTTTGCCTTTTCAGATGCTTTTATTCAAGCGTTCCTGGCATCCTATGACCTACTGAAAAATAATATTGAGCAGCTCATCGATGAAAGTCAGTCCATTGATGCAAAAGCAGGCAGCCTGGGACAGAAATTCCAGGGAATCATCGCCTGTAATAATAACAGCGCTAGGGATTCCAACTGGTATTGTGTTGATTTGGACTACTGTCCTGAAGACTCACCGCTTGGCAGAATCAATATGGTTGCCATTTCAAAAAATTCTCAAAATAATAAACATCGCATTGTTTTAATTGCATTGAAGTATTCCTGGCAGGCATATAAGTCCGGATACCGGAAAAATTTATACAACAACAAAAAAAACAAAGGCTTTTATATCCAAGGCCGTGAATTAAAAACCAGAAAAAATGCCACAGGTACCCAGAACCCCAGACGATTCGGCTGTAAATTTGATGAGAAAAAGAAAACGGTCATCTCCTATGACTTCGGATCCGGGATTGCCGGCGATTTTTACAACTATTCCCGTTTTCTTTTTGATGTTGACGGTAACTATGTGGAGCAATTAAAAGAAGAATGCTTTGACATGTTAATGGCCAAGAAAAAATTAGGCTGTTTTGAAACCAATGACAGCATCGGCGGGGAATTGGCCAAGCTTTTAGACGGAACCAAAGAAGCATTTGTTTCGCATATGAATGAAGTCGCTGAGTGCGTTTTCTTAACGGTTGGCTGTGAGTCACTTGAAAAATGCAAGGAGTCCATGACCTCCTATCTTTGTCCCGGACCAACCAATACAGCCGATATTTTAAGCTGTTCAAAAGATACCTGGAATTTGTATCACAACAACGGGAAGGGAAAACTTAAGCATCTGGTACAGGATCTAAGCCTGGCTGATGCATTCCCTGAAAAATTTGATGAACGGGTTCGGTATTTGTTTTCCAAAAATGAATCCCTTGAAAATTTAAATTTAATCGATACGCCTGATCCTGACTCTGATGACGAGTTGATATTAGCGATTTTCGCATCAATTTAAATTTCCATAGCATCGGCTGCGGGATGATCGCTTAGATCATCCCGCAGTTTTTTATTCATTGAAAATTATTAAGCTTCACCAATGTTTATCTATACGTAATAGAGGGAACCTGTTATAATTAGAACAACGGGAACAGCCAGCATTTTTTTTAAAGCCTATTGCAATCGTTGTCATTGTCAGAGTATTTCAACAAAAGGAAGGTCTTCAATGAAAATTAAAAAGCGCAGCAACTGTTTATCCACCGATTATTTCTCAATCATCGTTGTTCTAATCTTCCTTGTTTTTTGTACAACGATTGATTCTGTAAAAGCAATGGATGCGAAAAAGAATGTACTATTTATCAGTTCCTACACCGAGAGCTTTATGACCGTGCCGGATCAAATAAGGGGCATCCAATCGGCATTTGATAAAAACAATATCAACCTTGAGATCGAATATATGGATTCCAAAAGATTGGACACCGCCGAAAACAGACAGCTTTTTTATGATACCTTAGCCTATAAATTTGCGAATCTACCCGCTTATGATGCTATTATTGTAGGGGATGACAACGCGCTGCAGTTTACAATGGACTATCAGGACAAATTATTTTCACAAATACCCATCGTTTTTTTTGGTGTCAACGATCCTGAAAGAGGGAATAAGGCAAACGCAAATCCATACATAACCGGTCTCCTTGAAGAAAGCGCCCTTTCTGATAACATTGGGATCGCTTATCGGTTCAATCCCGAGGCAACAAAGGTTGTTGCCATTGTGGATTCCACCCTCACCGGACAGGGAGATCAGCAACAGTTTAAAGCTGCTCAATCAAAGTATCCTAACCTAATATTCAGTTTATTAAATGCATCCGAATATTCTTTTAATGAATTTGGTTTAATTCTTGAAAAACTTGACAATGAAACCATTCTGTTGTTTTTAAGTATGAATCAGGATAAAACCGGCGAATACCTGGATTTGGAAAAGGCCTTTCTCTTTCTCAGGGAGCATACCCATATACCGGTTTATCGGGCTTCCATCGGCGGTGTGGGCGAAGGTCTTATGGGTGGAAAATTAATTGACTACGAAGCCTTCGGACGTATTTCAGGTGAGTTGGTTATCAAAATTCTAAATGGCACACCTGTGGATTCCATTGATCTGATCCAGGAAACTCCTTATTATTATACTTTTGACTATGCTTTAATTCAAAAGTACGACATTGACGAGGGTTTAATTCCTCCCAGTGCAGTTTTAGTCAACAAAGCCGAAAATCCACTTGAAAAGTACTGGAATGTCATTTTAGCTATCGGGACAGTTATGGTGTTTCTTACCATTGTATCCTTAATATTAATTATTGATAACCTCAAACGGCGAACCATCCAAAATGAATTAAGTGAAAGCAATAAAGAACTCACATCCACTTACAAAGAACTGGCAATAACCGAAGATGCCCTGAGACGGCAATACGATGTTATGGAAGAGCATGACCATGAAGTAAGTGTATTAAATCAAAAATATGAGATTGCCATCCAAAGTACTAACAGCGCTGTCTGGGAATTGGATTTACAATCAAAAAAAATCATGATATCCGAGAGTTTTGCTACTATTATAAATAAAAAGATCAATCAAACAGAGGATGTTTTTAAACTATTGGAATTGATTATCGATAATAAATACATCCAAAAACTGGTTAATGAATGCACCGGTTATTTAGCCGGAGAAATCCCGGAAATCAACATACAGGTTCCAATAAAAACCGGGAACCAGGAAAAGAAGTGGATACTCGTTCGGGGAAAGGGTATTTCTGACATCGACAATCACATCAAAAAAATCCATGGAATCCTCATGGATACCACTAAAATAAAAGAGCAGGAAGAATATATCAATTATCTTGCACAGCATGACCATCTCACACGCCTTCCCAATCGAATGAAATTTCTAGATCGGTTATCTAATGAATTGAAAACAGAAAAACCAGGGGCAGTCTTTTTGTTTGATATTGACAACTTTAAGAGCATCAATGACACCCAGGGCCATGTCTATGGGGATGGGTTATTAAAAAGCATTGCCGGGCGTCTCCTGAACATTGCAGACGAAAATATGCTGGTGGCAAGACTTGGGGGAGATGAGTTCCTGATTCTCATCATGAATACACTTAACCTTGCAGACATTGATTCCTATGCCCAAAAAATAGAGGATGTTTTCGAGAAACCCTTCTCATTAGAGGGAACTGATAATTATATCAACATTAGCATGGGAATTACTTGCTATCCCTGTGACAGTAATAACATTGATCAACTGATCATGAACGCCGACACCGCCATGTACAATGTCAAAAATGGTAATAAAAATAACTATATTTACTATCATCCTGAAATGAAAACAGCTATGACACGTAAAGTCGAAATCGAATCAATCCTGCGAAACGCTTTAAAAGAAAATGGCTTTAAACTAGTCTATCAACCCCAAGTTGACTTAACAACTGGTGAAGTGATCGGATTCGAAGCTTTGTTACGGTTGAAAGACTACCAAATCGGACCTGACCGATTTATTCCAATCGCCGAAGAAACAGGACTCATCATTGAAATTGGCCGATGGGTGGCCCAAGAGACTATTTCACAGATTGTCTTTTGGCGGAAAAAGGGATTCAAAGAAAAAACGGTAGCGATTAATTTTTCGAGCAAACAGCTCCGGGACAAATCATATATTAAATATCTTTTACAACTTTTGAGCGATAACAACCTCGACTCCCGGTACCTTGAGATTGAAATTACTGAAAGCATTCTTTTGGAGAATGACAAAGAAACAATTGCCTTCCTGAATGAATTAAAAGAAGAAGGGTTCAGCATTGCGCTGGACGATTTTGGTACAGGTTATTCCTCCCTGAATTATCTTACCTATATGCCGGTCGATAAAATTAAATTGGACAAATCCATAAATGATCGATTTGTCAATTCCAATAATATTAAAATCATGGAGAGTTTAATCTTGCTTGCGCACAGCTTAAACCTTAAGATTACCGCAGAAGGGATTGAAGAATGGGACAAGTTTTTGATCCTAAAAAAATGGGGATGTGACTTTATCCAGGGGTATGTATTCAGCAAGCCCTTGAGTTCAGAAGCAATTGAAGGAATCTATAATCAAGACCTCATCAAAAAAAACAGGGGTTCAGCCTTAATTCCATGAAGAACATAAAATCGAATGGGTATTTTAACGATACTGTTAATGAAAATCATTGAGAGAATGAACACTTAAAAAATCGAAAACACTGTCGCTGAAGGAATTTATATTTGAGAGTTTATAAAAGCAGAATGCCAGGCTAAGTGCGCAGAAACACTCACCTTATCCTGGCATTGCAAACTCAATACACTATAAGGTTTTTGCGTAGACGCCAATTTTTTTATCCATTAACGAAATATGTTTTGTCAGCCACTCAATAACCATTTGATTGGAATTGATGATCAATAAAATATTCCCGCCGGATTCCTTGTAATCTTTCTTGAGTTTGGCAACCTCGGCCATAAAATCATTATGCGCCTTTCTCTGGGCGGGAAGTTCAGGGTAGTTGATGCTCGCCATATAGGTTTCTTCATCATGAAAATGCTGTTTGGTATAATCGCCCAGGAAATCCAACATTTGTGCAATAAAGTCCTTTGACTTGCCATTCTTGCCTGCGCTGAAAAGTTGATCAGCCTTTTCAAACAACATTTTGTGCTGCAAATCAATTTTTTCTACCCCAACCGATAAATCCGGTGTCCATGTAATAGCCATTCTGTATCCTCCTAATTTTTATAATGTCTTTTCTATTATAGTTCTTATTAACTAACAATTCAAGTAATATGAATCAAACAAAAAAAGGTTAGGATCAGTCATAATAACTGATCCTAAAATAATATTCCAAGATGGCTTAATAAAATCTTAACCCCTATAAGGATTAAAACGACGCCTCCGGCGATTTCCGCATTTTTTTTGAACTTAAGGCCAAAACGATTGCCGATGACAACACCCATAAAGCACAAAATCAAAGTGGTTAAGCCGATGACGCCAACCGTTGAAAGAATGGGCACATTCAAAAATGCCAGTGTGATACCAACAGCCAGTGCATCAATGCTTGTGGCCACTGATAATATGAGCAATTCCTTATAATCAATGGCATCGGTACAGGCTTTACAGCCCGTATTATTTTCAAATGCCTCTTTGATCATTTTAATTCCAATCAGAAGTAGAAGTATAAATGCAATCCAGTGATCAAAACTTGTGATATATTGCTCAAATTGTCGGCCCAGCAGCCATCCGATAAATGGCATAACCGCCTGAAAACCGCCAAAAAATAAAGCAATGATCAAGGCGTGGCGATAATTCAGTTTTCTCATTCCAAGTCCTTTAGAGAGGGCTACTGCAAATGCATCCATGGAAACGCCAATAGCAATAAGTAGTAAATCTGAAAAGCTCATAAAAAGTTCCTCCAAAAAAGTATAAACAAAAATTTAAATAGATTTTCAGACTAAAAAAGAGCCACTCTCCTTTTGGGAAAGTGCTCTTTTTTAGTCCGATCAATCATCTCTCAGAGCGATGATTTTTTAACGGCAATAATGCTCAAGGTCAGGGCCGCGGTACCAAGGGCAAGGGCAACCATACTTGATATAAAGGCTGCTGTTTTCATTGAGTGACCTCCTTTAACAAAAATTAATCTTCGTCATCGAAACTGTCAATACAATAATCCTCCAGGGCTTCAAACAAAAATGAAAGACTTCCCTTCATATTTTCAGCGGTTGCAACAACCACTTCTTTTTCTTCTTCAGTGAGGGTCATAAACTCCTCTTCAAGATCACATAGACGTTTAATTAAAAATAATAATTCAGTTTTCATACTACTCCTGTTCAATTCAATGTTATGTTTATTATAGTATCCTATATTCATGGAAATACGCAAGAAAAACCTGACTTTTTCAGTGATTTTCTTGGATTTTCAAAGCATTATGGCTGTGACACTCGGTACCTGTCGGAAATTACTTGCTTTCGCGATGATTATCTTCTTTTTCTTAGAGGAAGCTGATATAATGAATCAATAGTCTAAAACAAGGGAGAAATAATTAATGAGTAAAATAAAATGGCCCGGAAGTGCGCTATTGGCGCCGGTGCCTCCGGTATTAGTGACCTGTGGCCAGAATGCAACAGCCAATGTATTAACCGTCGGGTGGGTGGGTATCCTGAATACCAAGCCTCCCATGACCTATATCTCCTTAATGCCCAGTCGCTTATCACATGAAATTATCTCGGAAACCCAGGAGTTTACGATTAACCTCTCCACTGTGGAGCTGGTGCGAGCTGTTGATTTTTGCGGGGTGCGATCGGGACGAACCGTGAATAAAATTGAAACCATGGAATTATCCATGGAACCCGGAGATACCGTAAAATGTCCCATGCTCACTGACAGCCCGGTGAACCTGGAATGTCGGGTAAAGGATATTGTGAGCCTGGGAAGCCATGATCTGTTTATTTCCGATATTTTGGCGGTTCATGTCAATGAGACCCTGCTGGATGACAATGGCAAACTCCATTTGGATAAGGCGGACCTCCTTGCCTATGTTCATGGCGAATATTTTGGGCTGGGCAAAAAATACGGCACCTTTGGATATACGGTTCGAAAGAAGAAAAAAAAGCGAGATAAAAAATAGAAAAGCGAATCCTTCTGATCCTAGTGATCAGAAGGAGGAACGGTTCTTCATTTTCCGATTATCCGCTATTTTCTCCAGCAGACAGCGGTTTACCATTATCTCCGGGCCGGACTTATCAGCAAACCCAAGCGAAACCAACTAATAGTTTCGCCTTTTTAATGTTTGTTATTTGACCTTGGTAATCCAACCCTCTGGGGCTTCAATATCTCCCAACTGTATATTTGTGAGGGTATCGTATAATTTACGGGTGATTGGACCAACCTCGGTTTGGCTGTAAAAAACATGAAGCCTGTTATGATAGTGAATCCCGCCGATGGGGGTAATCACTGCGGCGGTGCCACAGGCACCGGCTTCGGCAAACCCATCCAGCTCATCAATAAAAACATCCTCTTCTGAGACTTCTAAACCCAAAACATTTTCGGCTAGGTATAACAGGGAATATTTGGTAATACTTGGAAGAATGGAACAGGAAATAGGGGTAATAAAGCGGTTGTCTTTGGTGATGCCAAAGAAATTTGCAGCTCCAACCTCTTCGATCTTGGTGTGAGTAAGGGGATCCAGATAAATACAGTCCGCAAAACCTTTTTTAACGGCGATGTCATGGGCGATTAGCGAGGCCGCATAATTGCCGCCCACCTTCTGCTGACCGGTGCCGTTACAAGCTGCACGGTCATAGTCGGAAACCATGAAATCGACCGGCGTCATGCCGCCTTTAAAATAAGCTCCCACCGGCATGCAAAAAACCGTAAACAGGTATTCGGTGGCCGGCTTCACCGCAATGCTGTTACCGATTCCAATCATCATTGGCCGGATATAAAGTGAGCCGCCGGTACCATAAGGGGGCAGGTAAGCTTCATTTGCCTTAACTACTTCAATGCAGGCAGCGATGAAGGTTTCTTCAGGTATTGTGGGCATTAACAACCGTTCACAGGAATCTTTGAACCGTTTAGCATTTTGGTCCACTCTGAATAACTGGATCTCGCCATTTCTTGTTTGATAGGCCTTCAGGCCTTCAAAGCATTCCTGACCATAGTGCAGGCAGGGAGACGCTTCCCCGATATGGATAGTATTGTCTTCGGTTAGCGTTCCCTCATCCCAGGCGCCATCTTTCCAATATGATATATACCGCAAATCAGTTTTAATATAATCAAACCCTAGTGTTTCCCAATCAATTTCTGCTTTTTTTGTCATCGTAAGCTCCTTACTTAAAAATAATTTTTGCTGTCCTTGTGTCTGACAAAGATCTTTTAAAATAGTGCATAAATATTAATAATACATGAATTTTAAACAAAGGACATAATCAGTCCCATGGCACATCCCAGAAGTCCGCCTAACCAGACGATGGCAGCCAATTCTCTGGACATGATGTCAAGAATGATTTTTTCAAATTCCAAAACATCAAACCCGTTTATCTGATCCTCAACTAACTGTGACAGATCCAGGGCATGGAGCATGGTGCCAATGTTTTTTTCCACCACCTGATGATAGGTGCTCAGCACCCATTGTGTAGCTTCAGGCAACTTTGCTTCGTATCGGTTATAAAGATCACAGAGTTTTGAATCCAGAAGACTTTCCGTTTCGGTATTGACAATGTTCTCCAGTATTTCCTCGCCTCGAGATTCAATAAGATGATCGATTATTTCTGCAATCTTAACTTTTGCGGAATGAATAAGGGAATCATTAATCAGCATAGCAAACATGGAACCCTGTAAATTACTGACAATTTCAACCACGGCAACTTCAGATAAAACATTTCCAAGTTGAAGGTTATTCATGCGTTCGTAAGAAAGACTGGTTATTTTTGTGGTTGTCTTATCCAGAAGATCCAGCCCCTGCTCTTCTCCGGTAAAGGAAAACAGTATTTCTCTGAGGGTTTGTTCGCTATCATGGTTTTTTTCAATCCAAGTGTTCAGAGCCCTTGTGATCTTCTCATCCATTTCCTGTGATAGCAAACCTTTTTTTACCACAGCTTCGTTGACCAATGTACCCGCAACCACATTTCCCAAAGATTTCGCAATCCGGTTCTTTTCTTTTGGAATGAGACCCGGGGTAAAGGGGAGTGTAAAACCCAATAGTTTAATGGCTTTCAGGGGTCGAAACAGCATCCGGATAGCAATTCCGTTTGTGATCAGACCGATGATGCCGCCAATAAGTGGTCCAATAAAAAGTTCAATAGTCATAAATTCTCCTTGTATTTTAATAAATCCAACAAGTATATTTTAATCTTTTTTTCAAAGCCTGTCCAGTCTTGGAGAGATTTTACATAAATATTCATTTTGAATCAAAAATAATGTTGTGTATTACACTTTAAGCTGATACAATAGGTAAAAAAAAAATGAAGGAGTGATGTTAACGAAATGGAAAATCTGATGAAAATCGAGAGTAAGAAACGATGGCTGTACTTAATTGTAGGAACCATCATGTTAATGTTTTTAGGGTTATTGTATGCATGGTCAATTTTCAGAGCCCCGCTGAATAAAGTTTTTGAAACATGGACGGCAACGGACTTATCACTTAATTTTACAATTTCAATCATCTTCTTTTGTCTAGGTGGATTTGCCAGCGGACAATTGACCAAGGTACTGAAAAACCAATACATCGTGTTAATCTCAGCGGTTTTGCTGTTTATTGGATTTTTTGGTGTTGCAAATATTGATGTATCCCAACCGGACCAAAGCTTGCTAATGCTCTATCTTTTTTATGGGGTGCTTTGCGGAACCGGTGTGGGGATGAGCTATAATGCCATCATCAGTGCCATTATCCCCTGGTTTTCGGAAAAAGCGGGGTTAGCTTCAGGTATTTTATTGATGGGATTTGGCCTGGGTGGATTGATCCTTGGTACCCTGATCAGTTCTTTGATTGGAAGCGTCGGGGTACTGCAAACCTTTTTTTATCTGGCTGTTATGGGAGCTGTTATCCTGGCCGCGGGTTCTTTTTTCATAAAAAAGCCTTTAGCAGTAGTCAAAAACCCTGCAAAAGTTCAAGCTGAAAGCAGTCAAACGAAAGACTACACAGCTGTTGAAATGCTAAAAACCGGGGTTTTCTGGCTGTATTTCTTTTGGGGAATCATGATTACCTCATCGGGTCTGCTCATCATCGGCAGTGCGGCGACAATTTCCATGGCTTTTGGTGCACCGGCACAATTGGGATTACTGGTTTCGGTGTTTAATGGTGGCGGTCGTGTTTTATTTGGAACCTTATTTGATAAACTGGGGCGAAATAAAACCATGAGTACCAATCATATTATTTTACTGCTGGCCGGGTTATCCCTATTTTTGGGAGCGACCTTCCAAAATGTAATTTTTATCTTTATCGGTCTGCTATCAGTAGGGGTCTGTTACGGCGGAGTACCTGCTTTATCTTCGGTGGTAATTAATTCTAGTTTTGGATCAAAAAACTATCCTCTGAATTTTAGCCTTTCCAATTTTTTGCTGATACCTGCCGCCATGATTGGTCCGTTGATTTCAAGTACTTTACTTGAAAAATCCGGTGGTAATTATAGCTCAACCTTTATTGCAATTATAATTTTCGCTGTAATAGCGTTGATTCTCAATCGCTTTCTTGGAATTAAGAGCGAGCAAATGGCTAAAGTGACTGTTCCTGCATCAGAATGAGCAGTTTGGAATAATATAAAAAATAATGTGTCAAAACTTAAAAAGAAAGGGAAACCTTTCTTTTTTATTACAAAATTTCAGGTTCGGGTGTTTGTCTTGACGAATGAAATGTCAGAGGCTATACTAAAAAGCAGGAATAAAAAAAATGCGAGGCGATACATGAAACCATTTATTCAATTTAAAGACGTATATAAGCGTTACCATATGGGTGAAGTGACCATTAATGCAGCCAATGGGATTAACTTTTCCATTGAAGAAGGGGAATTTGCCATTGTGGTGGGTCCCAGCGGCGCCGGAAAAACAACAGTGCTTAATATTTTAGGCGGCATGGACAACTGTGATGACGGCCAGGTTTATGTTGGCGAAAAAGAGATTGCCTCACTAAACCGACGGGAACTGGCTTCTTATCGGCGGTTTGATACCGGTTTTGTTTTTCAGTTTTATAACCTGATCCAGAATCTCACTGCCCTTGAGAATGTTGAACTGGCAACCCAGGTTTGCCGTGACCCGATGGATGCCGGGGCTGTTTTAGACAGCGTTGGACTTTCGGATCGGCTTGGCAACTTTCCCTCCCAGCTCTCAGGCGGGGAACAGCAACGGGTGGCCATTGCCCGGGCACTGGCAAAGCGTCCCAAACTACTGCTCTGTGATGAACCAACCGGCGCCCTGGACTACAACACTGGAAAAAATATTTTAAAGCTGCTCCAGGAAACCAGCCGACGGGAAAAAATGACAGTTATCCTGATCACCCATAATCAAGCCATTACACCCATGGCTGACAAGGTTATTAAAATGAAGAACGGCATGGTTCAAGAAAGTTATATCAATGAAAATCCTCTTTCGGTGGATGAAATTGAATGGTGACACAACCCTAAAGGGGGTACTCTCCCTGTATGGTTATCATTTCTGTGACATTCTGGGCTCCGGTGACTTCGGCACCTGCTATGAGATTTCCCGTAATGGGGAAGCCTATGTTTTAAAAGTATTTAAGCACAACCATGTCAAGCGACGAAAATCAAAGCTATTTATGGAAATCGATCTGTTAAATAAGGTCAATCACCCTGGGATTCCAAAAATTTTCAAGGTGATTGACAAAGATGGTGTTTTTGGCTTTATTATGGAAAAAATGCCGGGACATACCCTTTCCGATCTAATAAACTGGGATTATGCTTTTTCAAAAATCGAAATTGTAGGCATTATGTCGCAACTCATCCAAATGATCGAAACCCTCCATGCTGCCGATATTTCTCACCGGGATATCAAAACCACCAATATTCTTTTTTTTCATGGTACCATTTCATTAATCGATTTTGGATCTGCGAAAATCTTTCATTCCCAAACCCGAAACGGCAATCCAGATTTCTGGGGGATCGGGGATGTTTTTATGAGACTGGCTTTAATCGCTCCGGAAATTTCTTTAAACCCACAGGATGTATTGATTGAGAGCCTGAACCTAAGCCCAGGAGAAAAAACCGTTATCAAGCGACTTTTATGCATTGAAGGGTCCTATGCCGATATAAAGACTCTGATTCATGATTTTGAAATGACCTTTTGTATCCATCAATAAATAATCAACAATAACATCAACATCATCAACCATAGTCTTTATCAATATTTAGAGGAGCTTGCATTATCAATGAAAGAACTAATTTATTACCTGCCCATTGCCCTTATTGTTGTTTCCAATGTATTCTATAATATCTGTACTAAATCCACTCCCCAAACAGCCAATCCCTTTCTATCCCTTTTCATCACTTATCTTGTTGCCGCCTTTATAACGCTAATCTTATTTTTATTTACCGGGTTGGAACATAATGTTATGAATTCATTGAAAGAGCTAAACTGGACCAGTTTGGTCCTGGGCATATGCGTGGTTACCCTGGAATTCGGGTACATTACCGCTTATCGATTTGGCTGGAACATCAGTGTTGCCTCGGTTGTGGCAAACATTACCTTGGGGATTCTGCTTATCCCGGTAGGAATTTTATTCTATAAAGAAATTTTGACCCCCAACCACCTGGTTGGCATTGGTTTATGTTTCACAGGATTGTTTTTTATCAATCGATGAACCCGAACCGTTTAAATTTATCCAAGGAGAAAGTCAATGAAAAATCAACTCAACACCGAATTTTTTGAAGATTTATGGTTAGGCGGTGATCATCCCAGTCAACTCAATGCTGATTTTTGGGATCTCAGAGCTCAGGAACACAATAAATCCTCTATAAAAAACAATTCACTAATTAGCCGGGAAAATAAGGTGAAAGATTTTCTTGCAAAAGGTCTTATTAATGATACTTCGGTGGTATTGGACATCGGGTGCGGCACCGGACAATTAAGCATTGCTCTTGCCAAGTCTGTGAAAGAAGTGGCAGCACTGGATTTTTCAGAAAATATGCTAACCTATGCCAGTGAGAATGCAAAAAAAGCCAGGGTTAAAAACATTCGTTTTATTCAGGCTGACTGGAAGGAAATAGAATTTGAAGAACCCTTCGATTTTGTAGTATCCAGTATGTCACCAGCCATTAATGGTCCGGCTGATTTGTATAAATTAATGGCGGTTTGTAAAGGCCACTGCTATTTATCCGCCTTTGTAGAACGTTCAAGCACTCTTAGGGAAACCCTTTATCATCTCACGGATCAAACATATTTGCATCAGTTTCATAAGATAAACTACATCTTTAATATTTTATGGACCAAAGGATTCTTTCCGGAGTTATCCTATGAAGAGAGCTGTTATAATCGATTATTGGCACTTGAGCAAGCCAAGGAAATATATCCCTTGGAATTGAACATCCAGAACGATCCGTTAAAAGTCAAATTAATCCATGGTTTTTTAGACCAGGAAGCAAAAGATGGATTTATCACAGAAATTGTGAGCCAAAAAAAAGGGGAGTTAATCTGGAAGTGCTCTCATTTATAAAGTAACTTTATAAACTTTCATAAGAATCAAACTGCTTAAATTACGAGCTGTTTCGGATAATAAAAAGCATAAAAAAACAGGAGCTGCCTAAAAAAGACAGCTCCTGTTTTTTTATTTATGGTCAACTAGTCCTATCTCAAGTTCAAAACATAAGAACTAACTTAGATCGTTGCCTTTGCCAGTTTGTTTTCTAAAATCCGGATTTTTTCCTGTTTGTCTTTTGAAATCCGGTGTAAAATAATCATGAAAATCACCAGCAGTCCGATGGCAGTGCCTAGGGTCAGGAATAAATTGCCGTTGGAAAAACCAGCAACGATGTATCCCACAAAACTGCATCCAGCTACCAATAACGAATAAATCATTTGAGTGGACACATGCCGGATATGATCACAGCCTGCTCCGGTGGATGAAAGAATAGTGGTATCAGATATGGGTGAACAATGATCACCGAAAACAGAACCGGCCAGTGTTGCGGAAAGAGTGACAATCATCAGTTCCGGTGCCGCATACTGACAGATGAACACCACAATCGGAATGAAGATTCCAAAGGTCCCCCAGGCGGTTCCAATTGAAAAAGAGAGCATCGCCGAAACAAGAAATACCATCGCTGGAATAAGGCCAACCGGAATATTACTGGATTTTACCAGTTCGCCAATATAAAATCCGGTACCCAGAAGATCCTGGCACATGGTTCCAATGGTCCAGGCCAATGTTAAAATAATGAAGGCCGGCACCATGGTTTTAATGCCTTCGGCAATACTGCCCATGAATTCTTTAAAGCTGATCAGTTTACGTGGTACAAAAAGCATGAAGGTTACTATCAATGCTCCGAAGCCACCCATTACCAGGGCTGCGGAAGCATCGCAATTACCAAAGGCCTCGGCCAGGGTTAAGCCTTCTCCTGCCCAGAATCCGCCGTTGTGAAGCATGGCGAGAACCGAGAAAACAATCAGTGAGCCAATGGGAATAACAAGATCCCAAACGGTTCCCTTGTCGTTAATGTCCATGTTTTCGGCGGATTCGTGATCAACCACACCTAAATCTCCGGTTTCTTTAGCAATTTGTTCGTATTTTGCCATGGGCCCAAAATCCACGTCCGTAGCCGATATGATAACAACCATCAGAATACATAAAATTGCGTACAGATTATAGGGGATAGTGGCCACAAAGGCTCCCAACTCATTGGGAAAGGCGCCCGTGGCATAAAGGGTGGAGCCAACCGCAGCCGCCCAACTGGAGATAGGGGCCAAAATGCAAACCGGTGCTGCAGTTGAGTCAATGATATAGGCAAGCTTAGCCCGGGAAACCTGGTATTTATCGGTGACTGGCTTCATTACCGTACCAACGGTGAGGCAGTTAAAGTAATCATCAATAAATATAATGGCCCCCAGTGCGCTTGTGGCAAGCTGGGCACTGCGTTTGGATTTAAGCTTTGTACAGGCCCACTTTCCGTAGGCACGGGAGCCGCCAGCCTGAGTTACCACATAAACCAGGGCTCCAAGCAGAGCCAAAAATAAAATAATATTAAACTTTCCCGGGGAGCCCACGGTTTCTGCCATTGTCCCAAAGGCAATGGTTCCCATTTCGATAATGCCGCCTCCGGTGGCCAGGGAATATATCAAAGAACCGGATAAAATACCAATTAACAGTGATGATATAACTTCTTTGCTGATCAATGCCAAAGCAATTGCAATGATTGGAGGTATGATTGATAAAATACCTACATCAATTGTTTCCATAAATGTTTCTCCTTCTGTTTTTGTTATTTAGATATTAGTCCATTAGGGAACAAAAAAAAGGCCCATTTTTACCTGTTTAAAAAATGTGTCTTCTGAAATTTTCGAACTAATTCCAAACTAATTCCGACTTAATTTTGCAGTGTACATTTTCAAGAAAGTCTCTTGTCAATGACTAAATTATAATTTAATTCTTCAATATTAAATCGCTTAAATCTGTACCAGTATACCACAGTTTAGACAATCGCCCTAATTTTCCGTGTTTAAAATTCAATTAGCCCTATACAAGTCTAATAGTATCAGGTAAGATAAATAAGATGAAAAAAATGAAAAAATCGAAATACAAATAATAATTATGAGGAAATGAATGAATAATTACATTGAAAAAAATATTTTACCCTTAGTTGAAAAACCGATTACCTACCTTGGCAATGAGGTGAATGCGGTCCATAAAACACCGGATGCAGATACCATTCGTTTTGCTTTTGCCTTTCCGGATACCTATGAGGTGGGAATGTCCCATTTAGGCATGAAAATTCTTTACGGACTGCTGAATGAACAAAAAGATATCTGGTGTGAGCGGGTGTTTGCACCATGGGTTGATATGGAAGCCCAATTACGCAGTCACAACCTGCCTTTATATGGTTTGGAATCGATGATGCCTTTAAATGAATATGACTTTATCGGTTTTACCCTCCAGTATGAAATGAGCTTTACAAATATTTTAAACATGTTAGAACTTGGCCATGTTTCTCTTCTTGCCAAAGACCGCAAGGACGATGAACCCTTTATAATTGCAGGCGGTCCCTGTGCCTACAATCCCGAGCCCCTTTCTGATTTTGTGGACTTCTTTGTCATCGGTGAAGCAGAAGAACTTATCTTAGAGCTCATGGATATGTACCGCAGCTTTAAAAAATCCAATGGCACACGTGCTGATTATTTAAAATCCATTGCCGGAATTCAGGGAGTTTACGTTCCTTGTTTTTATGAAACCACATACGATCAAGCAACCGGGCTTATCAAGGAATTTAAACCGCTTATTGACGGCGTTCCGGAAAAAATAAAAAAACAGTTCATCGAAGATCTGGACAAAGCTTATTATCCGGATAAAATTGTGATGTCCTACACCGAAACCGTCCATGATCGCATCAGCTTTGAAATATTCCGGGGCTGTGGACGTGGTTGTCGTTTTTGTCAGGCCGGAATGATCTATCGGCCAACTCGTGAACGCAGTATTCCCACCATCCAGGAAAAGATAGAAGCACTGATTAAGGCAACCGGATACGATGAAATTTCCCTGTCTTCTTTAAGTACCGGGGATTACAGCGAAATTCAAAAGCTCATTGATACGCTGGTAAAAGAATATGATGGGGAAAAGGTGGGACTTTCCCTGCCTTCCCTGCGGATCGATTCTCTGAGCATTGATATGCTTGAACAAATACAAAAGGTGCGCAAAACCGGATTGACCCTGGCACCTGAAGCTGGTTCTCAGCGGATGCGGGACGTAATCAATAAAGGTGTCACTGAAGAAAACCTTCTCGATACGGTTCGAACAGCCTTTGAAAAAGGGTGGGGACATGTGAAGCTTTATTTCATGATTGGACTGCCCGGAGAAGCCCTGGAAGACATTGAGGGGATTGCCGTGCTGGGACAGAAAACCGTTGATGAATATTATAAACTTGATCGGGATGTTCGAAACAAAAATCTAAAAGTGGTTTTAAGTGCTGCGTCCTTTGTTCCAAAACCTTTTACTCCTTTTCAGTGGATGGGCCAAAATACACGGCAGGAATTCAAGGACAAACAAAATCATCTTAAATCAAAAATTAAAGATCGCAAAATATCCTACAGTTGGCATGACAGCGGTGTGAGCTATATGGAAGCCGTTTTCGCCAGAGGCGACAGGCGTTTAGGTCCAGTTCTTTTAAAAGCCCATGAGATGGGATGCCGTTTTGATGGCTGGGGAGAGTACTTCAGTTTAGAAAAATGGATGGAAGCCTTTGCCGAAGTCGGGGTTGATCCTGATTTTTATGCTCTTAGAAATCGTGAGTACGACGAGATTCTGCCCTGGGATTTTATTGATATCGGTGTTAAAAAGGATTATCTGATTGCCGAAAACAACAAATCCCGCGAAGTCATAACCACGCCATTTTGCCGTGAGCATTGTTCAAATTGCGGAATTATGGAGTTCAAAGAAGGGTGGAAATGCAATGATTAAAATGCAATATCAATTTAAGCGAACCAATGAGCTCCGGTTTTTATCCCATTTGGATCAGCAACGTCTTTTTCAACGGGCCTTTCGCCGAAGTGACATGCAGGTCGACTATTCATTGGGCTTTAATCCCCATCCCAAAATGGCTTTTGCCCTGGCCATGTCTGTGGGCTTAACCAGCGATTGCGAATATGGCGATGTGATGCTGACCGATGATATCAGCTGTGAGGCATTTATCGAACGCATGAATGCAGTCTTACCTCAGGGACTTGAAATCGTAAGTGCCCGAATTCTGGAAGAGGGACACCCATCCCTGTCTGCTTCACTTTTAAAAAGCCATTATCAATTAAAGGTTAAGCTCTCTGATACCGTCAGCAAAGAGACTTTATCAAAGGCTTTTCAAACGTATTTGGATTACCCCGAGATTTTAATGAAAAAACGAAATAAAAAAGGGAAACTCATCGAAAAAAACATTCGTCCTTTTATTGAATCCATTCTTCTTAATCAAGAAGAAACGACTGAAGAGGCAGCCACCATTGAAATGTTCTTAAACTATATTGAACAGCAATGCGTCAAACCGGAGTTGATTTTATCGAGTATAAATGAGCAAGTCAATGATCTGTTTATCATTGATCCCACCATCCAAATCCACCGGAAAAACTTAATGCTTTTAGAGGACTGATAACCTTTACAAAAGTGTTACAATCATTTACAAAAAAACCATTTACTTTTTAAAGAACGGTGCTATAATCAAGATAATCAAAGATCAACTCAATCCTTTTCTAATTGGATGATCTCGATCATTGAAAAGTAAACAAAGCCTTAACAAATCCGGTAAAGTTAATGTATAACGGTTTTGGTTTAAAAAGTAAAAATTTATTACCGAACCGAAGAATATAAAAACATTATCGATTGTTATCAATTAATATGCATCGAGAACCAAAAAAAGTTAGGGTGATAGCATGTTAAGTCAGAGTGAAATATATTTGAGATAGGTATTCATATTATGGAAAAAGCTACATCTGCTTAATAATTAATAAAGATGTACCCATAATTAAGATGATGTATTGAGGATAATAAATTTTACCTGATTAAATGATAATAGTTAAGAAAGTTAATTGACAGGCAAAGAATTTGAACGAAAGAACAGATTATTCAAAAGTTTTAACGATTGGGAAAGTTAAAAAGCTCTACTTGTGAATCTGTCTGAAAAATATTTATATGGTGAATTCCTAAAATTTTTCAAGACAACAGCCGAGAGAGTGATTATTAGGAAACAAAAAGTTCCTGATTAGACGAACCAGAGAATAAATTTTTCAGAAATTCTGTAAATTGGGAAAGTTTAAAAAACTCAACTTGTGACTCTGTCCGAATAATATTTTAGATGTTGAATTCCTAAAATTTTTCGAGGCAACAACCGAGTGAGTAATGATAAAAACGAAAAGTTCTCAATTAAAAGAAACGAAGAAAAGAAAAAATGCCTAATAGTTAAGCGCTAAGTTTACATTAGAAAAGAAAGAAGACGATTTTTGATAAATCGAAAGGGGTGAGTCCAAAAGAAATGACACCTGAGATTGAAAGCTGAAGCCGGTTCTACAGTAGTTTATGTGGAATCGGCTTTAGCATTTTTTGTCTTGTCAGCCTTGTTAAATACATACAAATATACCAACGAATTTTCCTCTATATTTGAATTAAAGCACACGGTTTTCAGAACCTATTACCATGAGCTTCCTTGGCATAAGCCGGATAACTGTGGTATGATATTTAGATTGCTTTAAAAATTTAGGAGGAAAATATGAACTTTTCGGAAATAATGGCAGTGGTCAACAACTTTGTTTGGGGCCCTGTTATGCTGACACTTTTAGTGGGAACAGGAATCTTTTTAACCATTCGATTAAAGTTTCTTCCATGGCGTAACCTTGGTTATGCTTTGAAATCAATTTTTATAAAACCCGATAAAACAAAGAAGAAAAAACGCGGGGATATTTCACCCTTTCAATCGTTAATGACATCTTTGGCCGCTACTATCGGTACCGGAAATATCGTCGGTGTGGCAACAGCCATGGTCCTGGGAGGTCCTGGTGCCCTGGTATGGATGTGGATCAGCGCCTTGTTTGGCCTTTCCACCAAATACGGTGAAAGTGTTCTAGCCATAAAGTATCGCGAAACCAACGAACAGGGCGAAATGTCCGGGGGACCCATGTATGCCATGAAAAACGGTATTAAAATCAAGTGGCTGGGATCCGCAATGGCCATTTTATTTTCGGTCTTTGCAGTGGCAGCTTCTTTTGGGATCGGCAACATGACCCAGGCCAACTCAATCTCAAATGCGGTTTATGGAACATTCGGGGTGCCCACCTGGATTACCGGACTCATTATTACAGGTCTGGCAATCACGGTGCTTCTCGGTGGGATCCAAAGTATCGGAAAGGTCTGCGGCATAATTGTACCGTTCATGGCCGTTTTATATTTTATCGCCGGCATCGTCGTTATTATTATTAATTTTGAAAATGTCCCAGCCGGCATCGCAGAAATCTTTACGATGGCTTTTTCTCCCACTGCCATTGCCGGAGGTGTTGGCGGCACAATTATTGCCAGTATGTTATCCGCCATGCGGTGGGGAATTGCCCGGGGGGTTTTTTCCAATGAAGCTGGCCTGGGATCCGCGCCCATCGCCGCCGCGGCGGCAGTCACCGATTACCCTTCACGTCAGGGTTATATAAATATGACCGGGACCTTTTTTGATACTCTCATAACCTGCAGTATTACCGGCGTAGTCATTGCCTCTTCCGGTGTTTTAGGCAGTGTGGATGCTTCTGGAAATTTAGTATCCGGTGTAAATCTCACCATAATGGCATTCCAATCTGCTTTGGGACCTGCTGGGGGCTGGATTATTACCATTGGTATTATGCTGTTTGCTTTTTCAACTATTTTAGGTTGGGAGTATTACGGTGAAAAATCCCTGGAATATCTAATCAGAGCACCCATAGCCATTAAAATCTATCGATTTGTTTACTGTCTGGTTACCTTTATCGGTTCAACCATTGCCTTGGAAATCGTCTGGGATATCTCAGATACTATGAACGGTCTTATGGCCATTCCAAATCTTCTGTGTCTATTGCTTTTAAGTAATGTCATTGCCAAAGAATGCTTTGATTACCAAGAGCGGATCATCACACCCGAAAGACTGACACGCAAAGCTCTGAGGAATAAATAAACTAAAATATCATAACAAAATGGAGGTCAGCAATGAAATCTTACTGCTTGATTATTATGAAACCCGATGCTCTGGAACGGGAATTAGTTGAGAAAATTATCCAAAGATTCAAAAATAACGGATTTACGATCGAAATGTTGGGTTACAAAACGGTGACTGAAAAGCTCATCCTCAAGCACTATGCACATGTTGTAAAAAAACTCGGCAAGTCCTTTGAAAAAGCGGCTATAAAATCCTTTGTAGGGAAGGGTATGTTGCCTATTATCCTGAGTCAAAAGGGAAATGATGCCATTGCCAATGCCAGACTTCTGATTGGCGCAACAGATCCGTCCACTGCTTCAGGTGGAACCATTCGCGGAGACTACGGTTCGGATTCAATCGAAATGGCCAATCAGGAAGACCGGTGTTGTAATAACCTGATTCATGCCAGTGATGCCCAAGAGTCTTTTTTAGAAGAATTATCCCTCTGGTTTAGCCCCGAAGCATATGAAATTTTAATGACTGATTAAAAACATCTTAAAGCACCAGAAATATGACTTTATTGACATATTTCTGGTGTTTTATATTGTGCAGAGATATTAATCATGATAAAATACATTTTATGCTTTTAAAATTATAGGGGGTATTATGAATTTTGCGGAAATAATGGCAGCGGTCAACAATTTTGTTTGGGGACCCGTAATGCTAGCACTTTTAATGGGAACAGGTATTTTTTTAACCATTCGTTTAAAGTTTCTTCCATGGCGTAACCTTGGTTATGCTTTAAAATCGGTTTTTAAAAAACCCGATCCATCAAAAAAAGAAGACAAAGGGGATATTTCACCATTCCAGTCCTTAATGACTGCCCTGGCTGCCACCATCGGCACCGGGAATATTGTGGGCGTTGCAACCGCTATGGTACTGGGTGGTCCCGGGGCTCTGGTATGG
This sequence comes from Acetobacterium bakii, assembly GCF_001263355.1. Taxonomy (GTDB): domain Bacteria; phylum Bacillota; class Clostridia; order Eubacteriales; family Eubacteriaceae; genus Acetobacterium; species Acetobacterium bakii. The sequence continues at coordinate 58,982 of NZ_LGYO01000040.1, forward strand.
ATGTGGATCAGTGCTCTGTTCGGCCTTTCCACTAAATATGGCGAAAGTGTTCTGGCTGTTAAGTATCGGGAAACCAATGCCCAGGGTGAAATGGCCGGAGGACCGATGTATGCCATGAAAAACGGTTTTAAGATCAAATGGATTGGTTCCATACTGGCGGTACTTTTCTCTGTATTTGCAGTCATTGCTTCTTTTGGCATTGGCAACATGACCCAGGCCAATTCAATTTCAAGTTCCGTTTTAAATACCTTTGGTGTGCCAACCTGGATTACCGGACTCATCATTACGACTTTAGCCCTGGTAGTACTTTTAGGAGGGATCAAAAGCATCGGTAAGGTCAGCGGTATTCTTGTGCCCTTTATGGCCGTTTTTTATTTTGCGGCTGGTATTCTTGTTATTCTTATTAATATTGAAAACGTTCCCGCCGGCGTAGCACAAATCTTTACGATGGCCTTTTCGCCCACCGCCATTGCCGGCGGCATCGGCGGAAGTATTATTGCCAGTATGTTAACGGCCATGCGCTGGGGTGTCGCCAGAGGTGTTTTCTCCAACGAAGCGGGTTTGGGTTCTGCACCGATTGCAGCTGCCGCCGCTAAAACCGATCACCCTTCACGCCAGGGCTACATCAACATGACCGGCACCTTTTTCGATACCCTGGTTGTTTGCAGTATAACTGGGCTGGTTATTGCTTCTTCCGGTGTTTTAGGCACCATGGATGCGGCTGGAAAACTAATATCCGGAGCGGATCTCACCATCATGGCTTTTGAATCAGCTTTAGGACCAATCGGCGGATGGATCGTAACGCTTGGTATCATGCTGTTTGCTTTTTCAACTATTCTGGGCTGGGAGTATTACGGCGAAAAATCTCTGGAATACCTTATCAAAGCACCCATAGTGATTAAAGCCTATCGCTTTATTTATTGTCTGGTTGCCTTTGTCGGCGCAACCACTGCTTTACAGATTGTATGGGATTTCTCGGATACCATGAATGGTCTCATGGCCATTCCCAATCTTATTTCTCTGCTGGTTTTAAGCAATGTCATTGCCAAAGAATGCTTTGATTTCCAGGACAATATTTTAATTCCTGAAAAAAGAGCACTTAAACTGAAAAAGAACAAATAATTCTTCACAAAAAAACTGCCCCAATAGGAGCAGCAAGTTTGTTGACAAACCCGTCCCGGGGACAATGGTAAATCGTTGTCGGCTGCAAGATCGGACAGGCTATTGCCTGTTCGCCTAGATGCCGACAACTGATGTTACGATTGTCCCCGGGACTTACTTTTAACTTTTTCAGATTATGAACTGCACCTATTGGGCAGTTTTTTTATTGGGTTATTTTTCGGGCATGGATAGCTAGTCGGGCGTCATCAAAGGTGTAGATACATGTGGAAAGGGTGAGGACTTCATCTGTAGGACTGAGGACCACTCCGGTGTCATAAAGGGAACGCTTCTTAACCCGATTCATGTAGTTTATAAATTCAGTATTGTCTGTAAATTCGGGCCGGCGATAATCATAATCTGCCTCGGTGATGTAAACCGAGAAGATTTCCCATTTCCCGGGGTTACCGGGACGGTCATACTGTATGATGGGATGTACCTTAAAGTAAGCCTCGTTCTGATATTGCCATAAAACCCCAAACATGGATTCATCCTGCATGTAATGACCATAAAGAATATTATTCCGGGTATTTTCTGAAGGACAGACATAATCAAGAAATACCGTTCCTTCAATAGCGGCATTTCTTTCAAAATTGTGAGAAAGATAATAATCATTGTTATCAGTTTGCACCACCGGATAATTCAGAGGCGTGCCTTCAATGAGAACCCAACCCACGGTGTCCGGATTCATTATTCTAAGGCCTTCAAAATCAATGGCGGTGGCATCCATTTCCGTCGTTCCCTGGGCAACTTCAATAACATTCTGCTTTTGCAGGTTTTTCATGACCGATGGATAAAAATAGTAACCCACACTACAAATCATTGCAATAATAAAAACAGCACTGATCCGAGATATCGTTTTCTGATTTATTTTAGTTTTTGACATAAAAACCCCCATTTATTCAATCTTAATTTATTATAACCAACCCAATCCAGAATAACATCATTTTTATACAGTAAAATAAGATTAATAGTGTAGTGGCATATTAAAAACAAAGTTTCAAGTAGTTATTGACATATGACAACAACGATGTATAATCATATACATAGCATATATAGCATATGCCGAGAAGAGATGGAACCCACCAATAGAGCATGGCTATGGCTTTAATAAGGGATTGGATCATGAGCACAGAAGAGATTTTAAAAAATGTTCTTCCGATCAATTTTCTGGGCTACCAAATAAAACGTTGATGGCTAGGGGAATATAATTAAATATTGAATAATGCTTTGTTGTGACATTAATTAAAACAGAATGGCGGTAAATAGTATGAAAAAAATAGGAATCATAATCTGTGGACGGTATCAGAGCTGCGGGGGCGGGAAATGTTTCCGAGCTCTAAATGAACGCATGGGCGGGTTTTCAATTTATTCAAAAGATGAAGAAATCCAAATTGCGGGATATTCATATTGTGGTGGCTGTCCAGGTGGTAATATTGAATATGTTCCGGCAGAAATGATTAAAAATGGCGTCCAGGTAATACATCTTGCAACAGGGCTGGTAGTTGGATATCCTCCGTGTCCCAGGATCAAATCATTTCAAGAATTTATAGAAATGCACTACAATATACCGGTAGTGGTTGGAACGCATCCTATTCCCATGAAATATTTTACCGATCATGAAAAATTATCATTTTGGGAACGAACAGGGATGAGAAAGATTGCCCCGGAACTGTTTAAAGATACCGAAAAAGCAATGAAAGATTATGACTAAATAAATCGGATATTAAATGCAAAAATAAAAGGAGTCTTAAATTTGTTTGAAATACTTGGGAGAAATGATGTCTGCTGGTGTGGCAGCGGAAAAAAATACAAAAAATGCCATATGGCATTTGATGAGAGAATATTATCATATAAACGAAAAGGTTGTATCATACCTGACCGAAACATTATTAAATCAACCTTACAAATTAATGGTATAAAGGAAAGTAGTAAAATTAATATCGCAGTCTTGGATCATATCGCAGAGAATATTAAAACGGGTATCTCTACAGAGGAGATCAATCAATTGGTACACACTAAAACGTTAGCTTTAGGAGGCGTTCCGGCTCCTTTGAATTACGAGGGCTTTCCTAAAAGTGTATGCACGTCTATTAATAATCAAGTTTGTCATGGCATACCATCAGATGAAGTGTCTCTTGAAGATGGCGATATTATTAATGTTGATGTATCAACACTATTCAAAGGATATTTTTCTGATGCATCAAGAATGTTTTGTATTGGTAATGTCAGTGCAGCAAAAAGGCGGTTAGTGGACATTACTAAAAAATCAATTGAAATAGGGCTTAAACAAATAAAACCATGGCATTTTCTTGGCGATATTGGTCAGGCGATCAGTGACTATGTGATATCAAACGGTTATTCTGTGGTAGAAGAATTTGGCGGACATGGTGTTGGTCTGGAATTTCATGAAGAACCTTTTGTTAGCCATGTATCGAAAAGAGGAACAGAAATGTTATTGGTGCCGGGTATGGTATTTACTATAGAACCAATGATTAATATGGGAAGAGCTGGCATTTATATTGATAGTGATAATGATTGGGTAGTGTACACAGCAGATGGAGAGCCGTCGGCGCAGTGGGAAGTAACAGTAGCAGTCACAGAAAAAGGATATGAGATACTAACGTATTAATTTATATTCTCATTGACAAAGTTTCCTATTCATGTTAATATTTATAAAGTTATGTAGCCGCACATAAAAGGTTTTAAGTCGAAAGCACCTTTTGTGGCGAGTCTGGAATGAGGAGGTGTAGAGTATGTATGCAATTATTAAAACAGGTGGTAAACAATATCGTGTTCAAGAAAACGATGTGATCGAAATTGAAAAAATCAATTTCAAAGAAGATGATGTAAAAGAAATTACTTTTACAGATGTTTTAGCTGTTAACAAAGACGGCGAAATGACAATTGGAACTCCAATTGTTGCAAATGCTGTTGTAAAGGCTGAAATTCTTTTGGTTGCAAAAGGACCTAAGATCATTATTTTCAAGTATAAAGCGAAAAAAGATTACCGTAAAAAACAAGGTCATCGTCAACCATTCATGAAAGTAAAAATCACAAGCATTGAAGCTTAGGTAATTCCATGATTTCAGTTACTTTTTTTAGAAAAGAGAATGAAATTGATGAAATAACCGTTTCAGGGCATGCTGGTTATGCGGATCAGGGTGAAGATATTATTTGTGCAGCTGTTTCTGTTCTAACCATTAGTATACTTAATGGCCTCACAGAGATTGTTGGTCGCAAAGATCTTTGCGAAGTGGTAAAAGATGGTTACACAAATTTTACCGTTCCAAAAAGTTCCAGCGAATTGCAAAATATAAAAACCGAAACACTATTGGCAACCTATCAACTGGGAATCCAGGGGATCAAGGAAGCTTATGGAGACTATTTAAAAATAAACGAAGTAAAAAAATAGGAGGTGAACATAATGATTAAAATGAACCTTCAACTATTTGCCCATAAAAAAGGGGTTGGTAGTTCAAGAAATGGTCGCGACAGTGAAGCTAAGCGCCTTGGTACAAAAAGAGGAGACGGTCAGTTTGTTCTTGCAGGTAATATCCTTGTTCGTCAAAGAGGAACAAAGATTCATCCTGGTATCAATGTTGGCAAAGGCGGAGATGATACTTTATTCGCATTAGAAGACGGTATTGTACGTTTTGAACGAAAAGGCAGAGATAAAAAACAAGTAAGTATTTATCCAAGGGAAGCCATCTAGTTTCCAGTGACAAAATAATACATCTTATAAAACCTCTTATTATAGTTCTTAATGATAAGGGGTTTTATTTTTTGTTATATTAGGGTAAAATCTAAGAAAAGCGAGGTACACCAAAATGTTTGTAGATAAAGCAGAGATCATTCTTAAAGCAGGTAATGGCGGTCACGGCGGCGTGAGCTTCCGACGGGAAAAATATGTTCCCATGGGCGGTCCTGATGGTGGCCATGGCGGTCATGGGGGCAATATTGTCTTCGTGGCGGATCAAGGCTATCGAACTTTAATGGAATTTAAATATAAGAGAAAACACAAGGCCGAAAACGGAGAAAATGGAACCGGAGGTCGATCCGCAGGAAAAAGCGGTGAGGAACTGATCATAAAGGTTCCAGTGGGAACCCTTATTAAAGATAAAGAAACCGGACGGGTCATTTGTGATTTATCCGAAAACGGTCAAAGCTTTCGCGTGGCAGAAGGCGGTCGCGGTGGTCGTGGAAACATGAACTTCGCCACCCCAACACGGCAGGCTCCAAGATTTGCCCAGGGTGGCATCAGAGGCCAGGAACGCACGGTTATTCTGGAGCTTAAGCTTCTTGCGGATGTGGGCCTTATAGGTTTTCCAAACGTTGGGAAGTCAACTTTACTTTCTGTTGTAACCAAAGCCAGACCAAAGATTGCAAATTACCATTTCACCACCATTGTTCCTAATCTTGGTGTGGTTGAGTGGCGTAATTTCAGCACTTTTGTGATTGCGGATATACCGGGTCTCATCGAAGGTGCTCATGAAGGCACCGGCCTTGGCGACCAATTTCTAAGACATGTGGAACGGACCAAGCTGCTAGTGCATCTTTTGGATGCTTCCGGCAGTGAAGGACGTGATCCCATTGAAGATTTTCATGCCATTAATTATGAGCTCGAAAAATATAACAAGAAGTTGGCCGAACGGGTCCAGATTGTTGCCTTAAACAAGGTCGATCTTATCCTTGAAGATGAGGGCGTAGAAGAAATAAAGGGAAAACTTGAAGCCTTAGGTTACGAAGTTTTTATTATTTCTGCGGTTACCGGACGGGGACTGGACCAATTGATGAGTCGTGTCGTTCTGCTGCTTGATGAAATTGGTGAAGTTGAACCAATCTTTGACATCGAACCCGTGGAAGAAACCATTTACACTCCTGAATTTAGAAACAATCAATTTACTGCGGAAAAAATAGATGATGTTTTCGTGGTTGACGGCGAATTCTTAGATCGTCTCATTAATTCGGTTAACTTTGAAGATTTAGATTCCATTGGTTTCTTCCAACGGATTTTAAAAGATAAGGGTGTCTTCACCAAGCTCGAAGAAATGGGCATAAAAGATGGAGACTTTGTTCGATTACGTGAAGTTGAGTTTGAATATTATAAATAGATCAAACCTTTGATTTATGTTATAATACCACAAAAGAAAGTTGAGAAATATGTTAACAAGCACACAAAGAAGTTATTTGAAAAAGCTTGCCAATGAAATTCCCGATATCATTTTTATTGGCAAGGATGGGATTACCCCTCAGGTTATTGTTCAAACCCGGGATGCCATTATTGCCAGGGAACTCATTAAAGGAAAAGTACAGAATAATTCTCTTGAAGATGTGGATAATGTTGCCCGTGAATTGGCAGCCGCCACAAAATCAGACATCGTATGTACCATTGGGAATAAGTTTATTTTATACAAAAAAAACTTATTGAAAACTAAAATTGAAGTACCCACAAAAAATCAAAAAACCATTAAACGTGTTAAAAAAACAAACCCGGGTGCTCGAAAAAAGTTTTGAGGATTTATTATAGTGAAGGGCTGAAATGAAACAAAAAATCGGTCTCCTCGGAGGAAGTTTTAATCCCATACATACCGGGCATTTGCTTTTAGCAGAATCAGCCCGGGATCAATATGAACTTGATAAGGTTTTATTTATTCCAACAGGGAATAATCCCTTTAAAATCTCCCATGACGAGATTTCCCGGGAACATCGACTTAAAATGGTGGAATTAGCCATTGCCGACAATCCCTGTTTTGAGGTGATGACCCATGAAATTGATCAAATGGGAGTGACATATACCATTGATACTGTTGAAGAAATAAAGAAAATCTTTCCTGAAAGTGATTTTTATTTTATTACCGGTGCTGATCTTATGTTTGAAATCACCCTTTGGAAAGGTGCCCCTGAACTTTTAAAATCCGTGAAGTTTATTACAACCTTCCGTCCGGGATACAGCCATGATAAACTGGATAACCGAATTGAAGAACTCCAGGAAATTTATGATGCATCTATTTTTAAATTATACACAACAGAAATGGACATCGCATCTTCGGATATCCGTTCCCGCATTAAAAACGGTTATTCCATCCGATATTTATTACCAAGAGCTGTTGAAGAATATATTTATGCAGAAAATTTATATGTTGCTAAAACAGGGACAGAGAGAGACAAATGAATAAGCGCAAAATTGACCAATTATTAAAAAAAGCTCTGCCAAAAAAACGTTATCAGCACACTATGAATGTGGTTGAAGTAGCAAAAAGCCTTGCTGTGAGATATAATTGCAATGTAAAAAAGGCCTCATTGGCTGCTTTGCTACACGATTGCGCGAAGAACTTTTCGGATGAGGAACTCATTAAATATGCCGAAGCCAATGGTGTGAGAGTTGATAGCGTATCCCGGCATGATCCCCAGCTTCTGCATGGACCTGTGGGTGCTATTGTTGCCGAAAATACCTACGGTGTTCAGGATAAAACAATACTTAATGCCATTCGATATCACACCACCGGCCGCAAAAATATGTCCAAACTTGAAAAAATCATTTATCTGGCAGATTTTATTGAACCGGGACGAACATTTCCTGGCATGGATAAACTTAAAAGTCTGGCCTTTGAGGACTTGGATCAAGCAGTGATAATGGCTCTAAGCGACACTATTCGATATGTTGCGCTGAGCGATGCGCTTATCCATAAACGGACAATCACAGCAAGAAATGATTTAATTATAAAAAAAATGCAAAAAAATATTATATAGAAAGTGAAGTGATTATTATTAATCCTGAAGAATTTGTTAAAAAAGTTGAAGGTTGGATTGAGGACAAAAGCGGTATTGATATTCAAAGCATAAACATTACCGAATTGTCAAGTATTGCCAATTACTTTGTCATTGCCAGTGGCAGTTCAGACCGTCAGGTCAAAGCCATTGCCGATAATATTGAACATGAAGCTAAATTGTTGGAAATATTTCCAAAGGGCATCGAGGGCCAGAGAGAGGGTCGTTGGATTCTCTTAGATTTTTACGACGTTATTATTCACATCTTTCATGAAGAAGAACGGGGCTTATATAACCTTGAAGAACTCTGGAAAGACGGCATTGTCAGCAGATAGATTATCTTTTTAGTCCAATTGAAAGGGGTAGATCTCAATTTTTATTAAAGTGGAAAATTTACGCAAAGATTTTAAATTAGGTAAAAATAGTATCAGCATCCTCAAAGGGATTAACCTTGATATTGAACAAGGGGAAATGGTGGCGCTTCTCGGTCCTTCGGGGTCGGGAAAATCCACCTTTTTGAACGTTCTGGGTGGTCTTGTTCCGCCAACCTCCGGGGAGGTCCTGATCAGGGATTTTCACATCAGTGAAATGACGGAAAACGAGCTGTGCTTGTTTAGGAGAGACCATCTGGGGTTTATCTTTCAATCCTACAATCTAATTTCCACCATGACAGCCATTGAAAACGTCGCCTTAACCCTCACCTTCGCCGGGGTACCCAAAGCAATTCGCCGGGAAAGGGCCTCAGAAGCCCTTTCTATTGTAGGTCTTTTGGATCGCATGGATCACAAGCCCAGTGAACTCTCAGGGGGCGAACAGCAGCGGGTGAGCATTGCCAGAGCGCTGGTAAATCATCCTGAAATTATTCTGGCAGATGAACCCACCGGAAATTTAGATTCAAAAAACAGTACCGATATTATGGAAATGATTACCCGTCTGAATCGTGAGAATAATCAAACCTTTGTTATTGTAACCCATGATCCTGAAGCAGCCAAATATTGTACCAAAGTCATCCATATGCGTGACGGTATTATTGAAAGCTGGGAAGATCAGCAGTAATATTTTAAAGAAATGGAGTTTATGAATGAAAGCTAAAGCCTTATTGGCAACCCTTATCGTGACCCTTCTTTTGTTTTTTGGCATCGTCCCAGGAGTATTGGCAGCCCCGGAGCAACCCTTACTCCAAATCAGTTCGGTTACCTTTTCTCCGGAAACCGTCTCACCTGGAAAAGACTTTAAAATGATCCTGACTTTGAAAAATTATGGAGATTATGACGCGTACAATGTTACCCTGGATATTCTTTCCATGGCCGGCGCCCAGGACCTTGGCGTTTTTTCGATGGTTGGCAGCGGCAGTCATTTTTATATTGATGAAATTCCGTCTCAGGAAACAGCGACCATCGAAATTCCCATGGTTTCCTCTCCCAATGCAGAAGCTAAGAATTATAATCTGAACCTTAAACTTTATTGTGAAAGCAGTGGCGGAACCGGTTATGAATTTGCCGAAACTGTTGGGATTTTCATTAATGAAAGCAATTCCATGTCCATTATCGCACCGGATCGTTACACTCTTGGCACCGATGAAAAAGCAGTCAATCAGCTTGAGTTTGAGATTGCAAATTTTGGTTCCAACCCCGTCCGTGGTGTCCAGTTGGGTATTGCCTCTGAGGGCCTTATCTTTACACCAAATTATCAGTATTATGGAACCTTTGAAAAAGACGATAATGATAGTTTCACCACCGCGGTAACCGCTGATACTCCCGGGGAATATCCTACTAAAATCACCCTTAAATATCTGGATAGTTTCAATAATGAGCGAATAACCGAACGGGATATCACCCTTGTGGTTCCCGAAGATCAGGTCGATGCTTCGGCCAGCAAAACGGAAAATATCTTCCAGCAGTTTCTGAGAGTCGTATTTGGAATTAATGCGTAGCGAGGTAATACAGTGAATAAGCGAGAACTCCTAAATTTATCCTGGGAGAATCTTTGGCGGGCAAAATTCCGGACCATTCTAACCATTATCGGTGTTGTGATCGGAACCGCTTCAATCATTGTGATGGTTTCCATTGGCAATGGCGCCCAAAGAAGTATTACCAGTGAACTCTCAGGCATCGGCTCGGTTACAACCCTTCAGGTTTATCAGGATCTTGGTTCTTCCACCGGAAGCAGTCTGTTTTCGGTGGGTAAAAAATCGGATAAGCCCATTCTTAACGAGGATGCCATAAAAGAATTTAAAAAAATGGATGGTGTGGTGGCTGTAACACCGGTTGTTAATCTGAGCGGTGCGGAAATTGACGTCGATCGGGAACAGTATTCCGCTTCACTTATGGGCGTTGATTATAATGTTCTTGATGACATGCGTTACGAAACATCAAGCGGAAAAAAACCAAATGCCAATGACACAAATTCGGTGATTCTTGGAAAAGAAGTGCTTTCTTCCTATGAACTGACTTCCACCGGGCCACAGGCCCAGGTGAGCACGCTGTCTCCTGAAGATCTTATTGGCGAAAAAATAAATATTATTGTCAGAAAAACGAATGCTGACGGCGAGGAAGAACTTAAAACTCTAACCGTTAAGGTCTCCGGTGTTTTAGAATCCACCGGCGGATCAGAGGATTATTCCATTATCGCCGACTATGATGTTGTTGCTGATTTAAATGAGTGGCAAACCGGCCAAGCAGTGAACATTAAAAAGCAAGGGTACTCGGAAGCTTTAATTACGGTTGAAGACTCCAGTCTTGTTGATAGTGTGACCCAAAAAGTGGAAGCACTTGATTTCACGGTTTTTTCTCTCCAGCAAATTTTAGATTCACTGGGAAGTGTTTTTCAGATGCTGCAAATTCTACTTGGAGGTATTGGTGCTGTAGCCCTTTTGGTTGCCTGTATTGGTATTGTTAATACCATGACCATGTCAATTTATGAACGCACCAAGGAAATTGGAATTATGAAAGTGATCGGCGCTTCCATCAATGATATCCGCAATATGTTTATTGCCGAATCCACCATGATTGGCTTGATTGGCGGAATTGTCGGGATTGTTGTCAGCTTTCTACTTTCTTTTTTAATTAACTTTATAGCAGGATTTTTCATCACTGGCGGCAGTGCGACGATTTCATATATTACCCCTGGATTAGTTGTCTTTGCCCTGGTTTTTTCAGCTCTTGTCGGTCTTTTATCCGGTGTTCGTCCAGCCATAAAAGCCGCTAATTTAAGCTCACTGGACGCAATTCGAAGTGAATAATAGAAATGGAGTTATTATGAATCTAATCAATCTTTTCATTCATCCCAAAAAATATTTCACAGAAATAAACGAAAAAGAAAAATTTTCCTTACTCGCTCCCATTGTGATCCTGGTGATTATCGGAGTGCTTACCGGCCTAACCGCAGGAAACACCGTTTCTTCTATGGGACTGCCTGAAGAACAAATGGGCTCCATCCAGGGACTTGCCATTGGGTTTGGAATATTCTCGGGCATTATCGGATTAGCCATCGCCTTAGTCCTAAAAACCGGAATTTTTCACTTTGTATTAAAGAAAATGAATGGAACCGCCAGTTTTAAATCAGCAATTTATGTTGTTGGTATCAGTTTCTTTCCAAAAATATTTCAGGGAATTATCAATCTTCTGTTTCAAAAGCCCCTGGATTTAAATACCATCTATGAATTTAATATCGTTAATTTCTTAGCTGGAATCATCAATATTTTTAATATTTGGCAAATTGCACTGACCATTATTGGTTTAAGCATCATATATGGGGTTTCCTATCGGAAAACCGCCATCCCGGTTATTGGCTTTGAAGTTGTGGCCGCAGGTTTTACCCTAGTGACAACTTTAATTACTGCCAATTCAATGGCCGGCATTACACCCACAGGAATAGAATAAGATTTATAATTTAGAAAGAGGTAATTTATGAAAATTGGAATCGTCGGTCTGCCCAACGTAGGGAAGAGCACCATATTTAACGCACTCACAAAGGCTGGGGCAGAATCCGCCAATTATCCTTTTTGCACAATCGACCCGAATATCGGAGTCGTCTCGGTTCCAGATCCACGACTGGGGATATTGGAAAAAATGTACAACTCAAAAAAAGTCATTCCCACAGCCATTGAATTTGTCGATATCGCCGGTCTAGTCCGAGGCGCCAGCAAAGGGGAAGGTCTGGGAAATAAATTTTTGTCTCACATCCGAGAAGTGGATGCCATTGTTCATGTGGTCCGTTGCTTTGAAGATGAAAATGTGGTCCATGTTGAAGGTAAAATAGATCCCATTGATGATCTTGAAACCATTAATCTTGAACTCATTTTTGCGGATATTGAAATGCTTGATCGTCGCATCGAAAGAAATAAAAAACTGGCCAAAACAGATGCCCTGGAAAAAGCAAATGTTGAGATTGCCACCAGACTTCGCGATATTCTCGAAACCGGAAAAGTTCCGGGTGATGATGAGTTTACTCCGGAAGAATGGGAATTTATTAATACCATTCAGTTAATTTCTGTGAAACCGGTACTTTATATTGCCAATGTTTCTGAGGACGATCTTCATGAGGATAATGACATGGTTAAACGGCTTAAAACAACTATTTTTGATAACCATTCCGGCAACCATAAAGATGTCATTAAAATTTCGGCTAAGATTGAAGAAGAAATCGCCCAATTTGATGATGAAGAAAAGGCTGAATTTTTGGCAGATTTGGGATTGGAAGCTTCGGGTTTGGATCAGGTCATTAGTGCCGGCTACAAACTTTTGGGTCTGGTAACCTTTTTAACCGCAGGACCCCAGGAGATCCGAGCCTGGACCATAACTGAGGGCACCAAGGCACCACAGGCCGCCGGAAAAATTCACAGCGACATTGAACGCGGCTTTATTCGGGCTGAAATCACCAGCTATGATCAACTGGTGGCGGCAGGCTCCGAAGCCAAAGCCAAAGAATTGGGTGTTACCCGGGTTGAAGGCAAGGAATATGTCATGGTTGATGGTGACGTCACACACTTCAGATTTAATGTCTAATTATTATAGGGATACTGTCCACTGATATCCTTATGAGTGGCGATAAAATCGTCCTGGGGACAATGGTAAATCGTTGTCTGCTGCATGATCGTACAGGCTGTCGCCTGTTCGCCATGATGCAGACAACCTGATGTTACAATTGTCCCCAGGACTTACTTTTCTACTTTATCAACAGTCTCAGGGATGTCCAAAGACATCCCCTTTTTTATTTTAAAGGAGGTTACAGTGAAAGATCTTGTTCTTGTTGCGGTTAACGCAAAATATATTCATACAAATCTGGCAGTGCGCTCACTAAAAGCCCAGCTCCCGGATTTTAAAGTTGAAATTGTTGAACTGTCCATTAACGATTCCATTCATCGTATTGTGGAACATCTGCTGGCAACCGATGGTAAACTCTTTGGCTTTTCCTGTTATATATGGAATATGGAATTAATGCTGAAGATTACCGAGCTTTTAAAAAAATCTAAACCGGAAGCCCGGATTATTCTGGGCGGCCCTGAGGTAAGTTTTGATTCCAAAGAAATACTAAACACAACCCCCTGGATTGATTTTATCATTGCAGGGGAAGGGGAAACGTCTCTTAAAAAACTTCTGTTGTCAATTGACGATGAGAGCAGCCTGAATAAAATTCCCGGACTTTGGTTTAGAAATAACCAGGACTGTGTTGCATCTGGACCACCGGAGATCCCGATGGATCTGAATGCGCTGACTTTTCCTTATGTATCCGATGAGCTCCTTGCGCTAAAGAATAAAATCATTTATTATGAAACCATGCGGGGTTGTCCTTACCGCTGTTCCTATTGCTTGTCTTCTGCTAATCAGGGGGTCCGAACGCTTTCTCTGGAACGTGTTTTTAAAGAAATTGATTTTTTTATTGCTCTGGAAATGAAACAAGTGAAGCTGGTTGATCGAACCTTTAACTTTGATATGAAACGGGCAAAAGCAATCTTCAGCTACATCATCGCCCGTGGCGGCAATACCAATTTTCACTTTGAAATGACCGGCGATCTGCTGGATGATGAATTGGTTGCACTATTAAAAGAAGCAGCCCCGGGACTGATCCAACTTGAAATCGGCGTTCAAAGCACCGATTCAACGACCTTACAAGCCATCGACCGAAAGACTGATCTGACTCGGCTGGAAGTCAATGTGAAAAGTATTCTTGATTCAGAAAATATTCATTTGCATCTTGATCTTATTGCCGGATTACCCTATGAGTCTTACGCGATTTTTAAAACATCCTTTAATCGAACTATCGCACTAAAACCCGATATGCTTCAATTGGGATTTCTCAAATGTCTTAAGGGAACCCGTATCAGAGATGAAGGGGACTTGCATCAATATACCTATACCAGCTTTCCGCCCTATGAAGTTATTTCCAATGCTTATATCTCAAGTCAAGAGCTTTATCGGCTGCGTAACATTGAAATTCTGGTTGATCGCTTTTACAATAGCGATGGGTTCAGACATAGCTTAGGCTATCTCTTCGAACAGGATATTTTTACCTCACCCTTTGACTTTTTCGAAAGCTTTTCCGATTACTGGACAACTCAAGGATATTTTGACATTGGAAAATCTAAGGAACAGCTTTATGCAATACTCCTTGATTTTTTAAAACCATTCTCTGGGGATGGGATGGTCCAGGAATTAATTAAATTTGATTATCTGAAACAAGGCAACAGTCATATTCCCTGTTTTTTTGAGGATACATCTCCGGAAAAAGAATGGATTTTTGAATTTCTCAAGGATGTGGAAAATGTAGCTGCCTATTTACCGGAATTTATTGGCATCCCAGCCAAGAAAATTTTCACTCAGGTAAAGTTTCAAAGATTTGCAAGCAATTTTTCTTCTTATTTAAATAGCTCAGATTCATCCCCGGAAAAAAAACCATCTCTTGGGGTTTTTCATAATGGACAATTTAAATTTATTACAGCATAAATTTGCTTAAAGGTATTGATTCTTTATTATTTAAGGGTTATACTAGTTACAAATAGAAAAAGACAATGATAAGGATCAGTAAATTATCCGAAATTTTCAGAGAGTAGGCAACTTGGCTGTAATTGCTTATAATAACGATAATTGAACACCTCCCTTGGAGTCAAGACCTGAAAATAAGTAAGGTTCTTCGGCACTGGCCGTTATCCAGAACTTAAGTTGGATCCGCAACACAGTGGATCAAATTGGGTGGAACCGCGTATCATACGTCCCTTTGTTTTTACAAAGGGGCTTTTTTTATTTAAATTTAGTAATTGCAAAACTCAAAAGATACGAACAATGGTTGCTT
>NZ_LGYO01000040.1:74248-96718 GCF_001263355.1 Acetobacterium bakii
CAGCGAAGCTCACGGCAGTTTAGTAATTGCCTAATAAAAAATTCACAAGGAGAAAATAATGATTAATATTACATTAAAAGATGGCACCGTAAAAACCTATGAATCCGGAATTACTGTTTTCGATGTTGCAAAAGACATCAGTTCAGGTCTGGCAAGGGTTACCCTGGCCGGTGAACTCAATGGGGAATTGGTGGATATCCGCAAACCAATTCTGGAAGATTCAACTCTAAGCCTGCTAACCTTTGACGACGAAGGCGGAAAACATGCATTTTGGCATACCGGTTCTCATTTATTGGCCCAGGCAGTGAAGCGTCTGTATCCCCAGGCAAAGCTTGCCATAGGTCCCGCCATTGATCATGGTTTTTACTATGACATCGATGTGGATGTCATCATCACCCCTGAAATCATGGAGAAAATCGAAAAAGAAATGGCGAAGCTTGTCAAAGAGGGTCTGGCCATTGAGCGATCCGAATTAAGCCGTGCCGACGCTCTGGAAAAGGTTAAAAACGAAGGGGAATTTTATAAAGAAGAATTAATCCAGAACCTTCCTGAAGATGCCATCATCAGCTTTTATTCCCAGGGAGAGTTTTCTGACCTTTGTGCCGGGCCACATATCAATAATCTGAGTCCCATTAAGGCCATTAAGCTGCTAAGCCTGGCCGGTGCTTACTGGCACGGTGATGAAAAAAATAAAATGCTTCAGCGCATTTACGGGATCACCTTTCCTAAGAAAAGCCAGTTAACAGAATATTTGGAACGCATTGAAGAAGCTAAAAAAAGGGATCATCGAAAGCTAGGCAAAGAGCTGGATTTATTCTCTATCCAGGAAGAAGGTCCGGGTTTTCCATTCTTTCATCCCAAGGGAATGGTCATTCGAAATGAGCTTGAAAGCTTCTGGCGCCAGGAACATCAGCGTCGCGGCTACCAGGAAATAAAAACCCCGATTATCCTCAATGCTGAACTCTGGAAACGATCCGGACACTGGGATCATTATAAAGAAAATATGTATTTCACAGAAATAGATGAAAGTGACTATGCCATTAAACCGATGAACTGTCCCGGAGGGATGCTGGTTTACAAACGTAAAGGCCATTCCTATCGCGATCTGCCTCTAAAAATGGGAGAACTGGGTCTGGTTCATCGCCATGAGCTTCACGGTGCCCTTCACGGTCTTATGCGAGTACGTGCTTTCACTCAGGATGATGCCCATATATTTATGACGCCTGAACAAATTAAAGAAGAAGTCATCAAAGTCATTAACCTGGCAGATGATATCTATAAAGTCTTCGGGTTTAACTACCGTGTTGAATTATCCACCAAACCGGAAAAAGCCATTGGCTCCGACGAAGTATGGGAAATGGCTACTGAAGCTCTTCGGGATGCCCTGGTAACCAAAGAAATTGATTATCGTTTAAATCCCGGCGATGGTGCTTTTTATGGTCCCAAAATTGACTTCCATTTAGAAGACAGTTTAGGACGTACCTGGCAATGTGGAACGATTCAGTTGGATTTCCAGATGCCGGAACGTTTTGACCTGAATTATATTGGCTCTGACGGTGAAAAACATCGTCCGGTTATTATTCATCGCACTATTTTGGGCAGTATTGAACGCTTCTTCGGGATTCTCATTGAGCATTTCGCCGGAAAGTTTCCCGTTTGGCTGGCTCCTGTTCAGGTAATGATTATTCCGGTTGCGGATGTCCACCATGACTTTGCCAAAGGCATTGCCGATGAACTCATGGATATCGGTGTTCGGGCCTCGGTTGATGTTCGGGATGAAAAACTAGGTTACCGGATCCGGGATGCCCAAATGCAAAAAATTCCTTATATGCTGGTTGTCGGAGATAAAGAAGCCGAAGGCGGGGATTTAGCCTTGCGCATGCGTGACACAGGTGATGCCGGACTCATCAGCCTGGAGGATTTAAAAGAAAAATTAATCGAGAAAATCAAAACGCGATCATTGACTTTAGACTAAAAGCAATCTAACTTATACCCGTTATTAAAAAAAACTTGTTTCACATTGAGGCAATCTTTAATGGATTGTCTCAATGCTCCCCCAATGGATAAACAGCAACCCGGACCCTTAATAACTTTGGGGGCTTTAAATTTTCCAGCAAAAGAGACAGTCATTCTTTTATAATAATTCTTGACAAACACGAACGGGATAAATATAATCAAAGCATATAATAAAGTGATGACCAGAAAGAAGTAGCGGTTAAGATTCTTACAGAGAGCTTTCGGTTGGTGGAAGGAAGCAGACGAATACCCGTGAATACATTCTGAGAACTGCACACCCAAAGGCAATTGCCCTGTAGGCTGTGACGGATTCCAACCGTTAACGTGGAAAAGCGCTTTATGTCGCTTGCTGAGGTTGATGTGGACACATCAAAGACAAGGTGGTACCGCGAAATTATTTTCGCCCCTGTTATTCAGAGGCGACTTTTTTTTTATCTAAAGGACAATTCAACCTGACAAGGTTTTATTGAATAAAAAAATATAAAAACGGAGGAAAATAAAATGAAAAAGAATGGAAAGAAATTATTATCCGTTGTTCTGCTGGCCGGAATTATTGCCTTAGGCACCGGTTGTTCAAGTGGAGGAACCACCGATTCCGCAACGTCACCGGATGTGACCGTTGGTATTGTTCAGTATATTGATCACGTTGCCTTGGATGCATCACGCGAGGGCTTTGTGGCAGCCCTTGCTGACAACGGCTATGTTGATGGTGATAATATAACCATTGATTTACAAAACGCCCAGGGTGACCAAAGTAACCTCTCAACGATCAGCGATCGTTTTATCAGCAATAATGTTGATTTAGTCCTGGCTATTGCCACCCCTGCAGCCCAGGCCATTGCCGCAAAAACCACTGAAATTCCCATTCTAGGAACAGCTATTACCGATTATGTAGCGGCACGATTGGTTGAATCCAATGAAGTACCCGGAGGTAATGTTTCAGGAACAACCGATATGAACCCGATAAAAGAGCAAATTGATTTATTGGTTAAATTAGTTCCGACCGCGAAAACGGTTGGCGTTCTCTACACGTCAAGTGAGGATAATTCTGTTTTACAGGCAAAAATTGCACGTGAAGCCATTGAAAAATTGGGACTTAACTACGTAGAAGTCACTGTAACCAATTCAAACGATGTGCAACAGGCTACCCAATCCATCGTAAGCCAATGTGATGCTATCTATATCCCAACCGATAACGTGTTTGCATCCGCCATGCCACAGGTTCAAAACATTACCTCTCAGTCTAAGACTCCGGTAATCTGCGGTGAGTCCGGAATGGTTGAATCCGGAGGATTAGCCACCCTGGGCATCAGCTACAGTGAACTGGGCTATCAAACCGGCTTAATGGCCGTAAAAATTCTTAAAGGCGAAGCAGCACCTGCTACCATGCCAATCGAAGCATCAACTAAATTTGAATATGTTATCAATGGCACAGTGGCTGAAGAAATTGGTCTTACCATTCCAGCTGATCTCCAGCAATATGTAATTAAAGCACAATAATTAAAAAATAAACCGTTAGGCGTTAATAGAAGCGAGGAAAAAAATGTTACAAATTATACTAGGCGCGATTTCGCTGGGTCTTTTATGGGCTATCATGACAATCGGCGTTTATATTACTTACAGAATACTTGACATTGCTGATTTGACAGTTGAGGGAAGTATTGCCATGGGGGCTGCGATTGTGGCATTTTCCATTTTTAACGGCATGAATCCTTTCATAGCAACAGGCTTAGCCTTTTTAGGCGGCATGGCGGCAGGGCTTGTAACAGGAATTCTTCATACGAAGCTCAAAATTCCCGCATTATTGGCCGGTATTCTGACCATGATTGCCCTGTATTCTGTTAATCTGCGCATTATGGGGAAGGCGAACCTTTCCCTTCTGCGCATCGATACAGTCTTTACATCATTGGAAAACCTGGGCTTAAGCCCGAACAATGCAGTAATGCTCTTTGGTTTTCTGAGTGTTGCAGGTATCGTTGGTCTACTATACTGGTTTTTTGGCACAGAAATGGGCTGTGCCATCCGGGCTACCGGCAATAATCCTCAAATGGCACGAGCTCAGGGGATTAACACCAATAATATGATTACCCTGGGTTTAGTCATCAGTAATGGCCTGGTGGCCTTATCCGGTTCTTTAATCGCCCAAAGCCAAAGTTTTGCCGATGTGCAAATGGGTATCGGATCCATCGTTATCGGTTTGGCCTCGGTTATTATCGGAGAAGTGATTTTCGGCACACGAAACTTCTTAAATTGCCTGATCTCTTTGGTACTGGGTGCCATTACCTACCGCATTATCATCGCTATGGTATTAAAGATGGGCATGCCAGCCAATGACTTAAAGCTGTTCACCGCCATAACCGTGGCTATTGCTCTGTCATTGCCGGTATTTAAAACCTATCTTCGCCCCATAAAAAAATCCATAACCGGGGAGGATCTGTAAGATGTTAGTCATAAATGGAATCCATAAAAGATTTAATGCCGGAACCGTCAATGAAAAGATCGCCCTGTCTAATTTAAGCCTGACCCTTGAAGAAGGTGATTTTGTAACCCTCATCGGCGGAAACGGTGCCGGCAAATCCACCTTACTCAATTGTGTGGCCGGGGTCTATCCCATCGACCAGGGTTCAATTATCATCGATGATATCGATGTAACCAAACTCCCTGAGCACAAACGCTCAGCAGTGATCGGACGCGTATTTCAGGACCCGATGATGGGCACCGCTGCCAATATGGGTATAGAAGAGAATCTTGCGCTTGCTTATCGTCGCGGCCAATTTCGAAGTTTGAACTGGGGCATCAGCAACAAAGAACGGGAAGTTTACAAACAATTTTTAAGTCAGTTGGATTTAGGGTTGGAAAACCGCTTAAATGCCAAGGTCGGACTTCTTTCAGGTGGGCAAAGGCAAGCATTAACCCTTTTGATGGCCACCCTTAAAAAGCCAAAACTTTTACTTTTGGATGAACATACTGCGGCACTTGATCCAAAAACTGCTGAAAAAGTATTGCAGTTAAGCGATAAATTTATTAAAGAGAGTAATTTGACCACTTTAATGGTCACTCACAATATGCGCAACGCCATCGAACACGGCAACCGTCTGATCATGATGCACGAAGGACGTGTTATTTTAGATATCAACGGGGAAGAGAAACAACATCTGACGGTGGAAAACCTCTTAAAACGGTTTGGACAGGCAAGCGGCGAGGAGTTTGCCGACGACCGCGCATTGCTAGCCTAGGAACGATTTGATTCAAAATAAAAGATAATAAAAAACGATTGACAAAAGAATGAATAGAACGTATAATAGTTGAGTAACAAAGTAGAGGCAACACACTTCTCACCTCATTTCTTATGGAGATAGGTAAATATTTGATGAACAATGTTCGTTAGTATTTTTTTGCAGGTGGAGTGTTTCTACCTGCAATTTTTTTATATGGAGGTATAATATTATTAGCAAAGATGTCCAACACGAAATTAACAACGAGATCCGTGATCGCGAAGTGCGTGTAATTGATGATGCCGGCGAAATGTTGGGAGTAATGAATACCAAAGATGCCCAACAATTAGCTGACGAAAAGAATATGGATTTAGTTAAAGTTTCGCCTAATGCCAAACCGCCGGTTTGTAAAATTCTTGACTACGGGAAGTTTCGTTATGAGGAAATTCAACGTTTAAAAGAAGCTAAAAAGAATCAAAAAGCAGTGGTTATTAAAGAAATACGAATGTCAGTTCGAGTTGAAGAACATGATATTAATGTAAAAATTAAAAATTGTATCAAATTCTTGGAACAAGGCAACCGCGTTAAAGTTGCAATTCGCTTCAGAGGCCGAGAAATGGCATACACCGAACAAGGCAAAGATGTATTATTGAATTTTGCCGAACGTGTTGCAGACCTTGCTGTCGTTGAAAAAAGCCCTAAGCTTGAAGGAAGAAACATGGTTATGTATCTTGCCCCTAAAAAAGATAAATAACGCTTTAATCGTTAATTGAGTATATCTGTTGTAATGACTTGGGACACAAATAACCTGGATTTCTCGGATATAGTTTATTATAAAATATACATTGTACAGGGAGGAGGAAAAAGTTATGCCAAAGATGAAAACACATCGTGGCGCTGCAAAGCGTTTTAAAATAAAAAAATCAGGTGCGATTAAACGGTTTAAGGCTGGCAAAAGCCATATTCTCAATAAAAAGAGCCGTAAGCGAAAAAGAAATCTTAGAAAAGCCACAGGATTAGCAAAAGGTGACGCTAAAGTTGTAAGAAAAATGATCTCACGATAAATTTGAAGATAGGAGGAATATAGACAATGAGAATTAAAAAAGGCGTCAACGCCAAAAAGAGACATAAGAAAGTACTTAAACTTGCAAAAGGTTATTATGGAGCTAGAAGCAAGTTATATAGAACAGCAAATGAAGCTGTTATGCGAGCCACCCGATCTTCATATATAGGTCGTAAGGAAAAGAAAAGAAATTTCAGAAGACTTTGGATTACCCGAATTAATGCGGGTACAAGAATGTTTGACCTAAGCTACAGCAAATTCATGTTTGGTTTAAAACAGGCAGGTATCGAAATTGATCGTAAAATCTTAGCTGATTTGGCAATGAATGATATCAATGCTTTTAAAGATTTAGTAGAAGTATCAAAGAAAAACATTAACTAATAAATACGAATAAAACTTCTCAAAAGATACACCAAATTTGGGGAGTTTTTTTTATTATATATAGTTGTTGCTTTTTTAATTAATAATGTTAGAATATGTATGATTGGAAAATACATATTAGGAGATACATTTGTGGAACTGAAACGAATCCGAAAAAACAATCGATTTTTAACACAACGTTCACCCGCAGAAATATTAATTTTTGGATTTGCTTTAGTTATTTTTTTTGGGGCGATACTTCTAACTCTTCCCATTGCAACCCAAACAGGAGAAGGTTCAAGCTTTATCAATGCGCTATTTACTGCAACATCCGCAGTTTGTGTCACTGGCTTAGTCGTTGTTGATACCGGAACCTATTGGTCTGTTTTCGGTAAATTTGTGATCATTTTTCTGATCCAAATTGGTGGATTGGGCTTCATGTCATTAACCACTATGTTTTTTGTTCTGGCCGGGAAGCGCATCACCATTAAGAACCGTTTATTAATTTCATCATCAATTAATACCGATTCCATTTCAGGTATTGTGAAATTTATTAAGTATATCTTTTTCTCATCAATAATCATAGAAAGCATTGGAGCTTTGTTGCTGGCCATTGTATTCATCCCAGAATATGGATTGCTACAGGGTACAGCATTCAGTCTGTTTCATGCGATCTCTGCCTTTTGTAATGCTGGCTTTGATTTATTTGGAAATTTCTCAAGTTTGACACAATATGTAGATAATTTTATCGTTAATTTTGTGGTTTGTTCCCTAATTATTATCGGTGGTTTAGGTTTCGCTGTGACCAGTGATCTTATCTATGTGAGAAAATTCGAGAAAATGAGCATGCATTCTAAGATTGTCTTGTCAATTACAGCCGTCTTACTGGTTGTTGGCTTTATCTTCTTTTTTATTTTTGAATTTAACAATCCTAAGACCATGGGGAATCTTCCCATTCATGTAAAATTCATGGCCTCTTTTTTTCAGTCGGTAACGCCTCGAACGGCTGGCTATAATACCGTCGATATTGCGGGTTTAACACTGCCTTCATTGTTTTTAACAATGCTGTTAATGTTTATAGGAGGCTCGCCCGGATCAACTGCAGGGGGAATTAAAACAACCACCCTGGGGCTTATTGTACTCACTGTTGCCTCGGTTCTAAACGGGAAGAAAGACATTGTTATTTTTAAACGCAGTATTTTAGGTCCTGCCATTCGTCGGGCAATTTCAGTGGTAGTTATTGGTTCAACCATTGTCATTTTTATGATTTTTGTGTTATTATGTACAGAGCCGAATGTTCCTTTTCAGAACATTGTTTTTGAAGTATTTTCTGCTTTTGGTACGGTTGGTTTATCAACGGGATTAACCCCACATTTATCAATTGGGGGGAAAATCGCCTTAAGTATAACCATGTTTGTTGGAAGGCTCGGACCTTTGACAATAGCCTATGCTATTGCCCGCAGTGAAAAACATTCACGTGAAAATATAGGCAACTTTAAATTACCTGAAGGTAATGTTATGATTGGCTAGAGGAGGAATAATAATTGAAAGAAAAACAGTTTGCAGTTCTTGGTTTAGGGCGTTTTGGCGAAGCACTTGCCATTACTCTTAGCGAGTTGGGCTGTAATGTTATTGTTGTTGATAAGGATGCAGATAAGATCCAAAATATCGCGAATTACGTAACCTATGCGGTGCAGGCGGATGTTTCTGACATCAACGCCTTGAAATCTATTGGCTTAAAAAATGTTGATGCCGTTGTGGTTTCAATCACTTCAGATATTAACAGTAGTATTATGGGAATTGTTAATGCCCAGGAACTGGGCATCAGTGAAATATATGGTAAAGCCAATAATGCTCAGCATGAAAAAGTTCTTTTAAAACTGGGTATTAAAAAGGTTTTTTCGCCTGAACGGGATATGGGTGAGCGTGTTGCACATAATCTATTCTCAGGGGACTTTATTGATATTTTAGAGCTTGATACAGATCATTCCATTGTTGAAGTTGAAACCTTGCATGCCTGGGAAGGAAAAACCCTTGATGAGCTTGATTTAAGAACGCGGTACGGTTTAAATGTCATCGCCATTCGCACACTTGATGTTCTCAATGCTTCACCACTGGCTTCCAATGTAATTAATCACGCTGATAAACTTATTGTTATGGGAGAAAATAGATCTATCAATGAAATCAATAAATTATCCCGAAAAGACCATTAATAAATTGGAATCTTCGATTATTTCATCCCGTAACAATGAGAAATTAAAATATCTGCGCAAGCTTCGTACTAAATCATTTAGAGACAGCGAAAATCTTTTTTATACTGAAGGAACAAAGCTTTTTTCAGAAGCCTTGCAAAGCAACTTGGTTTTCAGACAGATTTTTTTAACAAATGAGTGGTATGCATCGCAAAATGATGATACCAAAGATTCAATTGCCTTTTTAACGACAATTGGAGTTTCGGTGTTTATGGTTGATACCGAGATATTCAATTCCATTTCAACACTACATCAGTCCGAAGGAATTATTTGCATTATTCGAAAGATTGAATTTAAACAAACTGATTATACCAGCTATATTTTTCTGGATGACGTTCAGGACCCTTATAACGTTGGCACCATCATCAGAACAGCTGATGCAGCCGGAATCGATTGTGTGATCACTTCCATGAAAACTGCTGATATCTATAATGAAAAAGTGCTTCGTGGATCCATGGGTTCGGTGTTTCATATTCCGGTTCATCAAGTCGCTTCATTGCCGGAATATGCCCTGACACTAAAAAAAAGCAACGTGAAAATTATTGGAACCTCCCTTAACGGGGAATCTCTATGGCAGCGGCAACCAATTAATAAACCTTTTGGAATCGTCATGGGCAATGAGTCCCAGGGAATGACTTTGGAAATGGCAGAGCTTTGTGATATTCTATTAAAAATACCCATTCTTGGAAGTGCCGAGTCCCTGAACGTATCCACTGCTGCCGGGATTATTATGTATGATATCCTCAGAGATAATTATTTAACAGAATAAAGTGATAAACCATGAAAGAGAAAGTAAATAAAAATCCAACATTTTAGAGAAAAAATCCTTGGCTGAAAGATTTTATGCTGGAATTTATTGAAGTTCACTCTGGAGTTTTAGCTGTGAAACCATTTGTAATGTTTAGCAGCTAACGTTAATTGCGTTAAAATTTTGAGTGAATACAAATTAGTATTAATTTAAGGTGGTACCGCGGAATTATTTCGTCCTTTTTTAAGGGCGTTTTTTTATATTTATAAGTAAGGAGCTAAAAATGGAATTAGAATTGATTCAATTAAAAGATCGCTGTTTGGCAGACCTCAAAGATGTTTGTGAATTAAAAGCCCTGGATAATCTAAGAATAAAATATTTAGGAAAAAAAGGGGAACTGACCATTGCCTTAAAAGGGATGGGAAAACTCTCCAAGGAAGAGCGGCCGGTTATTGGAAAACTCGCAAATGAGGTCCGGGAAGAAATTGAGAATGCACTTTCTCTCCAAAAACAGATTCTTGATAAAGAAGAGATTGACATGCGCATCAAAGAAGAAGTCATCGATGTTTCACTGCCCGGGAAAAAACATTTTTCGGGAAGTCTGCATCCATTAACCACAACCATTAATGAACTCAAAGAGATCTTTTTAGGAATGGGCTTTTCCATTGCCGAAGGTCCGGAAATTGAATGGGCAAAATACAATTTTGATTATTTAAACGTACCATTGGACCATTCCGCCCGAGATCTTCAGGATACCTTTTACTATGAGGATGATATTGTTCTGAGAACCCAAACCTCACCGGTTCAGGTCCGGGTAATGCAAGAGCAGAAACCACCCCTTCGTATTATTTCACCGGGAAGAGTTTACCGTTCCGACGAAATTGATGCCACCCATTCACCGGTTTTTCATCAAATGGAAGGTCTGGTTATTGATAAAGACATCACCATGAGTGATCTTAAAGGTACCTTGAACATGTTTGCCAAAAAATTATTTGGGGAGCAGACCAAAACGAAATTCAGACCCCATCAATTTTATTTCACCGAGCCAAGTGCTGAAATGGACGTAACCTGTTTCAAATGCGGCGGGGTTGGCTGTAAGGTCTGTAGCAACACCGGCTGGATAGAAATCCTTGGCTGTGGCATGGTTCATCCCAATGTGCTGAAACTTTGTGGGATCGATCCCGATGTTTACAGCGGGTTTGCCTTTGGCATGGGCCTTGACAGGATTACCATGATAAAATACGGCATCAATGATTTGCGGTTATTATTTGAAAATGATCTGCGTTTTTTATCACAATTTAAATAGGAGGGTTCATTAAATGTTAGTTTCACTTAATTGGTTAAAAGAATATGTTGATATACAGTTAAATCCCTATGACTTCGGTGAGTGTCTCACCATGTCCGGGACCAAGGTTGAGACCTTAACGGTTGTTTCAGAAAAAGTTTCAAATATTTTAACAGGAAAAATTTTAAAAATAGAGCCCCATCCCAATGCCGACAAGCTGGTAGTATGTACGGTTGATCTGGGAACCGATGAACGGATTATCGTCACTGCGGCAAAAAATGTTTTTGTCGGGGCTGTTGTCCCGGTTGCTGTGGATGGCGCGATTATCGCCGATGGCACACAGCTCGGTGTAAGTGATTTCAGAGGCGTTTCTTCGCATGGCATGTTTTGTTCCATAGAAGAGCTGGGAATGAATCTCGATCTCTTTTCAAAAGAAATTATGGAAGGCATTTATATTTTGCCTAATGGCACCGATCCCGGGTTGGACGTTAAAAAATTACTATGGTTGGACGACGTGATCATCGATGTTGAGCTGACTGCCAATCGGGCTGACTGCCAATCGATTGTGGGCATTGCAAAAGAATCTGCCGCCACACTTAATTTATCATTGGGAGCCTTTGAATCCTATAACAAAGTCGAATCAACTAATGAAATAAAAGAATATTTAAATGTAACCATTGAGAGTGACTTATGTCCCCGTTATGTGGCTAAAATGCTTAAGGTTAAGAAGATTGAGGCATCACCGTTATGGATGCAGGTTAAACTTCTTAACAGTGGGGTACGGCCCATTAACAATATTGTAGATGTCACCAATTATGTCATGCTTGAGCTGGGTCAACCTTTGCATGCCTTTGATTATCATAGCCTAGATTCAAAAAAAATCGTCATTAAAACCACCAAAAATGAAAAAATAGTGACCTTGGATAATAAGGAACGTGATATTGACGCTTCCATGCTGATGATCACCAATGGAACAGCTCCTGTTGCAATCGCCGGTATCATGGGTGGGGAGAACTCTGAAGTTACTGACGCAACAAGCCTTATTGTTCTGGAATCGGCCTGTTTCAATAAAAGCAGCGTCCGTTTAACCGCAAAAAAACTCGGCCTTAGAACTGAAGCCTCAGCCCGGTTTGAAAAAGGTGTTGATCCGGAGTTAGCTATTGCTGCCGCATTACGGGCTACCTGGTTACTTGAAGCAATCGGTGCCTGTGAAGTCGTTGAAGGCGTAATTGATGTGTATCAACAACCTGTGGCAATCAAGAAAATTTCATTGGATATCAATTGGGTGAATCATTTTATTGGGATTTCTCTTTCCGAATCGGAAATAGCAGCGTTGCTCAGTCGTTTGTTTTTCAATGTTTCCAGTGAAAACAATGGCATTCTGCAAATTGAAGTTCCCAGCTTTCGACAAGACATTGATGCAAGGGAAGATTTAGCGGAAGAAGTTGCCCGAATGTTTGGTTATGACAATATCCCAAGCACCATTATGGGCGGCGAAACCATGATTGGCGGGAAGACTCCTGTTCAAAAGTACGAGGACGACCTGAAAAACGTTTTAGTCGGTCAGGGGTATTTTGAAACGCTGACAACCTCTTTCACCAGCAAAAGGCGTCTTAGCGGCTTAAATTGTGCTACTCCTGAAGATCTTGTCCCATTGGTCAACCCATTGGGCGAAGAAAACAGCATCATGCGACATTCCCTGATTGGACATCAGCTTGAAGTCATTTCTTTGAATTACCATCAAAAAAATCCTTTCGGTCATTTCTTTGAAATTTCCAATACCTACCGTAAAAATCCAAAGCTCGGTGAACTTCCGATTGAGGAAAAAAAATTGGTTCTCAGCACCTATGGCAATGACGATTATTTTGAGTTAAAAGGTATGGTTGAACTTTTACTGGCCCACACCGGTATTGAGAATCCTTCGTTTATCTCTGGCGGATCCGAATTTTTACATCCGGGACGCAAAGCCATTGTTTCGGCAAATGGAATAATATTGGGAGAAATAGGCGAAATTCATCCTTTAGTAGTGAAGAATTATGGACTGCCAAAACGCACCTATGTATGTGAACTGTCCTTTTCTGATTTATACGACTGCGGCTCCATGGGACAAAAATTTGTGGAACTCCCCAAATTTCCTGCTTCGAATCGTGACCTAGCGATCCAGCTTAAGGATACAATTCCTGCAGCCGAGGTTGATGCGATTCTTCGAAAAAATGGTGGAAATATCCTTGAGAGCATTGAACTATTTGACGTTTATACCGGTTCACAAATTCCTGAGGGCTATAAAAGTCTGGCTTATGCCCTTAATTTCAGACATCAGGATCGAACCCTTAATGATGATGATATTAATCCTGTGGTTGAGCAGATATTGGCAGAATTAAAAAGCGCTCTGAATGCTCAACTCAGAGAATAATCTGCTTCAATGGTTAAAATGATGGATTTTCACCGAAATCTGATGGGACTTTTGCAACTCCAGGGGATTGGCCGAAAAAAAATTAAGATCATCGTTGAACATATCAAGCACCCGGAAAATTCAACATTCACTGAACTGATTGAGGTAGGCAAAGAGCTTGGCTTTATTCCTGATACCATCGCAAAAGATGCCCTTATTAAAGCGGTTTCCACTTCAGATAGAATCCTGGAAGACAATCAGAAAAAGGATATTAAAACACTTTCTTTTTTCGATGCAAACTATCCTGAGGCATTAGTTTTCGAGGATTCTCCGGTTCTTCTTTATTACCAGGGTGATTTAAACCTCTTACACATGGAAAATCGCGCTGCTGTTATTGGAAGTCGAAACCCCAGTTTGGAAGGTTTTAAATTTGCGGTGAATACCGGCGAATTTCTGGCCAAACAGGGTTTTGCTGTTATCAGCGGACTTGCAACCGGCTGTGACAGTGGCGCACATCACGGCTGTTTAAAAGCCGGCGGAAAAACCCTGGCCTTTCTGCCTTCAGGATTACTGAATGTTTACCCACGGGAAAATTTGGGTTTGGCCCATAAAATTCTTGACAGTAATGGCTGCCTTTTATCGGAGTATTCCCACCATGAAGCCATTCATGCCTATAAATTTATTGAGCGGGATCGGCTCCAGGCGGCAACATCGAATTTTTTAATTGTATCCGAGTTTTCTGCCCGAAGCGGAACCATCCATACACTGACTTTTGCAAAAAAATATAACAAGAAAATTTTATCCTCCCGAATGATTTATGAACGGTCACAAGGTGGATTTCAAGAGCTTCAAAAAAAGAAAATTCCTTATGAAACCCTTGAGGTTGAAACACTTTATAACTTAATTAAAAATTATAAAAATAATAAATCATTTGTATTTTTATAGAATATTACTTATAATAGAGTAGAGAATAGAGAATTTTATTTATTACAGGAGGAAAAAGATGCCTGAACATACTATAATTGAATTACGCATTTTAGATACAGATTTTTCATTAAAGGCAAAAAATAATGAAGAACAGATTAAACTTGTTTCAGACTATGTTAACCGAGAACTGGAAAGCGTAAAAGCTGCTAATCCTTTTACCAATCACATTCGTATTGCCATTCTTGGATGTATGAATATCGCTGAAAAGCTATTGACTGCCCAGGAAGAAGCCAAAAACAGTGAACTGGCAAAAATTAAAGAAATTGGTGAAATTAGTATCGTCAAAGAAGAAATGCACACTTTGGATACTCTTTTGGAAAAAGAAAAAGACAAAAATGTTGTTTTAGCCGAAGAGAAAGAACTTATCCAAAGTGAGATTGATGAAAAAGATGAATTGCTTAACCAATATCGTGAACATTTACGACAAAGTAAAATTGAAAGCGAAGCCAATCGAAAAACCATATTGGAGTTGCAAAATCAACTTTTCGAAAGTCAGATCGAATTGGTAAAAGTTAATAAAAATCACATTGAAAAAGATATTTTTAAAAGTATCGAAGATAAAATAAAAATCGATTAATTTTATTATTCTATGGTGAATAATAAAGATGTTGCAACAACGTCTGAGTTTGTTAATAAAATTATCAACAAACTCAGATGTTAATGCAACATCTTTTTCTGTTATTTAAATTTTCGGATTAATCCGGTCACTTTTCCTAAAATTCTGATTTCTTTTTCATTATAATTATTTGGCTCCATTGTTTTGTTTTCAGGTTGAAGACGAATCTCATTATTCTCATAAAAAATTCTTTTCACCGTTGCTTCGTTCTGTTCCAGAATCAATGCCACAATGATATCCCCACTTATTGCTGTATTTTGTTTATGAACAATTATCTTATCGCCATCAATGATTCCGGCATCAACCATACTCAAACCACGAATTTCAAGTATAAAAGAGTCTTCACTTCCAACAAAATCTAAAGGAAGGGGGAAAACATCCGTGATGTTTTCTATGGCTAAAATTGGCTCTCCAGCTGTCACACGACCTAAAATTGGAAGCGATACAATGGTTTTTCGCTCAAAAAGAGCAGTAAAGGATTCATAAGGATCATGGCATATAATCTCTATTGCCCTGGTTTTTGTCGCGTCACGCCTAATGTAACCTAATTCTTCTAATTTTCTTAAATAGGCATGAACTGTTGATGTTGATTTAAAATCTAGCGCCGCACACATTTCTCGAACTGTAGGCGGGTAGCTTTTTTCACGCATTTGCTTTTTAATATACTTTAACACATCCGATTGCCGAGCATTTAAATCTTCATACATTCTACTAACACCTCTTTCATTCTACTAAAATCTCTTTTTTTTCTTGAAAGTATTATAGCATATCATATATATAAAAGTAAACATCAGTTCTTGATTTCAATAAATTTTTTTTTCTGCTTATGAATCTATTCCTCCGATTCAAATTGTGATAGGGGATTCTGATTTAAAGTATCACGCAGAAGCTCTTCATCTACATGGGTATAGATTTGGGTGGTTGATACATTTTCATGACCCAGAATTTCCTGAACAGAGCGAATATCTGCATTCCCATATTTAAACATCAGGGTTGCCGCCGTATGTCTGAGTTTATGCACGCTGATTTCATCCGTGTTTAAGCCGCAGATAGCCAAGTGTTTTTTCACTAAATGCTGGACGGCACGATTACTGATGGGTGAATGTTGCTGACTTAAAAATAAATAGTTTGAATTAACCTCTGGACGAACTAACAGGTATCGCTGAATTGATTTTAAACATGCCCGATTGAGATAAACCGTGCGCTCCTTGTCGCCTTTGCCAATCAGACGAAGGGAATCATTTTTTATATCGGTTATTTTTATTTGGGTTAACTCGGAAAGGCGCATACCACAGTTTAAAAATAGGGTAATGATGGCAAAATCACGTTCCTGATGCCGTCCTTTAATACCTTTGAGAAGATCTACGGCCTCATCCCATTCTAAATAGCGGGCATTTCTGGCCGGAAGCTTTGGCATTTCTAAATCCGTCACCGGGTTTGGACCAAAATATTTTTGTTTATTACATAAATAATTAAAAAAAGAGCGTAAAGTCGATACTTTTCGGCTGCGGGCAAAATCCGAATTATGGCGTTCTTTGCTGGAAAAAGAGAGAAAAGCATAAAGAATACCTAAATCAATGGTTTTTAATTCAGCAATGGAAATATCATTGATTGGAATCTCGTCAAAAACATCCGTTTGAGGAACCATGGCAAAATAGCGTTTTAAAAATCTGAAAAATAAAACCAAATCATAACGGTATGCCTGGGCTGATTTTTCTGAAAAACCCCGAATCGTCACAATATAATTTAAAAACTCATCAATTATTTTACTTTCAGTCAATAGATTAGGTTCAGTCATAATAATAACTCCTTTTTAATAAATAATTTTAAATTATCCAATTTAAAACAATAATTCAAACCGATAATCTGGAACTTATTATAACATGTTTTTTATCTTTTGTCACGAAACTTACATTTCGTGACAAAAGATTTCTGTGTTTTAATGGGTTGTTTTTGTGATATTCTAAAATTTGATACTTTTTGTACTTTGAAGTTTAAGTCGTAATTAATTTGAAGTATAAATTTAATATGAATTTGTATGCCAATAAAATTTTTCTGATATTGTATATTTAAATTATATAATCATGATATTTTATTATAATCTATGAAAAAAAAGATAATAAATTGCTCTCAAATATTTTTATGTACTTCATTTAGAAATTACATAAGTTTTCCCTTAACAAAGTACACTTTCTGCATATTCTAATTATCGGGATATTTTGAATTATAACTCGTAATTAAATTGAAGTATACGTTGTAAATAAAGGTAGCTTTTCATCATAAAGAATAAATTTTATTCTTTATGATGAAAAGCTAGAAAATAATTGAGTTGAAACTCCCCCGCCTCGTTTTATCAGGTGTCAATTATTGGCATTTTATTGCGATGCATTAAATCGAACCCACCAAACAGTGTTTTGCTATTGGTGTCATTATTGACATTCTTGAATTCAAATATATCTTCATCAAATTTAAAAATATATATTTCAAACGATTTTTCATTTTCAATAATTATAACTTTAAAGGCAGGTCCAGTTGGGATATCAAACTCAACAAGATTATTCGTCATAAACCTAATGAAATCAGGATTTGCATAATTATCTTCTATTAACCTCAATAAATATGTAAAATACTCAAACAAATAGAACTTGATTAGTTCGTAAGCTAATTCGAGAATACTGGCTGGAATAATCTTCTGCTTATTATTGTTAGAATAACACTCGAAAAGAAACGAAATCAATTGTTCATATAAGGATACCAAAAATGAGACATTAGCAATAGGTCTTGATCTTCCTAACTTATCCCTAAATATACATGAAAACATCCATAAGTAAAAGGCATACTGCTCTTTACTTATTCTTTTGTCACTATAAATGATTTCATAGAAAATATTTTGTAATGCTATTATATAGTTTTTATTCGTTCTATTTATATTTCTTGGTAAATATTTCACTTTATATGAATTCAATATAATCTTAGAAACATCAAAAACTGCATTCTCTATGGTTGAAAGTGCAGATAAATCAATTCTCGAATAATCTTTTTTTAGATTCAGATAATCACAATTCAAATGATATTTTTCAAGAAAGTCTATATTATAGTTTGTCGTATCGTTATTTTTCAAAACTGTGATATCAGCTTTTTCTGTGATCTTACCGCTTATTAGATAACTATTTATAAAAGCAAGACCAGCTGTTGGAAAAATATTTTTAGACTTCGTATTACATGGATTAACATCAACGATCAAGCAAGACAAATCCTTACTTATTGGAAAATTTAGTTCGATCGGTTTTATTTGATAATTATGATGAATTAATTCAACAGCTGATAATTTAAAATAGTTTTCTTGCAAGTTATTATTGCAAATCGGACAATTATACGGTCTATATTTTGAAAAATTGAAATAAACGTTGTAATTACTGTTGCAAATATGGCATCGTTCTATTAAAGGTATTTTGTGAATAAGGCATCGATCGACAAATGTTAATTGATGAAATAGATAGTGGTTTCCTTCTTCCATACATATAGGACAAAACTTGAAATTCTTCTTATATAAATATTCCAAATTTCCATCTAAGTGTTTTGAAAATGGACCAAGAATTCGTTGTACATCGCTATTGATATTAAGTAATATATGCTCGCCTATAAAGCTGTAGAATTCATTGAGATTTATTTCATCTTTGTAAGAAAACATATATTTTGAAACTGTATGTTCTAATCCGCTTCTGGATTTTAAAATTGATTTAAACAATGTGATTGGGGAACAACAATTTATGAAACATAATTTTGTCAAGTAATCATCCAAGGCTTCATAAGGGAATCGTTTAACTCTTGTAATCATGGCTCTCAAAACCTATCTTCGTGTTTTTCCACTAGCACAGGCATCTAGTAAATCTTGTTCATGATTACAGTCACGGAATTCCACTGACTTAGCTATCATCTCACTTGTAATCCAATTTTCCCCTGCCCCATCTGTACCATATTTCAAAAATAAATATTCGACTATTTTGCAAAGATGATTCATAGACAATCCATGGCTTTTAAATATTTTATCACCATAAGTATTGCAAATGCATTTATATAAATCCTGTGTTACATGACTAAGATACATTCCATTTTCAAAGGCTTCTGGGAAATAATATTTCGTAAAAGACCAATCGGAATCACCAGGATATTTCATACAAAAGTCATACGCGGCTAATACATCTTGTAGCTCATTTTTGGATTTTATTCCATTGAAAACATAGGTTTTCTCCATAAATCGTCTTATGATTTGTGTTTCTTTTTTACCTGAGAAAAGATTGCGTTGAGATATTAAATCTTCGGTTCCAATTAATATTGTGGTCATTCCGATTTTCTCTAAATCCAATTGGTTATTAATATCTTTTAAACACTGAAAATCGGTTTTATCTAAAGCATCAGCTTCATCAATAAATAAAAGAATTTTTTTGTTTCTGTTTTCTTCAAGAGCTAAACTTACTAATTGCGAGCATAATCTGTCTGACTTATCTTGAACAGAACCTTTATTATAAAGATCATGACCAGTTGCTTTAAGCAATCTTGAATAAAAAACGTTACTGTTCTTTATTGGATCAGGCATAGTAGAAATAAACGCAAGTATTTCATTATTGTATTTTTCACAAATTTCATTTTTTATTATTTCAACTGCTGTGGATTTTCCATATCCAGATGGTCCATATATAATTAAACCCTGAACTCTAAATCTAATTGCCTCATCTATTTTATTAATTACTTCTTCAACAACAGAAGTTTTTATCTTATACTTTCCCGTAACTATTGGATGTTCACCTAAAAAATTTGGTCGTATGCTCCCACCCGTTTCACCAATCAGTTCATTTGAGGTTTGTATTTTATTTTTCATAATTAATCACCAAGTCCGTTTAGAAGGGTCAGTCCATTTTTCTCGCAACTCTTCATCGCTTAATAATTTCTTTTCAATTGAATCATCGAGCTGACCTCTATCCATATTTTTTTCTGGCACTGATTTGTTTCGTGGAAGAATTAATGAATCTGGGCTTCTTTTTTCAGCATCATTTCTCATTGATGCCAGCCGTGTTGCCGCAGTTTTATTATAAATAGCTTTTTCTTCTAAATCAATTGTAAAATCTTCAATAACATCTTCAACATTATCAAACTTGATTTTATTTTCATGGATAAATTTTCGAAGTATTGTATTGTTTTTCATAGAAATCGCTGTTGCAATATTTTTTCCTTTAATAGAAACGTCTCCAATTGGAGCACCATTATCAAGATAAACTTTAAGCGTTCGTATATCTAATGGATCTATTTCAAGGGTTACGTGATCTCCGACTAATAAATAATTTGACGACATAACATGTCCTGAATACCGATGTCCTTCAAAGCTTACATAAGGTCTGATTCCCTTTTTTTTATTTCCTTGAACTTTTCTTATTTGATATATTTTCACAACCGAAAATTCCTTTCTCTCATCCAGAGGAACGAACGCTGATGGCAGAAAGCCCCTATCAAAACGTTGCATTAATAATGATATCGGTGAAAAACCTGACAAACTATCATGAGGTTGAGTATTATACTCTGAAATGACAACTTCAGCAATTTCATATATTTCCTGTAATGTAATCGCATATGAAATCGCTCCTTTCTCAGGTTCTGCTCTTTTTACATCGCGAGGATTACTTCCAGTAGTTGATGGTATCCGATGAAAGCCTTTTTCTTCAAGTGTTTTGAAGAAACGTTCAACAATTGGCCTTTTGTTTGGTGTCGCTACCGGTCCAAAATTAATACTGATTCCCAAATTTTCTAAATTATTTATTACATCCTTTGATAAATGTGCTAACGCATTATCAAGAGCAATTTCATCCATAATTGCCCACTGAGTTCCAGGTACTGCAATTGAATGAAAACCTTCTATTTTTTCAAGAACGTTGAATCGCTGAAAAGTAAATTGTTCATGAGGCACAATTGA
This sequence comes from Acetobacterium bakii, assembly GCF_001263355.1. Taxonomy (GTDB): domain Bacteria; phylum Bacillota; class Clostridia; order Eubacteriales; family Eubacteriaceae; genus Acetobacterium; species Acetobacterium bakii. The sequence continues at coordinate 95,148 of NZ_LGYO01000040.1, forward strand.
ATTGTTAATGCATTCGAGTACATCAAATCGATTGTAGTTTTCATTTACCGATATTGTATATCCAAGAATTACTCTCGTGGCAACATCAATTGCGGCAATAATCCAAATTCTTTTTGCTAATCCCTGAACAGTATCTCCATATTCATTGGTGACTTTTACGGTGAACAGTGCATCAACTTTGTGTCCATCTATTTCAACTCTCGCAAAAGGTCGTTTTGAGGCGCTTTGAATTGGCTGCATAAAATAGGTGCTTTTAAAAAGTTGTTTTGCTTCTTTTCCATAACGATTCATTGCATCATACGGATGCAAATTACTTGTATCTTCTAAAAACGTCACCATTGAACGATACCCTTTAAGCTTCGTATTGAATGGGTAGTCTGTTTCAGATAAACCTTTACTATGCAATCGGCGTAGTAAAGACTTATGAAGATCAGTATAGGATTGAAATTTGTTCCACTTCCTATTTTTACTAAAAAACTCTTCTAATAAATAATCCTTAATATCAGGATAATCGTTCATAAGTTTTGAGAATAAACCAATTTTTCGCTTTGTACGTAAGCAAGGTATCAAAGCTACGTATCCAAGTGGAACTCCCGATGAGTCAAGCACAGAACACTTTTCTACAAATTCGCATATATGTGATGTTTTAATACCAGTTGACTGCTCAATTTTATTTAATGGTTCATCCGATAAATATAAATCTACGGCTTTTTTTCTTGATTCATATGTCTCTCTGTCAAAATCAGACATATTTATTGTTACTGGTTTTGACCATGTTTTACTTTCTGTTGATAACTCTTTTTTGTTGTTTATTTTAATTTTCGGCATAACAAACCTCGGAAGCATAGCAAATCTCTTGATTATATATATCAAGAACAATGTATCCATGAATAAATAGATATACTATCACCGGCATAACAGATAATTTTACGGCATCATCATTTAATAGTTTTTCAACAGTAATGCATTTCTCAATTTGAATTCTATTTTTGATTCGTTTTAAATTATCTTGGATTAAATTAGATTGGGCTCTACACAAACAATGATACATAAAACGCATATTATTTAGGTGTTCAGGTCCTTTGAAAATCTCGTTTTCAGTCCTTACTTTGTAGGTAATATTATTTTCTAAGCACCATTTCCGTTGATACTCAATCTGCTTTATTGATCTATTTGAAGAATTTGATCCACTATTCAAGTCACTTGAATACTTTATTTCCCATAACTCATTTGTATCGTTTTTAAAAAGAACTTCCATATCAAATGTTGTTTTATATGAATCGCCGTCCTTTCCTTTAACTTCTACCTGAAGCGGTTGTTCTAAATATTTAACAATATTTGGATTTAATTCAACATCTAAAAAGTTCGCATATTCTAAATTACTATGTAAACTAACACGTCGATTCAATTTTAAACTATGACAAATATAGAAATTACTTCCGTACTTTTTAGAACGAGCGATATTTACAGGACTTTTATTAAACATTCAAATCTCCTTTTTACGTTGAAATGTATATTCCGACTATGAAATCCCAACTGCACGATAAAAGAGGGTTCTTCCGCAAAAACCC
>NZ_LGYO01000041.1 GCF_001263355.1 Acetobacterium bakii
AAATCTCCTGAAAATAACCAATGGTTATTTTCAGGAGATTTTATCCATTTATCCAGAAACAACGCTAAAGTCTTAAAGAGGCGTTGTTTTTCAGTGTTCAAACCCAACCGGATAAATTTTTTGCAAATGCAGTGATCAATAATACTGGGGCATCTGCAGAATTATTTGCATTAAATGGTGGCAAACACTCCTGCTTAAATTTGGCAAGGGTTTCATTTGACCGAATGACATAATACCGGGCTGACTGAGAATTTTTCCAGGATGGGGCCAAAATGGCAGCATTGATGATTTCTTTAATCATGGCTTCATTTATCTCTTTTGTCGGATCATACTTTCTTACACTTCTTCTTGATTCAATAACTTCTTGAAATTCCATAATGACCTCCATAGTTCATATTAATCTATTATATCGTAATTTTCACTGTTATATATTAGTGGTTACTCTTTTACAACTAATACCGAGCAAGGTGCAATTGCAATGATTTTTCTGGTATTTGAACCAATAAATAAGCGTCTTACAGCACTCAGTCCCCTTCTTCCCATGACGATTAAGTCAAATTTTCCTTCTTCAGCAAACGCCTCAATTTCGTCAGCCACAATGCCTGTTAGCACTTTTTTCTTGAGGACCAACCCTGAACTTTTGTATTTTTCCAAAAGAGAATCCAACAGTGTTTCAAATTCTGCTGAAGCATTTTCTTCCAATATTTTTAGTATCTCTAATGAATTTGTTGGAACTTCTCCAGTTGCGTAAAATGGCGCTTTTAATTCTGCCACTGAAAAAAAAGTTACTTCACTCCCAAATTTCATAGCCAATTCAATTGCTTCATCGGCTGCCTTTAAAGAAATATCAGAACCATCAATCGGCACGAGTATCTTTTTCATTGTACTTTCCTTTCGAAATGTATTTGTTTATAATTTTTTACCCATTCTTTTCATTCTCTAAACACTAAATTAGATGAAACAATCTTCAGATATTTTAGATCAGAGTTTTATACCTGTTATTTACACCACTTCTTTACCCTATGAACAGCACGTTAAAGCCTAGCAGCCCTGGATCATTTTTATTAACGTTGGAAGAGTAAAGGGTAACCCCTTTACTCCATAGTAAGAGGTTACACGGTTGTGATAAACGAAAACTTTGCCGACATATCTATATTCCTCATAACCCAACAACTCATAGCATCGACCCTGTGCTCATATGGTTAATGATTGTTTAGTCTTAGTTGAAGTACGTTGATCGCTTCTTCCAATTCAACATCTGCCCCATTAGCGATGCGAATTGCATTTTGCGCGGTCATGGGTATTTTAATGTCCGGACTTATGCCGCCTAGCCCATTCCGGCTATCCAGCTGGATCGCTTTATTTTCATTTAAAGATTGTCCCGATGGCCAATGAACGGTGATTTCTCCCGGCATTTTCGCCTCTGAACCTGCTAAACCAAAGGAACCGTTGGTTCCATAAAAGCCCAGTGTTTCTGCATTGGGAAGGTTTTGCAAACCCATGGCCAGCCCTTCCCCGGAACTCACACATTTAGGGTTGATCAGTACAATGATCGAGCCACTAAAATACGGTTGTGAAGGTTCGATGGTTAAGGCCTGCGAACCGTCTTCCATGGACTGAAGTTCAAATACGCCGGTGTCAGGATTATAAAGATTCTGATATTCAAAAAAAGTCTTCTGATTATAAAAATAACCTAGGATATCAGCGGTCATCTGGTCCAGTCCGCCGATATTATTGCGAAGATCCAGGATGATCGCTTTGGCGCCATTCTGTTGAGCTGCATCAATGGTATTCCCAATTAATTCCAGCGTAGAATCAGGATTACCGCTTTCATGTAAATCGGCATCTAATTCTCCTAAAATTTTGATATAACTAATCTTGTCATCCACCATCCTTGTTTCCACCATGGAATCCGGGACCGGGTCGGGATTGTCTGTATTTAGAAACATATCCCTTAATTTATCAGAAATCACCGAATCTGGATAGTTTTTGCGAAGGGATAACCCCTCATCGTCATAGGCAACTAGCGAAACCGAATTTCCAGGTGAAGTTCCCGGGATTTTATATTCCAGTTCAATTTGTTTTCCAATGGGAGCCCGAACAAGATAGGCTAACTTTTTAATTCTTAAATTTTCTGTGGTGGCAGATGTTCCCCCAAAAATGGTCGAGACATCGTCAATAGCCTGTTTAATCGACTGGCCATTCCAGGAAAGAAGTACATAACCAGGCCGAATACCCGCCGACCAGGCTTGACTGGATTCGTTCACCCAAGTGACAATCACTTCCCCATCATTGATTTCTGCCAAAGCCAAACCAAAACCACCGCCAATGAAGCTATCATCAATTTCTTTAAGATTATTCATTCTGACATGTCCGTCCGGGATCTCGTTAAGATAAGCCTTAAGGTTTAGATAATAGGCACTAAAATCGTCATTTTCCTGGGCTTCTTCCATTTTCGTCAGATATTTTTTATGAAGCTTATCCCAGTCAATACCTTTCCAGTCGGTAAAAGCGTATTCTGTAGACAGAATACCATGCAATTCTTCAAAAGCCATTGTCCAGCTAAGACTGCTGAAATCATTTTCTGAAGCAGCTTCAGTATTAGGCTTATTGAGATAAAAGAGACCTGAGGCTGTTACCAGAACCACCATAACTAAGATAATCAGTGTTCGTATTTCCTTCTTTTGCATAATTCCTCCTTTGGGTTTTTAATTTGCTTAGGTTCTTGCGAAAATGTTTTGATCATTATATAGTAGAAATTCAGTTGCCTTCATAAAAAAGCGAATAGTATCTTGAAATTTTTTCTTCAAGACTGATCAGGCTTATAATACCGGCTTCCCGTATCGTTTCTTTCCCTTTAATAAAAAGCATAACCACCGGCACAGTAAAGACACCATAGCTTGCAGAAAGCTCGGTTGACTTTTGCGCGTCAATTTTAACAGCCTTAATGAAAGGATAGCTGGCAATTATACTGTTAATCTTTGGCATGATAGCACGACACACACTGCAGGTATTGTTGCCGAAATAAACCAGCAGCATCTCATTATTCTTTCTAAATGCGTTCATTTCTGGTATTGAATTTACTTGCTCCATTTTTTCCCTCACAATCGATTTCACAACTCAGTCGTATTGAATGGGAATATTGTATCATTTTATTACTTCTAATAATAGATTAAAAGCACAAAAAAATCTCCGAAATCTTTTCTTTCGGAGATTTTTTATTTTATTTTATTTAATACAACCATGCTGTTCAGTTATTCAACTATCTAGCTTGCTTGTTCAAAGCTGATAAAGGTAACATAGTCGTATTCGCAAACAATGCGGGACTCGTCACCCTTTGGGATTGATTTGATGCCGCCAATCTCTTTACCGCCTCGTTCAAAGGCTTCACTCAGTTTTCGATTAAAATCATGGGCACTGCTACTTGTTAGATGAGATATCTAATGACGATATATATCATTGAAACGATGATTGAGAGAATCATGAAAGGAAATGCAACCCGGAAGTATTTTCCAAAGGTGATTCGATAACCCTGTCCTTCGGCAAGACCAATGGCAACGACATTGGCACTTGCTCCGATGACCGTTCCGTTTCCGCCAAGGCAGGCACCCAATGAAAGGGCCCACCACAGAGGATAGAGATTCATGCCGGATAACTGTCCCATTTCCAGAATCATTGGAATCATGGTTGCGACAAAGGGTATGTTGTCAACAAAGGCAGATGCAATCGCAGATACCCATAGAATTGCAATGGTAGTTAGAAATACGTCGCCACCGGTGAGACTAAGGACTTGTCCGGCTAATATTTGAATAACGCCGGTTGCTTCGAGACCGCCAACCAGAATAAATAAGCCGATGAAAAAGAAAATAGTTTTCCATTCAACTTCCCTGAGAATTTCTTCTATGGTTATTCCGGACATGAAAATCAGAACAACGGCTCCGGTAAATGCAATGGTTGAAGAATCAATGTGAATAACGCTATTCAGCAAAAATCCTAAAATCACAAAAGAGAAAACAATCAAGGACTTTTTTAAGAGTAAAGGATCATGGATTGCTTCATTTTCGTTTACGGATAAAACCTTTTCCTTCACACTCTCATCAGCCACCAGTACTTTTTTATATAAAAGAGCAAACAAAAAAGCCATAAGAACCAGGAGTGGTAAAGCAATGAGCCCGTTATTAACTAAAAAATCCATAAAATTCAGTCCGACTTCGCTTCCGATCATGATGTTTGGGGGATCGCCAATGAGTGTTGCGGTTCCTCCGACATTTGATGCAAATATTTCGGCAATGATAAAAGGAATCGGGTCAAGTTTCAAGTCTTTCGCCACACTTAATGTGACTGGAATAATCAGCAGTATGGTCGTGACATTATCCAACAATGCCGATAATATACCGGTAACCAGAAAAAGCAGGATAATTAAGCGCTGGGGATCTGCTTTTGATACTTTAACCACTTTAATGGCTAAATATTCAAAGATGCCGGTACGGCGCATGACCATAACAATCATCATCATACCGATTAACAGGGTAATGGTGTTAAAGTCAATGGCTCCGAAAGCTTCTTCCTGATTTAACACTCTTAAAATAATCATCAGCATAGCCCCGCCAAGGGCGATCAAAGTTCTGTCAAATTTATCCCATATGATCATTATATACACTAATACAAATATAACGATGGATAAAATGTAAAAAGTATTCTCTGTCATTAAAACCTCCAATATTTTTAGGCATGAAAAAAAGCCAATATCGCCATCTTAGCAGATATTGGCTACACTTTATTGCAAAACTTTATTATGATGCTTTATATACTATCTGTCAATCGTTTTCTAATATAAATTCAAATCTCTGCTTGGGTTTCAGAAATAAACATTGCAATTTCAGATAGAGATGTTATGATAAAAGTACATAAGTGAATAAAATATAGGAGGAAACTGACGTGAAAAAAATACTGATACCAATTGATGGTTCTCCAATTTCTTCCAAAGCAGTTTTAGAAGCAAAGAAACTGGCAGAGGCATTTAATGCAGAAATTGTTTTATTAACTGTGGCAAATATTACGACTCCCAGCGGAACAGAAGAATCAAACCTGGATATTAAAACCGGACTTGAAGTGCCGCAATATATCTCCAATTTTAAAAAAAATGCTGAACGACACCTTGCTGAAGCAAGGATTATTCTTGGTGATCTTGGGCCAAAAGCCGAAGCCGTTATACTTTACGGTGATCCGGCTGAACAAATTGCCACCTACCTTGATGATCATGATGTGGATTATGTGGTTATGGGTTCACAGGGAGTAGGTGTTTCACGTATTCGGCAAGTGTTCATTGGCAGTGTCACCTCAAAAATTCTTCGCCATGCAAAACAGCCTATTCTTATTGTGAAATAACCGTGGGTCTAGTTACCGTTTTATGACACAGGGACGTTTTGACCATCCCTATTCTACTGCTGCCTGATAACATGACAAGCAAACGTCCCCATTGATTTTTATATTAAACCTGTCACCGTAATCTGTTAGGTGACAGGTTTGCAGAACCCAATGGATGCATCTTTAATTCATTATTTATCGATCTAACTTTCCACTGTTACTTTGCTATTTTCTTAAAAACTTCCATAATTTCTCTTTTTATATATTTAATACAGCCTCGCTCTTTTAAATTACTGCACACAAGAACTGTTACTCGGATCTTGTCAGTTCTATTTCCATTTTTTGGAGAATCCAGTCATAATCAGAAGTTCAGCATGACGACAGAAAAAAATACTATTTGAATATTTTTTTCTTGACATGACATGTTTTAAACAGTATAGTGTGACTAACATGTATGTGCAAATTGAAGTTTGCATGTGTGAATTTGAAAATAATCACTTTCTGTTAAAAAAACTAAAGGAGACAAGTCATGGCAAACCCAAAATATGGCCGGCATTTACCGGCATTCATTTTATTGTTTTTGACAAAAGGATCTACCTACGGATCCGCCCTATTAAACCGGATGAAAGAGGAAATGCCCTACAATTTTTCTGATGGTCCGGCAGTATATCGGGCCCTCAATGAATTGGAAAAAGAGGAAGCTGTCATCGCCCAATGGGATACCTCGGCAAAGGGAGCTGCAAAAAAGTGTTATACCATCACGGATAAAGGTATGATGATGTTAACGGAATTTAGAAAAGAACTGGATCAACTTAAGAAAAATATGGAATATTTTCTATCTGAATTTGACAAAATAGAAGATCGGGAGGAAAACCAATGACATCTATTTTTCTATACTCAATGGCTGGATTGGCACTCCTGATATCTTTTTTTAAAGATCAGGAAAAAAGTAAAATGAGTCTGAAGATTGCATGGAATCAATTCGTCAAACTATTGCCGAGCGTTATTTCAATTATGCTCTTTATCGGAATTACCTTAGCTGTTCTCGATAATGAAGTGATTTCAAAGATAATTGGTGACCAGTCAGGGATTTTAGGCGTTCTCATCGCTTTGGTTCTGGGCTCAGTGACCTTAATTCCCAGTTTTGTTGCGTTTCCTTTAGGTGGTGCTTTACTCAATGCTGGTGCCGGTTATCCCCAGGTTGCTGCACTCGTTTCGACGGTTATGGCCGTGGGGATTGTAACGTTACCGACTGAGATGAAGTATTTCACTAAATCTTTGGCTGTTAAACGAAATGTAGCAGCTTTTATAATCTGTATAATTTTTACCATAACGATTGGGGTGATAATGTAATGATTAAAATCGTGAAATCCTATAAGTGGGGCATTATTTTTCTGTTGGTCATGGTTGGGCTTTATTTATACAATCAATCACTAGGGATTGAAGCCATGAGCATATCTTTGTTGAATTTTAAAGAAATGCTTTTATTGGTGCCGCCCATTTTTATTTTAATGGGTTTAATGGAAGTCTGGGTTCCAAAAGAAACCCTGACAAAATATATGGGAGAAGGATCGGGGCTGAAAGGGCTATTCATCGCTTTTGTACTCGGAACAGCCGCTGCCGGTCCCTTGTACATCGCTTTTCCCATTGGGGTCATGCTATTAAAAAAAGGAGCTAGATTGTCAAACGTTCTCTTTTTTCTTGGAGTATGGTCTACGACTAAATTACCGGTTTTATTATTTGAAGTCGCATCATTCGGATTGGAATTTACATTGATTCATATCGGGATCAGTCTTCCCCTTTATTTAATAAGTGCAGTCTTAATCGAAAGAATTGAAAACCGGAATGTCACAAAGCTTTTAAATCAGGATGCGGCTGAAAAAGGAGTTTAGTTTTGGCTTGGAAAATCAATCGTCAACAACATTCTGACGTGGTAAAAAAATCTGGTGCCGAAAAAGCCTTGAAGGCTGTGCCGTGTCCGTCTCAATGCAGACAAACAGATTAATCAGTGTCGCTATTTGATAGTCTGATTAATCTGTTCTGCAATAACTTCAGCACCAAAACCATGCCCTTTTGAGAATTGGCGACGACCTCAATAATTTCTTTCCGGGTAATATCGTCGAGATGGAATCCGGCTACCACGGTACAGACACAGCGAAAGGTTTCCGATACTTTTTTAGCCAGCGGAATGGCCAGAGCATCGTCTTTATGAGATTTTGGGGTGTAACTGCATAGTCGTCCATCATCGCCAATGGCGGTACAGCCGATATGGGCGTCGCCCCCGGTCAGAAGAATTAGAAAGTCTCTGCCAACTGGTATGATCTCATAGCTCAGGGCGGTTTTTCCGTGGCCTGATAACAACTTGATGGATTCATTCATCATTAGCAGTCTCCCTCATGGCCCCAGCGGGTAAACAAATTATGGGGAATCCTCAGCATATCAAAGACCTTGCCCACGCTCTGGTTGATCAGATCATCAATGGATTGGGGTTTATGGTAAAAGCCCGGCATCGGCGGCAGAATAATTCCGCCGGCTTCGGTTACTGCGGTCATGTTCCGCAAATGAATCAGGGTTAACGGGGTTTCCCGAACCATCAGAATCAATGGTTTCCGCTCCTTCAAGGCGACATCTCCAATCCGGACGATCAGGTTATCACTAAACCCATTGGCGATGCCGGCCAGGGTTTTCATGCTGCAGGGTGCAATCACCGTGGCGTCAATGCCGTAGGAGCCGCTGGAAACCGCGGCGGCCATATCTTTGCAGTCATAGACGCAGTCGGCTAGGGACAGTACATATTCTTCGGGATAACTGGTTTCCAGGCCAATGGTTTTGCTTCCCCATTCACTGAGGATCAGCGAGACATGGTGTTCGGTATGCCTTAAAGCTTCCAGCAGCCGGATGCCGTAAACAACACCGGAGGCGCCGGTAATTCCCACTGCAATTTTCATGAATTATTTCTCCGTTTTTCTGTTTTTTCAAAATCGATACCGGCTTCACTGATGATAACACCGTAGACATTCTCCGCGGTTGCCAGTGAAATAATCTCATCCTGTACATCGTCATAGACTTTTTGGAGTGGGCGTTTCATGGGATCGCCCCAGCCCCCGCCACTGCTGGTGTTTAGATAAATCCGATCCCCTTTCACGGCGTGCCGAGGTGCTTCCTTGCTTTCCATGATGATGTTTTCGCCGTCATGAACGAAGATGCTGCGGTTCAGGCTGCCCTGCTGACCGCCCCGGAGTCCGTAGGGAGCAAATTTAATGCCGTCTCCAAAATTAACCACATCGCCCTTATCAGCGGTGATTTCAAAGGCGAATTTCATACCGCAGCCGCCCCGATACTCGCCGGCGCCGGCAGTATCGCCATCCATCTCATGATGCAGGGTAAGATGGGGGTACTGGACCTCGTTGGACTCGATGTTGGGCGCCTTGACCCCGCCGAAATTCGATAGCGTTGCAATATAGGGCTTGCCGTCGTGGCCTTTCATGGCGCCGCCGCTGCCCAATGAGCAGAAGGAAAAGCCCACGTAGTAGCGGCCATTGCGGGGATCCACGCCGTAAAAGGAAGGTCCCAGATAGCGATGGTAGCCAGCGGATACCCGGCCCGTCTGGGCCTGATCCAGGGCTTTGAAAATTGTGCCGATAATCTCGCTGGCCGGGGTCAGGGTGCAGAGGGTCATCGGCGCCGGGAGATTGGGATTAACTAGGGAACCCACCGGTAGATTGACCTCGATGCAACGGAAGGCGCCACTGTTTCGGGGGATGTCTTTACCCAGAAACCACAGCGCGGCAATGCCGGCAGCACAGGTGGCTGTCACCACCGAGGTGTTGATAAAGCCTTTAACCTGGGCATCGGTGCCGGCAAAATCCACCAGCATCCGATTGCCGGCGATGGTGACCGCCACCGCGATTTTGACCGGCTCGGTCTGAAAACCGTCATCATCAATATAATCAACGGCGCTGTAGGTGCCGTCGGGAATTGCTTCAATGCGCTGGCGGGTCAGGGTTTCGGTCTGAATCAGCGATTCTGTCACGGCTTTCTTCACGGTGGCCACGGAATAGGTGCTTAGCATATCCTTGATCCGTCGGGATGCCAGTCGGTTGGAACCGATCTGGGCCAGAAAATCGCTGGTGAGCATATCCGGATTTCGGGTATTCAGTCGGATCAGCTCCAGCACGTCCATGATCATTTCGTTGTTTTTCATCAGTCGGGTCGGCGGAATCCGCAGCCCTTCCTGAAAGATCTCGGTCGCCTTGGGGTTGTAGCTTCCGGCGGTGGAACCGCCGATGTCGCCGTGATGGGCCCGACTCACACAGAAGAACAGCAGCTCATCCTCGTAAAACACTGGGGTAATGATGCCGATATCCGGTAGATGGTTACCGCCGTCATAGGGATCGTTGATGATAAACACATCGCCATCCGTAATGGCCGTGCCGAATTTTCGCAGCACCGATTTCACGCTGAAGGATCCGGCGGTGGCCAGAATCGGGATTCCGCTGAGCTGGGAGACCAGCTCCCCTGCCTCGTCGCAGATACAGCAGGCGAAATCGCAGGCTTCGGCGAAAATTGGTGAATGGGCGGAGTGCTCCAGAGCGATGCCCATTTCACTGGTGATGCTGTCCAGACGGTTCATAATAACCGTCCGGTTAATGATATCGTCAGTTCGCCTATTCATGGGTCGCCTCCTTTCTGAGCGCGAAGATGCCTTCGTCCTCCTGAATACAGAAAAAGCCGTTGGGAACAATCAAAGTAGTGTAGGCAAAATCAATAAGGGCCGGACCGTTTATACGTTTTGTTATATCGCCCTCTCGATAAACCGGCACCGTGATTTCGCCCTGGCTGTTAAAGACTTCGCCGGCAACTGTTTTTGCGGTCACACCGCTGATTTCCTGTGACGTCGGGAATAATATATTCTCCTGATTCAGTTCTGAACAGGCCAGATGCAGATCGATGATTTCCCAATCCTTAGCTTCGGCATATTCATAGATGGCTTCATGGGTTTTAAAGAAGGCCTGCTCCACCTCCGCCACACTTTCAGTCGTAAATTCGCCCTGGGTCCAGGGCACAGAGATTTCGTGGTGTTGGCTGACATAGCGCATTTCGAGGATCAGATCAAAGCGCTGAAGGCTTTTCGCTACCCCGAGCCGGGTCAATTGGGCTTCCCCTTCAGCCTTCATGGCTGCAACCATGGCATTTAGCCGGGTCGCATCCCACTGTCTTTTTTCCATCAGGATACTTTGGTTAATGTCATAGCGGCAGGTGGCTCCCAGCATTCCCCAGGAACAGAATACCGGACCCTGCACCGGTATCAGTGCTTCCGGCATCTGCAGTGATTCCATAATCTTGGCTGCAAACAGACCAAAGGCGCCGCCGGCACTGATGAGGCTGTAAATCCGGGGATCGTTCCCCTTCTGGGTCGTCACCAGCCGCATGGCATCGGCCATCATTTCCGCGGTGATGCTGTAAATAATCCGGGCAGCATCCTTAACTGTGAGATTTAGAGGGTCCGCCACCTTTTCTTTAATGGCCTTAACCGCCTGATCCATTGACAGGGGCAGCTTGCCGCCCAGGAAATTGTCGCCGTTGATCAGTCCCAGCACCAGCAGGGCATCGGTAACCGTGGGGTTCTCCCCGCCCTGATCGTAGCAGGCCGGACCGGGAATCGAACCGGCTGAGTCCGGGCCGATCAGCACCCGTCCGCCGGCTTCCACATGGGCAATGCTGCCGCCTCCGGCACCGATGGAGCGGATATCGATCATCGGAATGCTCAGCGGATAACCGTCCAGTTCGGTTTGGGGCACCAATTGATTGACACCGCCGCTGACCACATGGAGGTCAAAGCTGGTTCCGCCCATATCCGCCAGCACCGTGTGGGTTTTACCCAGATATTTGCCTAATGATTCATTGCCAACGGCGCCGCCGGCGGGACCGGATAACAGGGTTTGAACCCCAAAGCTTTCCATGGCATCCGAATCGCTGAGGCCGCCGCTGTTTTTCATAATATGGACCGGCTTATCCCAGCCAAAAGCGGCCAGTTCTTTTTTCACGTTTTTCATATAATCCGCCAGCACCGGGGTGCAATATGCATTGATCACCGTGGTAGTGGTGCGCTCGTACTCCCGGATTCGGGGCGATACTTCCGCTGAAAGAGACACAAACACATGAGGCAGTTCTTCTCGAATAATTTCAGCGGTCCGCTTTTCATGGTTCGGATTGAGAAATGAAAACAGATAACAAACCGCAATGGCTTCAACATCAGCTTCCCGACATTTCTGACAAGCGGCCCGAACGGATGCTTCGTTAAGGGGTTTGATCACATGGCCTATATAGTCCATCCGCTGATCGATACCCAATCGCAAACGCCGGGGCACCAGGACCATGGGGTTTTCTATGGCCAGATCCCATTGATTGGCTAACTGCGCCCGCCGGATTTCCAATGCGTCCCGAAATCCTTCGGTGGTGAATAAGGCCGTTTTAACCCCTTTTTTCTCCAGCAGCGCATTCAGTGCCAGGGTGGTTCCCAGGGAAATCTTTTCGGTCTGATCCAGTAACTTTTCCAGATCTGTTCCCCAGACCGCCGCCAGTTCTTTCAGTCCCTCCAGAATGCCCTGGGCCGGATACTCATGATTGGTAGGATTTTTCAGGGCAATCCGATGTTCTGCCTGCTCCCCGAAACAGCCCACCGATGTATAATCGGTAAAGGTGCCGCCGGTGTCAATTGCAATTTTTATCATATTTCCGCCTTCTTTATATCTATTTCAATTTTAAAACATATGTAAGTCGAAGCGACAATAGTGGTACATCATTGTAAAAAATTTGAATAAACCAGTATCGAGAATTGTTACATCATGTTGTATGCCTCAAGGCGAACAGTTGCAGATCAGTACTTGATGATTTGACATCACTTATTTGCAACTGTACGAATTGCGCGCATACAACAGATTAACAATTGCTCGGTACGGTGGTTGGATGACAACCAATTATTGTAAACATAAATGATTGTCGCTTCGACGATTCATGCATAGAACCTTCTATTTTACGTACTTAAACAGTCGCTTGATATCTTCAATGACATTTTCGTCAATTTCGATTTTGGGTGAGTAACCGCTAAGGGGTTTGGTGGCGTCGATGCCCATTTTGGCTGTGAGGCCATCGTCGCCGGTGGAAGGATCCAGGGTTTCTCCCATCATATTCGGGAAGATCATGACGCCCTTATCAGCCTGAAGCCGGGTGGCCATGGCCCACAGCACTTCCTGTTCGTTGAACACGTCCACATCCTCATCCACCACAATCACCATTTTGATGTGATGATCCATGCCCAAGGCGGTTAAAATAACCTGTTGCGCCTGGCCTTCGGCGGTTTTCTTCATGGACACATAGCAGTGAAAAATCCCGCAGGAGGACAAAGGCGAATGAACTGCTTTGATGTTTGGCAGATTCTGTTTCAAAAACTTGGTAATGTCCCCTTCCCGCTGGATCGACACAATGGTGATGTGTTCGCTGCTCATGGCCGGTGTAATATCGTGGAAAATAGGTTTTTCCCGGTAACGGATGGCATTGACCTGAAAGACATTTTCGGTGCTGCGGAAGCAGGCGTAATTGGTGTATTCAGCAAAGGGACCTTCGGGTTCCCGGACATTACAGAGCACTTCCCCTTCCAGAACAATTTCCGAATAGGTAGGCACATTGAGGTCCATGGTGGCACAGGGCGATACTTCCAGGGGTTCCCCGAATAATCCACCGATGGCGCCGTATTTTCCCAGATGATAGGGAATCGAAGCCTGAGAACCCAAGGCAATATTGGGATGAACGCCAATACAGATGGCGGCTTTCATATTTTCGCCCCGTTCTTCACTCTTTCTGAAAAATTCCCACATCCGCTGACGAGAATGGAAAGAAATTCCCAGCTTGTTTTTGCCCTTCAGCTGCAGCCGATGAAAACCAAGCGTTTCACAGCCGGTTTCCGGATCTTTGGCCACGGTCAGGCCGGAGGTAATGTAAGGACCGGCATCAATGGGAAAATGGGTAATAATCGGAAGCAGGGTTAAATCTACATCATCGCCGGTAATCAAATGAGCATCACAGGGCGGATTTTCCACAAGCTTGACATCATCAAAACGATTTTTAATCCGTTCGGCAAACTCAAACGACAGATCTTCGGTTTTGACGCCCATGGCTTTGGCAAACCGGTCCTTGGAGCCCAGAATATTGGTCACCACCGGAATATCGCCGCCGTCGACCTGATCAAACCACATCACCGGATATTTCCGCTGCTTTTCCAGCTCCATCATCAGGGTGCTGATTTCATATTCCCGCTTGACGGGTTCCGTTACATGGCAGATTTCACCATCTTTATCCAATTGTTCTAAAAATACACGTAAATCCTGGCTCATATTATTGTCTCCTTAATTGTAAATAAACTTTGGTATCCATTTTAAAAAAACAGATACCAAAGCATTCAATTTTTCTTTATTTAGTTTTATAATATTAAAACTGACGATTGTTACATCATGTTGTTTGCATTAGGGCGAACAGGCGATAGCCTGTCCGATCCTGCAGCAAACAACAGATTAACAATTGGTCGGTACGGGGTACTTCATCAATAGTATTCATAAGCTTATAAGGATTATTTTACCATACCTGATTTCAATAATGCATCATAAACTTTTTTTGTGGCGATGGTGGCTAATGGCCAGGTTACTGCTATCAGAATCAGGGTTTCAATGGCAGCCACATTGACTGGCAGACCAAGAATGAAAACCAGACCGATTGAAACAATAATGTTCCCTAAAACACAAACCCCTGCCTGAGCCATAATATGATGGGACCATTTGGTCATGTCATATTTGGCAGCGACGAAGGATACCCAGATGGATGCGATGCCGTTGGCAAAAATAAAGGCGATCCATAATGGCGAATACATAACCGAAATCACGGCTTCCACTTCTGCGGCAATGAGACCGCCGGGCTGTTTATAAAGCAGGGTCAAAATGGCTGTAAAAAATGCCCAGACTGTTCCATTAATGAGGTACATCCCCATTTTTCCCCATGGCAGCATGTTATCAATCTGGCCGGTAACCTGGCAGGCAATAACAAATACAACCCCCATTACAACTGCACCAATTAAAGATTTGGTATCGGTTCTAAAAATACTGTTTCTTCCAATTGCTTGTTCTTTTTCCATTTTATTCTCCTTTGTTTTTTTAATATATTTGATAATTGCGACAGTGCCGTGAGCTTCGCTGCCAGTTTACACGAAACAATCACAAGCTTGCTTATAGTTGGCGACTGGCCGCGAACCAGAAGAAATTCGCTTTGCGATTTCTTCTGGTTGTGAAAACTGACATTAAAGCAGCCAATGTTCGATTCTTTTAAATTTCGCAATGACCTATTTCTAATTTATTTTAATTTTGAACTGACAATTTTACCGCCATTACAAAATAGTTTTAATCACTACCCCGCCGAAGCTCATAATTAGGCAAATAATCATGACGCCTTCTATGGGGTGCAGGTTGATTTTTTTCTGAAAGATCCGGGATGCATAGCGGCCGTAACCTCGGAGCTCCACCGAAAGTGCGGCATCGTTGGATATCCGCATGGCCCGGTACATCAAGGGTAAAATAGAAGCCGGCAGATTCCGGAGCTTTTCAACTACTGTATCACAGGGCACGCCTCGGGCGGACTGGCTGTCACAAATGGATTGGTATTCCCCAATCATCACCGGGAAAAACCGGGCAGTCATGGGCACCAGCATGGCATAGCGGTACGGGATGCCCCAATGAATGAGCATCTGAGCCATGTCCATGGTGTCGGTATGAATGCCGAACTGGAAGGCACTTAATGAAATGATGCCGATTCTTAAAAAGGCCAGAATGGAGGTTGTGATAAAGCCGCTGTAAATCTCCAGGATTCCCCAAGAATATAGCAGGTCTCCTTCTCTGCCAAAGATCAGGTTAATGATCAATACCTGGGTGCCGATAATAAGCAGTAGGATTGACAGCAGTTTAAAGGATTTCAGGGTTTTTTCGGAAAGCAGTTCACTGACGAGGATCAACCCCAGTAAGATGCCGTTGAGAACAATACTTCTCGAAATCAACGCCGTAAAAACCAGAAACAGACACCAGGTCAGTTTGAGCCTTGGGTCCAGGTCTTTTAGTTTAAACACTTCAAATCGCCTCCTTCTATGAGTTCCAGTCGGACTAAGTCTTCGATATAGTTATCCATTTTGGCTGCTTCAAATTCCATGACCAGTTCATGGTTATGCATGACCACAATCCGGTTGGCGAAGTCCCTGGCCTCGGCTAAATCGTGGGTCACCAGCAAAATGGTGATGCCCTGGCTGCTGAGCCGGGCCAGCTTTTCCATGACCAATTGGCTTTGCGGGCCATTTAATCCGGAGGTGGGTTCATCGGCAATAATGAGCTCCGGATCGCTGATCACTACTGATCCCAGCGCCAGCAACTGACGCTGGCCCCGGCTCAGCCGCTGGGGATGCATTTCCTCAAGACCGTCCAAACCGATGAGAACAAGGGTTTCCTGAATCTTTTGATTTGACTCTTCTTCAGTCAGATCTTTAGTAGGGTTTTTATTTTTCAGTACATAGCCGATTTCCTCTTTCACCGAGCTGCAGAAAATCTGATCATCAGGATTCTGAAACAAAAATCCGATCCGCCGCCGCAGTGCTCCCACATTTTTCTTTGTCACCCGGGTACCAAATAATTCCACATTGCCCGCGGCTGGTTTGACCAGTCCTTCGATGAGCTTGAGCATGGTGGATTTACCCGAACCATTCTGGCCGATGACCGCTGTGAAATCCCCTTTTTTCAGATTGAAATCCAGGGGATGGCATCCGGTTATACTGCCTTTGTAGGTATGAGAAGCCCCATCGAGGGTGATGACATCGGTATTTTCATCCACCTTGATGGGTTCTGCATGCCGGTTGTTTTTTCCGAAGCCATATTTTTTCTGATAGTCGACAACCGGCAGAAAATCTTTCACCGTACCCGCTTCCATTACCAGCACCCGGTGGGCGTCTTTTAAAACCTCGCCGGATTTGTCCATCACTACCAGAATGGTCACTTTTTTCTCGCGATTCAACTGCCCCAGATGACGATACAACTCCGAGCTGGTTTTGGGATCCAGTTCAGCGGTGGGCTGATCGAGCAGCAGAATCGGTGTCTGCATCGCCAGGATGCTCCCCAGCACGACCTTCTGGGCCTGTCCCCCGGAAAGGGCATCGGTAAACCGGTCTGAAAAGGCCCGAATTCCCAGAAAGTCCATGATCTCATTCACCCGGCTCCGAATTTCTTCGGGGCTCAGATTAAGATTGGCGATGCCAAAGGCCAGCTCGTCGGCAACCCGTCGGCACACCATCTGGTTTTGGGGTTCCTGCATCATATAGCCCAGATAGTCAGCCATTTGGAAAAGAGGGATTTCGGATACATCCTTGTCAGCCAGCTTTACCGTACCGGATAGCTGGCAGGGATAAAACTTGGGCGCTGCCGAAGTAATGGCATGGAGCAGAAGGGATTTCCCCGAAGCGGCTCCTCCGGTAATGGCAATGAATTCCCCTTCATTGATATTCAGTTTGATGTTTTTAAGCGCCGGCTCCTTCACACCTGGGAAGGTGAGCTCTTTCAGATCCAGTTGGATGATGGGTTTCATTGGATGGCCTCGTATTCTTGGAATGATGTGGGTGTTGTATTGAATTAATTTACCGCACGAATTACTGCCGTTTGGCATAAAGCCGTGCACTTCGGTCTTCGCTATGCTGCGACCTTCGTCGCGGGCTACGCCCTATGCCGAATTGAATATAAAAACCTGTGCGTAAGCGAGCTTCCTCACAATTTTTTATATTCAATTCGACGCACGGCTTTATGCCTACACGCAAAGAAAGTCCCGGCTATCCTGGGGGTAATCCCTTGGATAGCCGAAACTTTACCGTCGTTTCATACTATTATAATTTCTGGCAGGTCTCCTGACTCTGGTTTATCTGGTTCTGCGCCTTCCCGTTTCCAGTGGCAATTGCAGAAACAAAACCATTCACAGTGATGGGTTCGTCCAGGATTCACACCTGATTCCCTATTCTCCTTTTACAAGGCACCATAAAAATTTTATATATTTTATATATTTTATATATTTTATATATTTTATATATTTTATATATATATCATAACGATTTTGCTGAACTTTGTCAACTATAATATCCTAAATTATTAGCACAAAGGGATGATTAGCAAGACCCATAAGCCAAACACCATTCAATATCCTGCTGACCAGCGAAAGAGACCGTCGGCAAATCCTCGGCGGTTGCGCTGGACCGTATGGCATAGGCTTTTTTTTCACCAAACCTGATGATGAAGCGAGTGATTTTGTCACTGATGTCCTGGGGGATGACAATTTCTTCGATGACCCTGCGAATCGTGCCGCTGAGTTCCCCGATTTTATCCCGGTCTTCCAGTTGGAGATACGATAATTGATTCAGTAAGTCACTAATCGACGATGATTCTCCTATTATTCGTTCATAGGCTTCAGTGGAAATATAAAAGCCTTCCGGTACGCTGATGCCTTCAATGCTGGAAAGTTCCGCCAGGTTCGCGCCTTTGCCCCCAACCGCCATAATTTTTTTTGTCAATATCCTCAAATTCTAAAACAAGTGAATTCATTCATTTTCCTCCTTTGGCAATTTCTGCTTGTATAATAATGATACCTCCAGAAAAGCCAGTAACGTATCATCATTATAGCTGCAGCAAATGGGAACAACCAGTCTATATTTACAAATTTATATGTGGTATAATTATAGTAGAAACAGTGATGGTTGTATTTTGCATTATACAGTTTTAAATAAACTAATTTAAGCTTATTTTGCGATCTGGGCGGGTCATTCTTTATCTAGACAGTCTCAACGCCTGGCATTTTCATTTAAATGAAACGTTCGCCAATAGGCTTATTATAACAGCAATCAACGGATGGGAGGACAGTCCATGAATAAAGAAGAACAGGTCATAATCGGTTTCAGGGACTTATTAAATAAGATGGTTTGGCTTAATAAGTCTAAGATGGAAGAAAGTCTTAAGGGTTATAAGTCTTCTGAAGTTCATTGCATCGAATACATTGGCAGAAATGAAGATCCCAACGTAACAAAACTTGCGGAGTCCTTTTATATGACCAGGGGTGCCATCAGTAAACTCACTAAGAAGCTCATCGAAAAAGGCATTATCGAAAGCTATCAAAAACCAGACAACAAGAAAGAAATCTACTTTAGGCTTACTGAGCAAGGGAAAGTAATTTTCAACCTCCATGAGGATCTGCACAATGAGTTTCAAGAGCGGGATAAAGCGGTTTTTGAGCAGATAACCGAAGAACAATTTGATATCATGCTTAGCTTCGCGGAAAAGTATAATAGACATTTGGATGCAGAAATAATGAAGCAAGGTATCGATATATCAAATCGAAATGATTTTAAAAAATAGGTTTGTATTAAAAAGTAGCCTATAGGGGCTGTATTAAATCGCTGCAATACTGGTGTTTGATACAGTCCTCTTTTATTGTTGACAAGGAAACAATAAAGTGATAGGATATTTATGTTTCCAAGGAAACATAAATATTTTTAACGAGGTGGAATTTTATATGCGTATCAATTCTTTATGGATCATTGTCGGGATTGTGTTGATGAATGGCATCGGGATGACTGTGGTATTGCCACTATTGCCATTTTTACTTGACGGCTACTTGTCCGTTTCGCAAATTGTTATCGGAATGAGTGCCCTGGCATCAGTTTTTGCGGCCTGCACTTTTTTGGCCGCGCCGGTACTCGGGGCTTTAAGCGATCACTACGGCAGAAAAAAGATTTTAATCATCAGTTTACTCGGATCTGTGATCGGATATATTCTGTTTGGAATCGGTGGAGCGCTGTGGGTGCTCTTTCTGGGTCGCATCATTGATGGTTTAACAGCCGGCAATATCAGTACGTTGTTTGCTTACATTGCTGATAGCACCGAGCCCCAGGAACGCGCAAAATGGTTTGGCTATATCGGTGCTGCTATGGGAATCGGATGTATGATCGGGCCTGCCCTGGGCGGTCCGCTTGGTGCTATTTCAATTAAGCTGCCGTTTTTCGTTACTGCCGGGATCATGTTGCTCTCCCTCATTTGCGCCTATTTCTTTCTGCCAGAATCATTGTCTCCCGAAAAAAGATCAACCCATTTATCCATAAAAAGTTTCAATCTCTTCGGTCAGTTCAAAGATATTTTCACTATAAAAGAGACCACAGTGCTTATCATCATCGGAGGGTTCTTCTATGTGGGATTAGAAATTTATCAATTCAATTTCAGCATCTTCTTAAAAGATATTTTCGCCTGGGGGCCGGCGCTTATCGGTGGTCTGTTTACGCTTATTGGCGCCTGCGATATTATTTCGCGCGCGGTATTATTACCGCGTCTGCTTAAAAAGTTCAGCGAGCGAGCTATTGGCAGTGCCGGTCTTTGCGGGTTGGCACTGGGATTGGGGCTAATAACACTTAGTGCTCATAGCCCTAATCCCCTACTTATTATTGCTGGGGTCATGAGTATCACGCTGGGCGAAGGCTTATTCGATCCGACCTACAACGGACGACTCTCACAGTCTGTCGACGAAAGTAGCCAAGGAAAATTGCAAGGTGTTAATCAGAGTTTGCAGTCGGCTTACCGAGTGCTTGTTCCTCTTGTAGCCGCAGCAGTATATTCATTCAGTCCGAGCCTTTTATATGGTGTAGCAGCTTGTATTATAATGGGATCACTGATTCTATTCTCGAAATTACAACCACTATATAATTTTTAAAATTTAAAAGTTATATAGTGTCTTTCCTCTTCGATAGGAAATCTCCTCGTTTTGCTGTCACACGCTAAAACTGCCATTGGTCAGATAATTGATTATTGCTTAACAATTGTTATTGACAAAGTAAAATCAATCACGTATAATTAAAGACAAATACAGTCTGTATTATCTTTGTGGAGGAACTTCTATGAAATATACGAAAGCAACGGATTATGCTTTGCACATAATGGCCTATTTGGTTAAGCAAGATGGCAAAGACAATTTAAGTCTTCAGCCTTTAGCCAGTCACATGAATATATCACCAACCTACCTGTCCAAGATACTAACTCAATTAGTCAAGGCTGATCTTATTCAGTCTAGCCCTGGAGTAAATGGCGGTTATAGTCTTAGGAAACCTAAGACTGAAATAAGCTTCTATGACGTCATTCAAGCCACTGAGGGCAGCGGAGCGCTGTTCACTTGTGAAATGGACGAGAATCGTGCTTGTCCCATAGAAAAGGTTATGAGAGATGCCGAAGATAAAATGGTGAACTACCTTAAAGAAAAACGTATTTACGACGTTGTCTGAAAAATGAGCAAGAAATATAAGCAGCTCTAACTGCTCATTTTTTAACACAATTATAGATAATTACAGTCTGCATTATATTTTATAGGAGGTCTTATTATGAATCACATGAAACATGACAACCAACCGGATCAAAAATTTTTAACCAAAGTTGCCTTTTTAGACAGCAGGCAAAGGGAGCGTCTCGTACCACCCGAAGAACTTATTGGCCAAATGCCCATTCAAAAGAACCATACTTTACTCGATGTCGGTGCCGGCTCAGGTTTTTTCACAATTCCAATGGCCGAAAGCACCTCTGGCAAAGTCTACGCTATGGATCCTGATGAACGCATGCTCAGCGTCATAGCAGATAAGGCTAAGGAAAAAGGACTTACTAATATTGAACCGATTCAAGATTATATTGAGAACTTAAGTCTTCAAAATAACAGTGTTGACTTTGCTATGGCATCTTTAATACTCCACGAAGTCAGTTCACTGACAAAAGCACTCGCAACTATCGTTGAGGTACTAAAACCAGGAGGGCATTTGTTATGTCTGGAGTATGAAAAGGACGACTTGATAATAGAAGGACCGCCAATGTCTATTCGTATTGGCTCCGAAGATCTCGAAAAAGTATTGTCATTAATTGGCTTTGAAATTGTGAAGAAAACTAAAATCAATGATGCGATATATACTGTTTTAGCAGTTAAAAAGAATAAGTAAATTATGACGTGGGGACGTTTTGACTATCATATATCCCAGCTACCAAATTTATAATATGATATGTCAAGCATCCCCGATATCTTTCCTGCCGTGATGTAGAACCATCCCTCCGATCTTTTAAGATTTCTCCGGCTGGTTCTTTGATACTTATTTCCAGATATCATTTTCCGGAATAATCTTCATCAGGCATTTTTCATCACCTATTTTGATGCTTTTCAGCAGTTCCACCTCAACCTGACACTGGAACGCTTTTTCAAAAAGAACCTTACTGTAACCAGTCGTGCATTGACACCAGGTATCTGTCTCCAGACGATCAACCCCTTCAAGCATCGGGCATGGACAAAAGGGAAATTGGAGATAGAGTTCCCCATTATTACAAAACAGTCCCGCCGCTTTTGCCTTTTCCTGATTGCCAAATTCTTCCATGCTCGAAGATGCTTCTATCAGTTCTTTGACAAGCGCCAATTTTTCATCCATGCCGTAACTACACTGACAGTTCCTTCTAATCTGATGAACGGTCGATTGATCAAACTGGTTTTCCAACCGCTTCATTGTCGATTTTACCCATGCAGGATTATCTTCGGTTTTACCATGTTCATCCGGTCCGGATATGATTGCTCTTGCAGTTTCTTCATTGCTCTTTTCTTTAACCGCCGCATAAATGACCTGCTCCTGAATTTTTCTAATATCAAACATTTTTTAACCTCCATATTTTAATTTTATTGCGATCGACTGTTGTTAGTACAAATTTTCTTATGCCCTCTAATTGCCAAAGAGCATAAAGCAGCTTTCTATTCAGACCAACACGGTTTCTATGACAGTTATGATTATATAAGAAAGCCTGTTATTATACTTCTGAATTCTTGCTCTATTTTATTGGTATGCATAAATCCATGACAACATGCTGCTTTTCTCGGTCGATTTTGCGATAAATATTAAGTCCATACCGTTCATCCATTTCATAACCGCTGTTTGGCATCCAAATATTAAATACGCCCTGAAACGCTTCGAAAATATCCGGGATCAACCCATCAAAGCTGTAAACGGCAAATTTTCCGCTCTGAATCGTCATTGCATTTTCAAAGGTGCTATTATTATCAACTGTCATGCAAATGTCGTATAAGCATTGTTTTACATTTGTGATGGATGGATCATCGTAAAAGCGCTCAATCATCAAGGTGTCTTCGTTCATGTAATCTTTATATTTTTCTGTGAATTCGTTCCAATTCTTTCCCAGATCAAGGTAATTTCCAAGATACCGTTCATAGATGACCACAAAATCATCCAAATATCTTATTTGAATCTGTTGTTCGTATTCCTCAAATGATTGAAAGGTCAACTTCTTATCCAGAATAAAAGGATGGGCGGCACCGCTGCTATTTGCAGTTTTTCGAAATTCCCCAGGGGAAACATGATGGTGCTTCTTAAAGGCTGAACTGTAATTCGATGAACTGTATCCGTAGGCAACACCGATATCCGTGATGGATTTATCTTTGATGAGCTTCATTTCGATGGCACTTTGTTCCATTTTTAAACGTTTAATAAACCCATAAATGCTTTCACCTGTTTCGGCTTTGAAAACTCTACAAAAATAATACTTGGAAATATGACAGTAATCGGCAACATCATCGATGGAGATTTCCTCGTTTAAATTTTCCACTATATAATCGATGGCTTTATTGATTAAATTATTCGTAAACATCTGCTCTATCCCCCTAAGCTTGACATATTTACATGCTTAGCAATAAATAGTTTCCTGGAATTATTTTCCCATAAAATAGCAGGAATACCATGTATTTTTAATTTTTTTATCATTTTATGCCCTGCTATGTCTGTTTTAAAATTGAATAAATCAGTAAAATTAATGCTTGACAATTAGTCAGTACTGAGTATAATTATAGTCAGTACTGACTAATTAGAAAGGAGTGATTACATGATTCCGTTATATATTCTTGGACTTCTCCTGCGCTTTGGCCCTCAGCACGGATACCAGATAAAAAAGCTGATTGAAGAACAGCTGGAGGATTTTACTCAAATTAAGCTGCCCACCGTGTATTATCATCTTGAAAAAATGGAAGCTGCGGGGCTGATTCTTGCTAACCGCGACAAACAGGGCGCGCGTCCGGAAAAAACCGTATATCAAGTAAGTAATACTGGCGAAGACAAATTTAAGGAACTGCTTCACCAAAGTTTGCAGATAAATTATCGCCCGATCTTTGACATTGATGGCACCTTTTATTTTTCTGATTCACTTGACCACAGTGACTTGCTGGACAGTCTTAATCAGCATATTGTCAACCTTGAGAAAACCCTTGATGTGCTTATCATTCACTGTAACGAAACTTTAGCACACATCCCTGAAGACTATAAAACCACTGCTAACATCATTTTCAAACATCACATTCTCCACTATCAGGCCGAGCTTAGCTGGGCAGAAGAATCATTAAACACCTTAAAGGAGGTTAACACACATGATAAAAACGAGAGTAATTGAAACCAACGAAGGCATTCAAAATGAAATTACGGTCGAAACCTTTGATGTATTTGCCCGCCGTATGCGGGATAAAGGCTTAAACGGTGTGGACAATATGATTGCTTCCGGCATCCGGGGTGGTGATGTTCTGGAGGTCGGCCCCGGGCCCGGCTATGTGGGTCTGGAATTAGCCAAGAAGATTCATCCGACATCTCTTACTGGCTGCGAAATCAGTCCTGCGATGATTCATTTCGCCGAAAAAAATGCCGCCCAATATAGTATTCCTGCCCGCTATGTGTTGGGGAACTGTATTGCGATGCCCTTTGAGGATGAAAGCTTTGACGCAGTCATTTCCAACGGCTCCCTCCATGAATGGGAGAACCCCATTCGCGCCTTTGATGAAATTTATCGCGTCCTTCGACCCGGTGGGCGTTATTGCATCACCGATTTACGTCGTGATGTACATCCTCTGATCAGGACAATGGTCTATCTCTCCACACAGCCCAAAGAAATGCGGCCCGGACTGATTACATCATTAAATGCCGCCTATACCATTTCGGAAATTACCGAGCTTTTGCGTCATTCCGGTCTCCACAAGGCTACGGCAACCAGTGATTTCTTTGGTCTTTGTATCATCGGTCAAAAGTGAGATTATAAACGAATCGCTCATAATTACCCAATATAGGCATTGCCCTTGTTATTCGTTTTCTAAGCTTATACAAAGCTGTTTACAATTCCAACTTGGTTGAGTTTGATTTAAACACTGATATGGGTTTCCATCCAGCGCCTAAAAAATTCCAATTGCTCTTTTGTATGGAAGTAATGTTCTCCATGTTCCATTACGGTTAGATCGCAATTAAATTGATGTACGAAGTTTGAAACCGTATCAAATTCGCACAAATCATCATCTGAGCCATAGAGAATTGCAGTTGGATTATTCCATGAATTTACAGGATGTTCCTTAACATAACAATAATAATCCCAATATAAATCCTGTCCGATCGGCGTTGCAACTTTTTTTTCAGTGCGCAACTGCTCCTCGCTGATGCTAAACCACGTCATCATATTATTGATAATTCTTTCCATATCGACAACAGGTGATAAAAATATGCTCTGCTTCAAAAGATCATCTTTGTAGGCAAGTAAACTAAAATATGCTCCCATGCTACACGCAAATAAACTGAGATCATCCCATTTTATTTTTGCATATTCCATAATGGCAGAAAGATCATTGACACAATATTGTACCTTGCATGGGGTTGGATCATCTTTGCGCTCTCCATGCTCAGGCAGATCAAAACTAAGCACCTGATATCCTAATTGTGTTAGTTTTTCTGCAAACACCACGATGACATCATCGGATTTGTTTGATATATTTCCATGTACTGCTATAAATGCTTTAGCAGAATTCTCTCCCCAAATAATCGCTGGAATCCCATGTATTGTTAATTTTTGTTTTATCATTTTGCCCCCTAGTCATGACTTGTAATTAAATCTGTGACGTTATCCCATGTGCAAACCTTAATTCAAATTCTGCGCGCCAATCCGATATTTTTATTATACATCTTTGTTTCGCTCATTTCTACAAAGCATTCTATCAAACAATAAAAAACGAGGCATCAAGATTTTCTATCTCAATGCCTCGCTTTTTATTGTTTTCGCAACAACACCTATTTTTATAATTGACCGATATTCCCACACATTATATCATTTAATTTTTCACGCAATTGTTCCTTATTCCAGTCCCACCAACAAAGCGACTGTAATTTTTCAATTGTTTCATCATCAAATCGCTTTTTGATCGGCTTTGCAGGCACACCGCCAACGATTGTGTAGGGCTCAACATCTTTTGTGACAACGGCTCTGGTTCCGATGATTGCCCCATTTCCAATCTGGACGCCCGACATAATAACGGCTTCATAGCCAATCCAGACATCATTTCCAATCACAATATCACCCTTTTTATCCCAGGCCTGGGTAACATCTTTCTGTTCAAGGCCATATTCTTCCCAAAATAAAGGAAATGGATAAGTCGACAAAGACTTCAATGCATGATTGGCACTGGTAAAAATGAACTTTGCACCGCAGGCAATGGAACAGAATTTACCAATAATTAATTGGTCATGATTGATGGGATAATGATATAACACATTATTTTTTTCAAAATCAATGGGATTATTTACAAAATCGTTGTACATGGTATAATTGCCAATCTTAATATTGGGATTGGTAATAACAGCATTCAGATAAATGGTCTGCTTATCACCAGTCCGCGGATAGTTTAGTTCCGGAATAGACATTTCAAATCCTCCTAAATATTTTAATTATTTTTTAGATCTATTCCGGTATTACAATGCAGCATTTCATTGCTTCACCACCTTATTTTTTTCTTGTTTACGTTAACTGAACGTTGCTTGAAATTTGTTACTTCAAGACAACCTTCGCTACTCTGTCGAACGCATTAGCGCATAAAAATACTCTAATTTGTGGGTTTTATAAAGCTGATACCATGCCTCCAATATTTCTGGCGAAAAAACTCCCAAAGCTTTAAGGACTTCCACCGTGAATTCCAGTGGTGCGATCCCGGTAGCTGTGATTAAGTTTCCATCCGTAACCGCTGGGTCATTTTTTATTTCGAGCAATCGGGGTTAGACCCATTGGCATTCATGTCCGAACAAAGAAGTGAGTAAACTGCCACATCAACCACCCCCGGGCCTTTCCAGTACTGCGCTTGTCTCATTATGTGTGGAAACTGTTCATCACTATTAACCATCATAAATCCCTAATCCCTCCAATAAAAATATAATATTAAACTTGCAAAATTCTATAACCGTTTTTTAATGGATTCTATTTTAATCCATTTGCTTTTGTGATTGGTGGTTGAGATTAGAATTCCCATAACAATCAGAATCATCCCGATCACGTGGATCAACAGTATTTTTTCGTTTAGAAGTATGGCTGACAGTAAAATGCTGCTAACCGGGACCACACTGGTAAAGATGGCGGCATCACTGGCTTTAACCTTTTCAATCCCTCTAAACCATAGCACATAAGATAAAAATGATACAAAACTCCCGTAATAGATGATACAGATCACTGTTTTCAGAGGGATCGCTTTAAAATTATATTGTAAGGCCTCATTAAACGCAAAGGGCACAAGACAGATACCGGCAAAGGTCACCTGACAGCCGGTGAAAAGTTGCCGTCCACTCGGTATTTGGCTAATGATCTGGACGTCTCGCGAAGTACCGTTTTAGAAGCTTATAGCCAGCTCATGGCGGAAGGTTATTTGCAAGGTAATCATGGTTCAGGAACCGTCGTAGCAAGTGGCATTTCGAAATATACAATTCCTGGTTTAACCCCTGCTTCCCAAAAATCCCAAACGCATGCTTCCGCTGGCATGAAAGAAGACGTTAAATTAATTGACTTTCAATGATGAAAGGTAGTTTAGAATTGGATTTCTGGTTATGGAAGAAGTGCGTCATTTTAATATCAGTGTTTAATAGAAATGAAGCGTTCTTACTGGCAAGGAAGCAGCACAAACAGCATAAATAATTACAAGGAGTAATATATTCATGCTGTTTGTATAAAAGACTTCCTGATGAATGATAGATTCTAAAAAATGAGCATATTCTGTTCATCATATTGAAAATCAGGACCCCAGGCAACTTCCCAATAATAACCATCCGGATCAGCAAAATAGGCATGATATCCGCCCCAAAACACATCGGTTGGTTCTTTTACAATCGTTCCCCCTGCTGCTTTGGCCATTTTTATTAGCTCATCAACTTCTACTTTTTCTTTCACATTAATGGCCAGGGTGATTCCGGCAAAACCATTACTCAATTGCGGCGGACTGTCGGGATTGATATCTTCGGCCAACAGCATCAGCGGATACAGTTCAAATTTAGTCCCGGTGGTATTAAAAAATATAACTGCCGGATTATCGGCCGTTTCATCGGTTTTAAAACCAAGACCATCGCGATAAAAATAAATGGATTTAGTCATATCCCTAACGCCCAAACAAATAACATTAATTCTATTCATCATTTCTCTCCTCGTATAATATTTTTAGAGCCATTATTTTATGGGTCTAAAAATTTTTGTTTTTTTATTGTTAATTGAGATATCCCTTCGCTAAATATCATTGTAGAATAATTAGCGAAGGGGTAACCTCATTCCCTATGCTTTATTCTTATAAAATTCTATTTTTTTATTCAAGTTATCAAGATTTCTCTCCCATTTATTCTGCTCATCAAGCACAAACAATCGATGCTCCTCCAGCAGTTCCAATCTTTCGAGGATGGTTTTATCCCCTGCTGCTCTCAGATCTGAATATTTTTTAATGTCCCTGAGCAGCATCCCGGTTTCTTTTAATCGCTGAATAAAACGAATCCATTCGACTTCATTTTCATCATAGCTGCGCCTTCCCCGCTCATCTCGAGAAACGGTTATCAATGCTTTTTTCTCATAATACCTAAGGGTATGCTCACTGATATTAGTCAGTGTGGACATTTCGCTAATAATCATTTTAAAGCCTTTCAAAATAATGATTGACTTAGACTATAGTCTAAGCTCTACACTAGTATTATAAAGAATTTTGGAGGTAATCACAAATGAATCAAACACGTTATGAAATTGGAACCGAACAGCTTAAGAAAATCGATGGTGTCGGCGGCGAAAAAGTTATTGAATCGCTAAAGGAAATCGCCCCTGATTTGGGGAAATATATTATTGAATTTGCCTTTGGTGATATCTATCCTCGAGAGGGACTATCCCTTCAGGAACGCGAACTTATCACCATCACCAGCCTATTGACCGCCGGCGGATGCGAGCCCCAATTGGACGTCCATATTAACGGGGCTTTAAACGTGGGAATAACACCGGAGAAGATTATCGAAGCATTTATTCAATGTATACCCTACACCGGTTTTCCAAAGGTTTTAAATGCCGTCAATGTTGCCAAACATGTTTTTGCAGCGTATGAAAAAACAGTTGGATGAGAATGAACCTATTACGTTTATTATAATGATTATAAAGCCTGAGTCGGAATCGATGGTGAATTATTAGCCGGCACTCCTCCTGAAAAACCATTAAACCTGTTCATGCTAGGGCTGCCATCCATCATAATAAGTTGAATAAAAATATACTAAAATTAAAACTGGCTCGACTAACCTTCAAAGATTTGGCTTTATTTAATAAATTTGAATCGGATATGAGTTCTTCCCGCCGGTAATTCAATTACTTTAATTCGTTCTACTTGGACTGATAAATTAACGGTATCGAATGGCCGAAATCCGGAATGCAAGAAGATTGGAATAATATCAACCTGTAATTCATCTGCTAAATTAGCGTTTAAACAAAGCTGTGTTGTTGCTGCACTGCCGATAATGTTAACATCTTTATCGCCCGCCGCAGCTTTTGCCTGGATGACCGCATTCTTAACGCCATCGGTGATAAAAGTAAAGGTCAGCTTATCCGTTTCCTTTGGATGTTTTTCAGGTTTTTTATCGGTGAATACAAATATCGGGACCTGATATTCGTAATTATAGGCATACAAATCTGGATTATCCGCCATTTCATATTCTTTTTTTGACATCACAACCGAACCAGTTGTTAAAATCGATTCTTTCATTACTTCCGTTTCCCTAAGTGTATCCAGATCCGGATACAGGGTGTTGACGCTGCCATTACTATCTTCGGCAAATCCATCTAAAGATATGGTTACACCTAAAATAACTTTTCCCATAACAGTTCTCCCATCTGAAATAATTGTAAACCTAAGTCACGTTAAATTTGAATTACTTTGCTGATATCAGCGCTTCTTGGCAGTTTCTTTGATTCCTATTATAGGGGTATTTCTGTCCAGTTGCAACATATAAGGTTAATTCATTTTAATAGCAAAGTGATCGGATCGCAAAACTTCCTAAAAAGCTTTTCAAATCAATAAATTCGGGTAACATAATAAAAAAAAAAACAATTACTAAATTTAAAAATTTTTGTTGGTGATATAGTTAGATTTTAAAAATCAATATAAGAAAACAACTATTGACAAATTAGCTACCATGTAATACTATATAGATGTAGTAAGTAATACAGAATAGCTTGGAGGTGATTGTGCTGGAAAACTTAACAGAAATGTTCAAAGGCCTGCTTGAGGGCTGTGTACTAGAAATTATTAGCGGCGGAGAAACCTATGGCTATAAAATCACGCGACGATTGAATGCTCTCGGTTTCACAGATATTGTGGATGGAACTGTCTATACCATTTTGGTACGGCTTGAGAAGAAAAAATTAGTAAACATAGAAAAAAAACCGTCCGATATCGGGCCGCCGCGTAAATTTTATGTGCTTAACGGTGCAGGGCTCAAGGAACTTGAGAAGTTCTGGGAAAAATGGGCGTTCGTATCATCAAAAATTAATGAGTTAAAGGAGAATAAACAATGAATTTTTGGGAAACAATTACTGGCAGCGACATGACTAAAGAATTGAAAACTTTTGAATCTCGAGCCCAAAAGCTGCCGCCTGATTATCAAGCGGCATGGGAAAAAATTAAAACCAATCTTTGGCCACACTCGGATTTCACTGGTCGTAACCTCATGCCAATTCTTGATGGTGTACTGGGTCTGCTCGAAGAAACAGCGGCCGACGGTCAGAGTGTCCAAGAGGTTTTGGGTGACGATATCAAAGGCTTCTGTTCAGCGCTGGTTGGCGAAGAAGGGGCAAAGTCTTATCGCGACAAATGGCGCGAACAACTCAACAATAATATCGCTAAAAAATTAGGTAAATAGGAGGATAAAATGAGAATTCAAGATATCATCGAAGGTAAAAAAGAATGGCGGGCGCACATGGCCCGTGTCAAATCGCTCCCCCAAGATTATCAGATTGTTTATAGAGAGATGCAAAAATATCTCTTTAAGGTTGGCCCTGTTGAGCTAACCGACGAGAAGGGTTTGCTCTCGGGAATTGTCGATCTTTTTGAAGAGGGTGCGGCCCTAGGGAAAGGCGTGCTTGAAGTGACGGGCAGTGACGTGGCGGCTTTCTGCGACGATCTAATCAAAGATTCAAAAACTTACGCTGACATCTATCAAGAATCTGTTGACCAAAAAGTTAGCAAGGCCATGAAAAAGGTTACCGACAAAACAAAGTAAAAGGAGGATATCGAGATTGGAAAAAGCAATTCAAGTGAAAGGACTGCAAAAGTCCTTCAAGCAGCTTCATGTTCTGAATGGCGTCGATTTTGAGGTGGAGCAAGGCAGTGTTTTTGCCCTGCTCGGTTCCAACGGCGCCGGCAAAACGACGATTGTCAAAATCCTTACCACACTGCTTAAACAAGACGGCGGAACCGCCGTCGTCAACGGCTTCGATGTTGCATTAAAGCCCGACAATGTGCGGCAGTCGATCAGTCTGACCGGGCAATTTGCGGCCGTGGATGAGATTTTGACCGGGCTGGAAAATCTGATTATGATTGCTAAGCTACGCCACCTCAAAAATCCGGGTGTGGTTACCGACAATTTGCTTAAACGCTTCGGCTTAACCGATGCCGCCGACCGCAGAGTGTCCACTTATTCTGGGGGCATGCATCGCCGGCTCGACATCGCCATGAGCCTGGTGGGAACTCCGGAGCTAATTTTCCTCGACGAGCCGACCAACGGTCTCGACCCCGAGGCCCGCATTGAGGTTTGGAAGATCGTCAAAGAGCTTGCCGACAGCGGCACGACGGTATTCCTGACCACCCAGTATCTGGAGGAAGCCGAGCAGCTTGCCGATCAAATCGCCATTTTGCATAAGGGCCGGATTATTGCCAATGGCACCCTGGCAGAACTCAAAAAGCTGATCCCGCCAGCGAAGGTGGAGTATGTCGAAAAACAGCCGACTTTAGAGGAGATATTCCTCGCCGTCATCGGCAAAAAGGAGGAAAAGTAAATGGAAACTGTAAAGAAACATTTTTTCAGCGATATGAGCGTTATGCTGGGACGTTCTATGCGCCATATTTTCCGCAGTGTGGACACCATCATCACGGTTACCATCATGCCGATTGGGTTTATGTTGTTGTTCGTTTATGTGTTTGGTGGGGCTATTCAATCCGGTACTGATAACTATGTGAATTACCTGTTGCCCGGCATCCTGCTGATTGCTATTGCCAGCGGCATATCCTATACGGCTTACCGCCTATTTATGGATATGCAAGGAGGTATTTTCGAGCGTTTCCACTCGATGCCGATTACCCGTTCAACCATACTATGGGGACATGTGCTGACCTCGCTGATATCCAACGGCATATCGGTTGCCGTCATCATCCTGGTAGCGTTGATTATGGGCTTTCGGTCGCCGGCGGGGTTACTTGCATGGTTTGCCGTAGCTGGTATACTCGCACTGTTTACCCTGGCCTTGACATGGATAGCGGCGATTGCCGGATTGTCGGCTAAAACCGTGGACGGCGTAAGCGCCTTTTCCTATCCGATTATCTTCCTGGCGTTTATCAGCTCGGCATTTGTGCCGACTGAGTCGATGCCGCCGGCTGTTCGCGCCTTTGCCGAAAACCAGCCGGTAACCGCCATCGTCGATGCCATCCGGGCACTGTTGTCAGATCAGCCAGTGGGTAATGATATCTGGATCGCGCTCGCCTGGTGCATCGGGATTACGATCGTGGCCTATATCTTTGCAATGAGGGCGTACAAAAAACGAGTGTGAAAAAACAGTGAATCCAAGTGTCATCGCAAAAACCTTCATAAAAGCAGTCTGGAAAATACCTTTCAGCCTGCTTTTATTTCATGCCAAGGGGATGTTTCGTTTGTCATGTTCATTCATTCTCTTCTTCCCCATTTAATTGATCAATGGTGAAGACATCAAGCTCACCACTGAAGAACTTATCCAGCACCTGCTTGAATAAAGAAGTGCCGCTCACCATGTAAAACAATGTCATTGATGATTTCATCTTCACATCATCGGGCTGGCCAAACACCTTATTGGCATCGCTGGTTTCTAGCTTTAGCAGTTCCCCAGACATTTCCAATAAACGAGAACCAAGCACCGGATGGGCCATATACGCCAAAGCTTCCGCACGGTTTTGGATAGCATAATACTTTGCTGTAGAGCTGTATCCCAAACCTTTAATCTGCGGAAAGATATACCACATCCAATGACTGCGTTTGCGGCCATTTTTTATTTCCTGTAATGCTTTTTGATAGCTATGTTCCTGTGCTTTTATAAAGCGTTCTATTCCTTCCATAATCTTACTCCTCTTCGTATAATATTATACTATTGGTACATTTTTTTCTGATAATAATGGCCGAATAGATGATTGATTCTGTGCATGATATTTTTTATTGGGACTTCATTTCTTCTGATGACCATATGATACTATAAAAGAGTACAAAGACTCTTGAAGCAATTTAAAACAGTGCACAATATATTTCTATTGCACACTGTTTACTATTCAACATAAAATCCAATTATACTACTGGAATTCTCAATAAGTTATTGCGACAGGCACCATCAAGTGTTAAGATAGCCTGCGCAGTGCACTCATGCAGTAGGGTAAATCAGATGCTATTTATATGGGTGATGCGATGCAGAGCCGCTCCATCTGGCTGACCAACGTTTGGGGCTTAGTTGCATTTTTCAACTTTAATTTCTAAAGCTTCCAATCTTAGACCCATTCCCGTGGTTCCTGCCATTTCTCCATCAGAAACCCACTCTTGCCATCCAAGATTTTCCACATGGACTCGGTACATAACGGTATAGCCAGGCAGGTTTTCAAGTTTAATGCTTATGGCTTCTAATCGCAGCCCCTCGCCTACAGTGCCGGCAAGTTCACCATTTATACGATCGGGTTTCTGGTCGCCGATATCTTGCACATGTACAAAATATTTGATATTTGCATCTTCCGGCGCATCGACAAGCATAATTTCCGCTGCCTCCAGGCGCAGTGCTTGTCCTTCAGATCCAGACATTGCTCCGTCAGATACCCAACCCTGGTCCCAACCTTGATTTTGGATATGGGTTCGATACGTAACCCCGACTTCATTTTTTACAACTTTAATTTCTAAAGCTTCCAATCTTAAACCCATTCCCGTGGTTCCAGCCATTTCTCCATTAGAAACCCATTCCTGCCATCCAAGATTTTCCACATGGACTCGGTACATAACGGTATAGCCAGGCAAGTTTTCAAGATTAATGGATATGGCTTCTAAACGCAGCCCTGCGCCTACAGTGCCGGCAAGTTCGCCATTTACACGATCGGGTTTCTGGTCGCCGATATCTTGTACATGTACAAAATATTTGATATTTGCATCTTCCGGCGCACCGACAAGCTTAATTTCCGCAGCCTCCAGTTGCAGTGATTGGCCTTCAGACCCAGACATTGCTCCGTCAAATACCCAACCCTGGTCCCAACCTTGATTTTGGATATGGGTTCGATACGTAACCCCGATTTCATCGACTTCATCATGATTAGTTGTAGATGCAAAAGCACTTGATGAAAAAAGCAAACTAACCATCATAATCACTGCAAATAAACTAATTGTCAATTTTTTCATTTCAAAATCTCCTTTTGTTTTTTTACTGAATGATTTAATTCCGAAACTAAGCAAAAAAGCCTAATTTCAGCCGCTTTTTTCTCAATGTTACTAATTTTTACTATCACCTCCTTTTATTGTTGGTGAGTCGCATTAAATAACTATTGCACAATAACAGCATATCATTGCTCAATAGCATAGCATTAGCTTACCCGAGATAAATCCAAAATAACAAAACATCTTAAAAAGGCTGCTAATTTATGAATAAATTAAGGACACTAAAAAGCCAGCGACAACTTTTAGTGTCGCTGGCTTTTTAGTCACTCATGACGCGGGGACGTTTCGTTTGTCCTGTTTATTCTTTTAATGCCTACTCTACCATCATCTTGCCCAGCCCCAGGACCCGGCTCAATTGGCGGATACTTCCACCGGTTTCACTGTGAATTTGTCGGATCAGATGATTTCGCTTTTTAATAGACAATTCTCCCAGATTATGGTATTCGCTGTTTTGTCTCAGCATTTCAGTAAGACGTTCATCGCTCCATCGCCAACTCATTGGATTAAGATATTTCCCCTATTTCCAGTAGCGGATCGAATTAAATTAGTTTCTTTCACACAGGTTCAGCATTGATTATTTGATCACACTAACTGTCAACTGCTGAAACCGTTCAACGGTCAATTCAATGAGGATGAAGCACATAACCGCCGCTACCAGCCACGTCTTCAGCCAATGAACCAAAAATCCTGGAAACAGTCCGCTTGATAGTAGAAGAATACAAAATGTCACCCCGGCTGTGAGAGCAATGGCCAGCAGGAAATTAAAAACCATCATTCGGATTTTTGTAATATCCTGATCTTTTAGAATGGTCCTTTCCAAAATAGGTGAAACCAAAAATGAAAGAACTGTTGAGACCACAATGGATATTACTACTCCCGATAAATAGGCTTCTGAGAAACCATCGGTGAATCCTACAAAAACCGCTGTCATGAAAAAGGTGAGTACGATACTGATAAAAATTGAATACGTCAAAGTGAAAAAAAAGTTCTGTTTGCTGTTCATAAAAAATTACCTCAAATACATTCATTCAAAAAATTTCATAGCTATGATACTTCTATGATATCTTTTATCCACTCTTCATACAACATGGCAATTCCTCTATACGCAACAGTTTCGGTTATTAGATAAAATATTCACTGATACAACCCATTTTTTTCGAAATTTCTCGGCCTGCCTTCTGGACACGGTTTCTGCAAAAGATAATTTTTTCCTCGGTTAATCTGTTGAGGGGTCCAACGACAGAAATTGCTGAAATCACTCTTTCACGGTAATCCCTTATAGGTGCAGAAATGGAGACAACCCCTTCAATTAACTCATTGGTGATGATACAATAACCCTGATTTTTGATTGTTTCCAGATCCTTTTGTATTTTAACGGGATCCGTCTCTGTGTTGGGTGTATACTTCATCAATTCTCCATGCAACAGCTCCTGCTGCCGCTTCTCACTTTGATAAGCCAGGAGCAAACGGCCTGAACCCGTACAATGAATGGGATTGATCCGGCCGATGTGTGCCAGGATACGAATGGGTTGCTTACACTTTACCTGATCCACATAAATCATCCGATTGCCTTCGATTTCAGCAATTTGTGCGGATTCGGATGTTTCCTGCACCAGTTGCTGTAAAACCGGTCTTGCCTCCCTGACGATTTCTAAATTGGATGTCAGCGTGCTTGCCAGCGATAGGAGCCGCAGTCCCAAACTGAATTTTTGAGTTTCAGGATTTTTTTTTACATAGCCTTCACTTGCCAGGGTAGCAAGCAACCGACTCACCGTACTTTTTCCTAAATCCAGTTCCCTGGCGATATCGGTCACTCGTTTTTCGGGTTGTTCAACAGTAAAGCAGTTTAAAATACACAGAGTATTTCCAACGGATGACAGATTCGTTTTCTTTTTTTTAGCGTCCAAATGGGAGTCTCCTATTTCAATTTCCAATTATAATTATCCACCCATCGGTAAATAGCGAGTTTTGATAATATCGCCATCATAAATTATTTTTGTATATATTGCCGAAGGCGATATCAACTGATTATTTACTGTGATGAGTAATGCTGTATTTTCTATTATCAGTTGATCTTTCATTAATTCAATGAATTGGGCAATTGTTGTATTTTCAACAAAGTCAAACGCCTTATTATTAAAAACGATCATTGCTTAACTTTCATTGATAGTAATTTGACTGGAATATCAAATCTTTTACCTGTTGAAGGTAATGCCTCATTTCTGAAAAATTCAGGAATCACGTTATCTTCTGGTTTCCAACCTGCTTTTTCATTAAATTCCCTTTCTAAAAGCAATGTCTTATCGGCAGCTGCAAATAGGTCGTCGGGATTTAAATTCCCATCATACATGGCATTATATAACTCAGCCACCTTATCGAGTTGGCCGCCTAGGGTTGCCATAGCCATCATACATGTCATACTGTCAGCCATGGCAAAAATATGCTGCATTAGATTGGACGTTGCAACAGCCCCTTCAATATCGGTTGGATCGTCTGGTCCTAAGGTTATTCCTGCTGTATGATCAGCACCCATGGACGTTGTTGCATAGGTATAACCTGTACCCAGTGAACCTCTCGGATCGTAACCAGGCATTGCCTGGTTTTTGCAGGTTGGTATTCGCTTGCTATTAAAATGTCTGCCCACTTCCCCAGTACCTTGGCCAAGCAGATTTCCCAGATCCGTCCCATCAGATATTTGTTGGTATAATGCCAAAGCTGCTTGTGCATCACCCCATGGGATCAGTCCTGCTTCCATACACAAGGCCACGGATGCTCCTGTTTCAATGGTATCAAGGCCAATATCATCACATATCCGATCCATTTTTGCGATGGCTTCATAATCATAGATATCACAATTTGGACCACAGAGCGCAATGGTTTCATATTCAAATCCACCGGTTAAAAAGTTTCCGTCAGCATCATTGATAATGTTTGAACATTTAACCAAACAGCCGGCTTGACAAGGATGTTGGTTTTTACCATTTTTATTGACAAATTCCAAGAACTTATCCGATTTCAAATTTTCTATATTTTCAGAGATATCGCCAGTGAAATTATGTGTCGGGATGATTCCTGCGGGTCCCACTAAATCGATAGTAGAAGCAGTTCCTACTAAAGAAAAAGGGCTTGTCTTTGACGATTCAATTACTGATTGATTGAGTTCTTTTTTAATTTTTTTAAATTGTTCTTGATTCGCAAATTCGAGCGTATTTTTTTTATTAGATTTTTGGATGACAATTCCTTTAATGCGTTTGGAGCCTAAAACAGATCCCAATCCACCCCGTCCGGCAGCGCGGCATGGATAATTGGTGCCAAATTCAGTTACCTGCAAAGAAGAATTCTTGTACAGCCTTTCTCCAGCCCGACCAATGGAAATCACTGAGACCTTTTCTCCATAATTATTTTGCATATTCTCAACAAATTCATAATTATTCATCCCTTGATACGGTGACGCATCTTCCAGACTGATTGTTCCATTGGATTGAATTAGAACTATCTTCATTGCAGCATCCCCCTCGGGTATATCTTCAATAACGATAGCGCGTATATTGTGTCCAGCCAAAGCGCCGGCTGCACTTCCACCAACATTTGATTCTTTTATTCCATTGGTCAACGGACTCTTAGCACCAACAGATAGGCGATTTGCACAAACTAATCCACTGCCGGCAAACATACCTGTGCAAAATATGATTTTAGCATCTTCACCCAGAGGATCACATGTTGGGTTAACCTCATCTATTAAAAATTGTGCGATTAAACTTCGACCGCCCAACCCTAAATATTCATCTTTGTAGTTTTCTGATTTAATTGTGTTATTATTTGAGTCAATTCGTATTGTTTTCCACATGATTATCTCCTGAATTATTATTAATGAACGGTTACATTTAATCCAAACCGCTTGACACCCTAACCAAAATTTGATTTACGCAAGTACTTGTTACGATATTCGTTCATACTCATGAATTCTTTTTCTTTAAATAGTTTATATAGTATCCTTACTGAATCAAATCCGATCAACTCTGAGATTTTCTCAATTGAGTAATCATACTCGACAAGATATCTTTTTGCGTAGCCCAATCTGATTTCAATCAAAGTCTTGTTGAAGGACGTATTGAAATACTTTTTAAATATTCGATTAACATGTCGGGGAGTTGTGTGAAAAATTATCGCCATTTTATCAAGCGTAATTTTTTCACTTATATTGTGATGAATAAATTTCGTCATCAGAAGTGCTCTGTTTTCATATTCTAAATAATCATTGAGCCTGACATCTTTTCCTACAGGTATAGTCTGTATCATACTGATTAATATCATTGATATTAATCCCTGAAGCTTCAAATAATAGAAATGCTGGCTATTGAGATACTCTCCACAAAGGTCATCTATCAATGCAAGCACATCATTTGTATCTTTTGATACAGAGTATTTGCTATTATTTTTCAAGACAGTAGTCAATGCTTCAATTTGATATTCCAAAGCCGTCACTTTACTGTCATCACATTTGTTATTTATTATTTCAAAGGTGATTAGAAATCTCTCATTTCCATAAAAGGTATCTGTTTTCATATTATGTTCAACATTGGGTGCCAAATAAAGTATGTCATTTTTCTCAAGTTCCAATTCTTTGCCATCGCAGATAATTACCATTCGGCCGTCCAACACATAATAAAGTTCATGGAAATCGTGACTGTGTGGGAATTCTATGTGGTCCTGATTCATAAACTGGTTATTATGGATTACGATACTGTAAGAGTCATAAGTTAACGTCATGTACGTTCCCATCAAATCATTATATCTATGGCGTTCATCAAATGAATAACTCATTTTATCTCTCCTTTTTTCTCAATAATTCCATATCCGAATTATCACTCATTGCTAATCAAAGCATTTCAGAAATCTCTAATTCTGGCTGTTAGTCGGCAATATATACGGAATTATAAAGCAGCTGAGCCATCCTTTATTCTTTGCGCATCAGCTGCAAAACAATGAACCAACCGAGAAACAACAGTAATAATAATTCGGCCAGACCGAATTCGTTTACATTAATTACTTATCACAATTATACCATGTATTGATTTTCTTATTTATTCATATTCTACTCCTTTTTCTCTTGAACTCTCAGTAAAAAAGAAGTTCTGTTATGTTTATCTCATCAGAAGAAATTATGCTTAAATATGGGCTCGAATTAATACATAAATTAAACCATCAAATATTTTTAAACTATGCAGAAGCCGACACCCGACCATTTCTCTTTGTGCGTTTCCCGACAATTTTTCGCCAGAGATTCTCAGCCACAGCCTATGGGAGACATTCCATCTTCAAGCAGTGATACCGGGATGCGCCCAGTATGAAATGCTTCAGGGCGCATCCTGGTGTGAAATAAAACTAGCTGACTTTTACAATGATGGCAGCAGCAGAATCACCGGCCGCACATCCGCAGGCTAACACATAACCGCCGCCTTTGATAACGGCTTCTTCGATGCCTTCCATCAGCAGTCGGGCAATTGTTGGGCCCTGAGGATGACCAAATACCAATGAGGACCCATAATTATTGATTCGCGCTTGTGCGATTCCCAATACTTTTCCCAAATGAAGGTCATTGGCGATAAACGGACTATGGTTTTTAATGGCCACCAAAGCCTCGATGCCAATGCCGGCATTGTCCAGTGCCATTTGTACGGCACCTGCCGGAGCCGCAGGCATGAAAGCTTTTTTGGTGCGATTATAACCGTAGGAAATGACTTGTACCGTTACTTTTTCGGTGCTTAATGCCGCGGCTTTTTGCTTGGTGGTAATGATCATCCCGGTATTCCCGTCAGCCGGATGCGTTTGCGAACCGAAGGTATGGATACCCCCTTCAGCAACCGTTCTAAGCTTTTGAAGACCTTCTTTTGAAGTCTTGGAGATGCCTTCATCTTCGCTGATAATGATGGTGCTTTTTCTTGATTTCAGTTCGATGGGGAACATGTATTTCTTTTGAAAGGCGCGATCATTTGCCAGGGCATCGGCATATTGTTCATATCGCATTAAGGTTACTTCATCGGCTTCTTCTCTCGTGAAGCCAAACTCTCTGGCAACATTTTCGGCGGTGTTGAGCATACCGCTACCGGTGGAAGGATCACGGTTGATGTTGTCCATGTTGACATTTTCCGACAACACTTCCCCACCCGGTCCCTGAGGGTTTGGCCAGACAATATGCGGGGCATTTGAAATTCTGTCCGTCATCATGCAATACGCTGTTGAAAGATTGCCGGTTTCAACAGCCAAAGCAGCTGAGTACATGGTGTTGGTGGAAGTCGCGCAGGCGTGACTGATGGCCATTCCAGGAATGTTTAATCCCATTTCGTTAGCCGCCCAGGATGCGCCGAAGAAAGATCCGGGTTGGATAATAGTATGACCGAGATAAAGAAATTCGATCATCTGCGGATCTAAACCCTTTGCTTCGAAAAACCGCTTGCTTGTATCCGCTGCCAGTTTAATCGAGTTTTCATTCTGAAGGCTTCCCTGCCATTTACAGAATGGTGTGCTGAAAT
>NZ_LGYO01000042.1 GCF_001263355.1 Acetobacterium bakii
GCTTTGCCTGCTTGGACATCGAAATCAGACCGTAACTTTTCGCCCGGCCTAGTCCATGGAATCGTTTGAGCTCCGCATTTTTCCCTTCAGAGCTGGCTCTTTTTTTATGCTTCTCTTTAAATTCATTGGTTTTCTGACTTTGGGAGATTTCATAGAATTCTATTGTATTGATCCCGGTATAGAGTGTTTTTCGCACTGCTTTTTTGGCACAATCATCGTGTTTCGGACAGTTCCTATTGGATGCGCTGATCCGAAGAATTACCTGAACGGTGTAAGGTTCAAAATCATTAGCCTGCTTTTTTGTGGGCTTTTTTTATTTCTTATTTAATGCTT
The DNA here is from genome assembly GCF_001263355.1 of Acetobacterium bakii. GTDB lineage: Bacteria > Bacillota > Clostridia > Eubacteriales > Eubacteriaceae > Acetobacterium > Acetobacterium bakii. The sequence goes on from NZ_LGYO01000042.1 coordinate 334, forward strand.
ACATTCGCAAAAACGGCGAGTGACATCAATATCGACAAAAGATAGATCATTTTTTTCTGTTGACAAACGGGATGAATCCATATATCATAAGTATTGAACAATGTTCAATACTACGTTCAATTATTCACTGAGAGGAAAACTATGGCTAAAAATGTAAAAGAAAAAATTATAGATGCCACAACTGAATTGATTGGAGAATGTCACTCCATTGAAAGCGTAACAGTAAGAGATATAGCCACAAAAGCTGGTGTTGGTGTTGGACTTATAAACTACCACTTTCAAACAAAAGAAAATTTGATTAATCAGTGTGTTCAAAAAATGATCGGAAACACCATTAATAATTTTGATAAATTGTATCAAGCCCTTACTATGGAACCAGTGGACAAACTCCGTTTTCTAACTAAAAAAATGTGCTTGTTTTTAGATAGCAACCGGGGCGTTTCCAGAATATCGATTTTATCTGACTTATCTGCCGGGAATTTCTCAGATAACACGTCGCAAACGATTAATGCCTATCTTCCTGTAATGAGAGAAATATATGGTCAAAAAAAATCTGACCAGGACCTTTATCTACTTATTCACATGCTGATGTCCGCTCTTCAGTCAGCTTTTTTGAGAAGAGATGTTTTTATAGAGAGTGCCGAAATTGATTTTTACGATGTGAAACAGCGGGAATGTTTAATCGACAGACTAATCGATCTCCTTATTAAATAAGAAACAATCACATGCCACTGCCATAAAACTACATTGATCGTTAAATTACAATAGAAGTATTTAGTGAAAGGAGGTAATGAAAATGAAAATACTTGTTATCCTAGGAAGTCTTAGGAAGGCCAATACTTATAACACATTGAAAAAAATCGAAGCGATCCATAAACAAATAGCGGATTGCGAGTATGAGTATCTTTTTTTAAAAGATATGAATTTAGGGTTGTGTAAGGGTTGTTTTACCTGTATTGCTAAAGGGGAGGAACAATGCCCCCTACGAGATGACAGAGACTGGATTGTTCAAAAAATCGAAGCCTCTGATGGTGTGATATTGGCAAGCCCCAATTATGCTGCGAATGTGTCATGGCTGATGAAAAATTATATTGACCGATTTGCATACACCTGTCATAGACCGAGATATTTCAATCAGAAATTCATGATTTTAATAACCAGCGGCAGTTATATGGGGGTTAAAAATGCCATGAAAGCACTGTCAATTATGGCTTCAGGAGGAAATATCATTAGTCGCCTGAGTGTTTTAAATTCACCTGGTATGAATGACAAAAAGAAAAAAAATCAGGAAGTACAAATAAAGAAATCGACTTTAAAGTTTGCAAAATTAATGAATAAAAATAATCAGGGAAGACCGCGGTTTTCTTATCTTATCTGGTTTAGTGCGTTTAAGGCAGCATCTTCAAAAAATCAAAAAGTTTATCCGGCTGATTTTGAATACTATAAAAACAAAGAATATTTTACAGATTATGATCTAAATACTTTTCAAAAGTTATCAATTAAGGTCTTTAGACAATTCTTTGGTATTATGATTAATAAAGGAATTATGTAATCGAATGGATAATTATCCTTGCTGTTGGGACTTAGTCCATTTCCAATGTTATTTTTACCAAATATAAGGGGGAGAGAATGACTTATGACGCGGGGACGTTTTGTTTGTCATATGACCTGGTTGATATTTGGTGATATGATAGTCAAAACGTCCCCATATCACAGGAAATACATTGAGATTATAAAAAAACGACCAAATTGCTAACAGCAATTTGGTCGTTTAAATTTTACAGCTTAAATAAATCCGTACTGAGATATTTTTCGCCACGGTCAGGGAAGATCACCACAATGACACCGGAATCAATTTTTTTTGCCACCTCGGCAGCAGCATACATGGCAGCTCCACTGCTCATGCCCACAAAGATGCCTTCTTTTTTTACAATTTGACGGGCAAAATCAAAGGCGATTTCAGATTCAACCATGATATGTTCATCTATGGCATCGGGTTGATACAGTGCCGGAACGATGGCTTCTTCCATGTTTTTAAGGCCCTGGATATAATGACCAAGCACCGGCTGGGCTTCCACAATTTTCACTTCCGGATTGTGATGGCGAAGGCCCATGCCAACACCCATAATGGTGCCGGAGGTACCTAAAGAAGAAACAACGTGGGTAATTCTCCCCTGGGTTTGCTCCCAGATTTCCTCGGCAGTGGTGGAATAGTGGGCGAGTTTATTATATTTATTACTGAATTGATCAGGATTAAAATAACGTTCCGGATATTCGGCAATTAATTCCCGTACCTTTCGAATTGCACCGTCGGTTCCTTCGGTAGGAGAGGTCAGGGTGACGGTCGCACCATAGGCTTGAATCATTTTACGGCGTTCGATGGAGACGGCTTCGCTCATGACGATTTCCAGCTGATATCCCTTTACGGCAGCGATCATGGCCAAACCAATCCCGGTATTGCCGCTGGTCGGTTCGATGATGATCTTATCTTTGGTTAAAGAACCGTCGGCCTCAGCCTGTTCCACCATTTTAAGGGCAATACGATCCTTAATGCTTCCGGTAGGGTTAAAGCCTTCGAACTTCGCGAGGATTTCAACATTAGGGTTGGGATTTAAATGATTAATCCGAACCATTGGGGTTTGGCCGATGGTTTCTAAAATATTGTTATGGATGTATGTCTTCAATTGAGTAATCCTTTCTGTAATAGTAATAGTGAATACCTATATTATAATACAAAAATATAGTGAAGAACAATCATTTATAAAAAATGGCAGCGCAGAAGGTAACCTTCCCGATATTCCGCTATTTTATATAGAGACCTATGCCTTAAGTGCAGCCAGGCACACTTAACTCAATAGAAAAGGTGTGATGCGTGTCGATATCCCGATTATTAGGATTTTCCTAGACACACATAATCACTTCACTAATGGATTACGATTCGATTTTCTATTATCCCCTGGTTGTTAGAATTTTGAAAATAAGCAAAAAGCGATGTCTCAATATCTTGTATAACCTCCAGGGAATAATCTCCTAATCCATAATCAGCCATGGAACTTTGAATTTCTGCGATTTTAGATGGGTCATACTTTTCTCCAATTAAATCCAATCGCATTCGTTGTTCTTCTTCAAAAACAGAGGCTTTCATTACGATAGTTGAATCTGTATCGACTTCATTGTTAATGAAATTCTCAACATTACTCGTTAAAGCAGTCTGGTTATATGTTGCCGTTCCAACATATCCGGCTGAAACCAATAAAGGTAGACTAATGAGAATGACCCCAATGATAATTCCCCGTTTAACGATTTTGTTGAACCGTTCTTTGACCACCTCCGCTTGTTTGAGTTGGAGCAATTTACAAAACGCAAAGGTTGCAACCAAAATAAAAAATGCGTTAATGGCAAATAGATATGCTGCCGGAAAAATATAATTTGGATTTCCGTTGGCGATACCGTAACCCACGGTGCAGATTGGCGGCATTAACGCTGTTGCAATGGCTACTCCAGGGATTACATTGGTTTTCGTCTTCCTTGAAATTCCAATGATTCCTGCCGCGCCACCAAAAAAAGCAATCAGCATATCGAAAAAAGATGGTCCCGTTCTGGCCAGCAATTCACTGGTTGGAGAAGTGATCGGGCTCAGAGAAAAAAACAGTGTTGCTCCAACTAATGCAATCATAATTTGAATGCTAAAGTTTAAAGCTCCCTTTTTTAGAAGTTTACCGTCATAGGTAGCAATACTGTAACCCATGGCAACAATGGGACTCATTAAGGGTGATATCAACATGGCTCCTATAATAACAGCAGTTGAATTGGTGATTAAACCGATAGAGGCAATAATAATCGCACAAAAAAGTATAATCAGCGGCGCACCTTTTAACCGAACCCCGGATATGATTTCTGCATGAAGGGCATTGGCATCTTCCTGATCTGTCTTAATGTTGAAAATATTGTCTCTGATATAGCCGCTCATAAATGCCTCCACTATTTTAATAGTAAGTTGTTTCTCAATTTATACCCCAGGATCAACAAAAAAAACTTTTATGGATCGATTAATAATATTAAGTTGAACCTGGCACCGTTGGAGAGTATTGTTAATAATCTGAAATTTTTCTTTTAAAAAACATAAAATGCTTGACTGTAGAGGTATGGTATCGTTTATGATAAAGATAGCGACTCTGAAATTAAACAACAAGTCAGGAGGGATGATCAATGACGTATCTAATCCAATTTTTAAAAGAAAAAAAAGTCATGCTGTTTTTAATTATTCTGGCAACGGTGATCCAGTCCTTCAGTATGCTGGCGGTGCCTTATTTTGCGGCAAAAATTATTGACGATGGGATTCTCAAAAAAGATTTGATGGCCATTGTGATATTGGGTTTGCAGATGCTGGCTGCGGTGGGATTGTCCGCCCTGATTTCTTTATGGGCCAGCTACCTGAGCGCCGATTTAGCCGCACTTTCTGGAAAATACCTGCGCGATCGGATTTTTGACAAAACCCAAATCCTGTCAATCCGGGATTTTAATCGCTTTGGTACGGCATCGATGATTACCCGGGCAACCAGTGATATTACGGTAGTCCAGCAGACGGTGATTATGTTTGCCCAAATGATTTTGCCGGCACCGATTATTGCGGTGACAGCCATTATTATGACCATTGCCGTGAGTCCCTCCCTGGTAATGATTCCTATCAGTGCTATGATCGTTTTTATGCTGGCTATTTATGTGATCTTTATAAAAGCCAGCCCCATTTCCAAAACCATCCAAAAACGGCTGGACATCATTAATCGAATCATGGGAGAAGCCATTACCGGGGTTCGGGTGATCCGGGCCTTTGATAATTCGGACTTCGAAAGAAAACGGACCAATGAGGCCTTTGTAAATTATGCCGATAACGTAATTCGTCTGAATAAGCTCTTTGCAGTGTTCAGTCCGCTGATCTGGTCGGTTGTGGGGATTAGTATGGCAGCGGTGTTATGGTTTGGCAGTTTTCTCGTGCTCAATGGCGAAATTCAGGTTGGCGGCATTACCGCCGTTTCAGAATATACAATTTTATTATTGATCTCACTAATCATGTCTTCTATGGTGATGGTGATGTTACCGAAAATGAAGGCCTGTCTGGATCGAACCCAGGAGGTACTGGATACAGTTCCGGAAATCGAGGATCAAAAACAGCCACAGGCCCTGCGAAACCCGGCTAATCCGAAAAAGCTGGTATTTAATCAGGTCAGCTTCTCCTATCGGGGTGCTGAGGAATCGGTCTTGCAGGGCATTAACTTTTCCTGTGAGCAGGGTAAAACCACCGCGATCATCGGTGGAACCGGATCGGGCAAGAGTACCATTGCCAGTCTGATGCTACGTCTCTATGACGTGGACAGCGGAATGATCACCCTGGAGGGGGCGGATATCCGCCAGATGACTCAGCATGAGCTCCGAGAAGGGATCAGCTATGTGCCCCAGAAGGCAGTTCTTTTCAGTGGCACCATTGCCGACAACCTGCGGATGGGAAACAGTGAAGCAACCCCTGCGGAATTGGAACATGCAGCCCAAATAGCCCAGGCCCATGACTTTGTTGCTGAGATGAAAGAAGGCTATCAAAGTCCGGTGGCCCAGGGCGGCACCAATTTTTCCGGTGGCCAGAAGCAACGGCTGTGCATTGCCCGGGCACTGGTAAAAAAAGCACCGGTTTATATTTTTGACGACAGCTTTTCAGCACTGGATTTTAAAACCGATGCATTGCTGCGAAAAGCATTAAAAAAAGAGATGGCAGCTGCGGCGATGGTGATTGTGGCCCAACGAGTCAGCACCATTATGGATGCGGATCAGATCATCGTGTTGGACGCCGGCCGGATGGCAGGCATCGGCAGGCATGGCGAACTGATTAAAACCTGTCCGGTTTATCAGGAAATCGTCGCGTCTCAGCTCAGTGAAACGGAGGCTGACAGTTTATGAAAAAGCAGCGAAAAAAACTGCAGAAAGAAAAGCAACCAGCTTTTAATACCGAAGACCTGACTGAAATGGAAGATATACCCAAAAATTCAAAGGCTTCTGCTAAGCGATTAATGGGGCTGTTGCTAAAACAAAAAGGGGCCTTGCTGATCATTCTGCTGGCGGCAATAGTAAGCAACGGGCTTTATGCCTTTACCCCCATCATCATGGGGAAAGCTCTGGATCAACTGATTCAGGCCATCAGCACCAATGGCGTTAGTGGCAGTTTTGAAAATTTGATCGGCATCCTGGGATTGCCGGTGCTATTGTTAGCGATGGCGTATCTGATTGGGGCGCTAATCTCCTTTCTCCAGGAATATACCATGGCCAGTGTGGGTGAAAAACTGGCATTATCGTTGCGGGAGAAAATAAGCGAAAAAATCACCAGGCTGCCCCTGCATTATTACGATGCCAATGAGACCGGAGAGGTTTTAAGCCGAACCACCAATGATCCGGATAAGATTGCCGAAGTTCTAAAAACCGGGGCGTTGCAATTTACTAATGCCCTCTGTAACCTTGTGTTCAGTATTGTCATTATGTTTGTCCTAAGCCCTGTTATGGCAACAATCATCATTGCAACCATGTCGCTGAGCGTTTTTGCCACAAAATGGATTTCCGGAAAAACCCTGGCGGTTTTCTATGAAAATCAGAAGGTTTTAGGGGAACTCAATGGAAAAATCGAAGAGTATTATACCGGAAACCTGATTATCAAAAGCTTTAACCAACAGGATCAGGTCATTCAAACCGAACGGGAGCTGAGCGATCGGCAGTATCAAGCCAACAAAAAATCACAATTTGTGATCTATGCCATCTATCCGGCAATTCGCTTTCTGACCCAGCTGAGTTTTGTGGTGACGGCCATTGTGGGGGGGATCTTTGCCATTAATGGCACCATGACCATTGGGACAGTGCAAGCCTTTTTGCAGTATGTTAATCAGATTGCCGATCCCATTACCCAGTCCTCTTATTTTATTAATTCCATGCAGGCCGCCTTGGCTTCGGCGGAACGAGTTTTTGAATTTTTGGATGAACCCGAAGAGGTACCGGAAACCAGCACGCCAAAGCAGATTACTCAGCCGGAAGGGGCTGTGGCATTTGAACATGTTCGTTTCGGCTATCATCCCGATAAACTGTTAATGGAGGATGTCAGTTTTACCGTAAGACCCAACGAGATGGTGGCCATTGTCGGGCCGACCGGTGCCGGCAAGACCACCCTGGTTAATCTGCTGATGCGATTCTACGAGCTTGATGGCGGCACCATAAAGGTCGATGGGGTTGATATTAAAGATTTGTCCAAAAGCGGACTGAGGCGGATGGTGGGAATGGTGCTTCAGGATACCTGGCTTTTTAAAGGCACCATTGCCGAGAATATTGCTTACGGAAAGATGGATGCCACCCAGACCGAAATCATCCAGGTAGCCAAAGCCGCTCGATGCGACCATTTTATAAGAACCTTGTCAGAGGGCTATGATACGGTGATCTCCAATGAAGAAGGAAATATTTCCCAGGGGCAGATGCAGCTATTAACCATTGCCCGAGCGATGCTGGCCAATCCGGCGCTGATGATTCTGGATGAAGCGACCTCCAGCGTTGACACCAAAACCGAATTGCAAGTGCAGAAAGCCATGCTTTCGAGTATGAAGGGAAAAACAAGCTTTGTCATTGCCCACCGGCTTTCCACCATCAAGTCGGCGGACCTGATTCTGGTGATGAAAAACGGTACCATCGTTGAAAAGGGAACCCATGAAGAATTGCTGGCAGCTGATACGTTTTATGCCGATTTGTATAACAGCCAATTTAATAATCTGGCGGGGTAAAAGAACACCCAGCGGAAGGCGAAACAGGAGGTTGATTTTTGATCAAATAAGGCGTAAGATGAAACTAAGAGAGTGAAATAGAAAGGAAAACAGGGTGAAGCGATTATGCGGGTATGTGTACTAAATGGGTTTGATTCAGAAGAAATGACAGTGGCCCAGGAAAGAAAATTGGAACAGGAATTAGAAGTTTTAAATCAAAAAGGCGACACGGTTGATTATTTTAAACTGCGGGATCGAAAAATAGCCTATTGTCTCGGGTGCTGGGATTGTTGGCTGAAAACGCCGGGGGAATGCCGTATCAAAGATGAGCAAGAGGACATTTTAAAAAGTTTTGTCAAGACCGATCATCTTGTTTTTGTATCCAATGTGCGCCTCGGATTTGTAACTGCAACCCTGAAAAAAACCATGGATCGGCTCATTCCCAATTTTTTACCCTATATCAGAGTCTACCAGAATGAATTTCATCATTACCCGCGGTATGAAAAGACCCCAATTCTTCACACCCGACTGATTGTTGACCATACGGTGGAAAGGGATGAGATCGACTTGATTGAAGATTATTTTAAACGGGTAGCCCTGAACTTTGGAAGTGATCTGAAAAGTTTCAAAATAATTGATGGGAAAGGTGAAGAGGATTATGAATTTGCTGATATGTAATGGATCGCCCAGAGGGGAAATGAGTAATTCCGCAACCATTGCCAAATGGTTTTTGAAGGATCAGGATAAAGTAATTCTGCTGATGAAGGGACCCAAACATCAAGAATATCTGGACATCCTGGCCGCCTATGATCACATTGTTTTTATCTATCCCCTCTATGTGGATGCCATGCCAGGGATTGTGAAGGCTTTTTTTGAACGAGTGGCCATAGCGGATGGATTGATGGCTGGAAAGAAGGTCTCCTTCATTATTCATTCCGGTTTTCCTGAATCGGTGCATCTTGAGGTGCTGGAGCGCTATCATCGGATTCTTTCCAAAAAGCTGGGGTTTGTTCTGGCAGATACCATTGTTATTCCCGGGAGTGAAGGGTTTCGCTTGATGCCGCCGAAGCAGAATCGAAAAAAACAGCAGGATGTGATGAAGCTAATGGATCAGTTCAGGATTGATCAGCCTTTTGATGATCACTTGGTAAGACGGCTTGCCGGGAAGCGTCAGAGCAATAAAATGCGAAATTTTATCTTTTCATTATTGGAGAAAACGGGTATCACCAATCTTTATTGGAACAGTAATTTGAAGCGGAATAATGCCTATAACAAACGGTTCGATAAGCCTTATACGGAGTTATAACGCTTTTACAGCAGCTGACAAGGCTTGGTGACCCAAAAACGACCAAAATTGAAAACAACAATTTTGGTCGTTTTTTTAGATTTTTAATCTTTCATTCGTGGTAATAAAATGATACAATATTTCCAATGAAGTCGATTGCACTGTCTATCTAGACTGTTCTCAATTAATCACTCGTCATTGATCCATCTTGTCATATCATGGTTTATGAATGGAGGTAAATATGGAAAATCGCATCACTGGTTCAGTCATTACTGAGGGTGATACATTATATTTTAAAATCACAGGTACAGGCGAACCTTTTGTATACATTGCAGGTGGTGGAGGAGACGGTGATCTTTTTTTGCCATTAGCAGATAAAATTTCTAATAAATATAAAGTCATCACATATGATCGACGTGCCAATGGGCGAAGCACGATGAACTTCCCGGATGAATTTGATATTGCTCAACAAGCTCGCGATGTTGTAGCTGTTCTAAACGCATGTGGTGAAACTTCTGCTTACTTTTTTGGTAACAGCAGTGGAGCTGTCATTGCGTTAGAGCTTGTTGCCACGTTCCCGGAAGTTGTAAAAACAGCAATTATTCATGAAGCTCCTTTAGCCAGACTCGCTCCCGAAACTGAAAAATGGCAAGCTTTCTTTCAATCCTGTTATGCACGAAGCAAAAAGCTGGGTGGTTCTTCGATGGCGGCTGTAAAATTTATGTTTGGAATTGAGATTCCTCCATTTGATATGATCAAAGCCGAATTAAAGGCTCGAAAATATCTTAAAAACGAACCGAAACAGCCTCATGAAATACGAATTCCATCAAAGCAAGCGACCGATTATCTTATCAAACATGAACTTCTTCCAGTCACCAATTACCAACCACAGCTGGAAAAACTCAAAGAAAACAAAACAAAAATAGTGATAGCCATCGGAACTTATGCGATAGAACACCATACCTGGCTTTCAAAAATAGGCGAAAGACTACAATCCCAAATCGGATGTAAGCTAGCTGTCTTTCCCGGCCATCATGCCTCATTCATGAGCGAACTGGAGGCGTGGTCTGTAGCCATTATTAAAGTGATATAATAAATGTGACCGGTAACCTGCCCCTAACTTATTCCTGGAACGCTATCATCGTATTCTTGCCAGAAAGCTAGTGAAAAATTGTATGAACGTTATATTCTATATTCCGATAAAGTAGAAAGAGCAATCCAGGCGATTGTTAAAAATCATAAAAAAGCCGCTGAAACGTCTGTCATTTCAGCGGCTTTTTGATAGGCAGTATTAAATTAGATCTTCACCTTTCATGGCATTCAAAAATTCAAGATTTTTAAAAATCAACAATTATTGTCGCGACATCTGTTTTATCCGGACCGGAGAATTTAACAGTTAACATGGATACTCCATTTTTCATCCAGACTCTGTCAATTTGCGGTTTGCCTTCGATGCTCTGAGTCGAGGACAATTCGTATCCATTACCCCCAAGTTTAGCTTTGATTTCCTCATAGGTCATCCCTTCAGAAATGCTTTGTGCCTGTTCGTCGGTAATTCGTTTATCATCCGGCAGTGTGATGAGGTAAGCTTCCAAACCCTCAACGCTCTTATTAAAAACAATTTTTGAGGTTCCATCTTGTGAAAAAACAGAGCTCAGACCAATCATGACGCCATTTCCGTTTGTGTCGGTATACTGGAATACATCGGTCATGGGTTCCTTGGCCGTTACACCCAAGGCTGTATCCACCTCCGCTTTTGTCTGGCCGAGTTGAACTTTGTCATAGAAAGCATAAATTTCTTTCAAGGCAGCAGTGCTATCAGCCGCTTTGGTACCACCACCCGTGTCTTTTGTGCCTTGTTGACTACAGCCAGCCATAAAGACTGACGCGGAAACCAGTACAGCCATCAGAAAAATGAGTAGTTTGATTTTTGACTTTGTCATAAAGAAACACCTTCTATTTCTTTCATTTCATTTATACCCACTGAGGCTGTTGAAAAACAATGTCGATTAGATTACCTTATTTTGCTTTATCTATCATGGGAAGATCATCATAATAATTATGATTGTATCTTATTTTTAATTCCTGAATATTATTATTGATTAATTTTTCTTCGATGGCTTTCTTTTTTTTATTATTATCCATAATATTGATGGTTTCCACCACACCATTGGTAATGGTTTCAAAACGATTATAAGGAAATGCCACCGCCAGCTCATCATCCTTCCAGCCCGCGTTATGGCGGGTACCGATGCACATCATCGATACGTTGATATCATTAGTCAGGTAGGGAGTAGCTGTCGCTTCTGAACAAATAGCCTGATTTCCGGTCATTTTAAAACTCGACTGCAAACCATAGTAATAAGAATACCCCTGAATGACACGCATAATATTATAGGGATTCGTCACCATCATCACCACATCAGGCTTCTGATTATAGTCTTCAAGCGGTTTAACCATAATGCCGTAAGCATGGTGATCACAAATACAGATCCCATCCTGCACACTTTTAGCAGTGCTCATATCGCGATATAATCCCAATTTCTGAGCATGCTGTCCGCTCTTATTAAAATCATCAGCTGCTTTCAGTCCGGTGGCACGAGCCCCACCCATACAGGTCAGATCATCACCGGTTGCTTTAAAACCGGTTCCCGCCATGGCCGCTTTTACCATGACACAATAATGCATTCTTTTTTTTACCGGTTCAACATCAGCCGCCTCATAGTCAGATTTAGTAAAGAGAAACTTAATTCCCACGATTCTTTTATTTAGAGTCAATGCACAGTTCATTTTTATAACCGATTGTTTTAAATTTTGTGTATTCATCTGGTTGCCATCCTTTATTATAATTTTTTATATATGAAATTCCCGATTCCTTGAATAATTTGCGCCATAATACAGAGAATAATTACGGCTGTATACAAGATCACATTATTGAAGCTCTGGTAACCATAATTCAAAGCCACTGCACCTAGGCCACCGGCACCAACTGCTCCGGCGATGGTGGTGGCGGCGAGATAGGAAATAGTTGTGAGTGTCATACCCGCCACGAGAGACGGAATCGCTTCTTTAACCATGACTCTGAACACGATTTGCATATTGGAAGCGCCAAAGGAACGGGCGGCTTCAATCAGCTGTTTATCCACCTGGGCGAAGGCATTTTCAAAAATTCGGGCGATAAAAGGGGTTGCTGCAATGGTTAGAGGTAATATGGCAGCTTTTTCACCGATGGTTGTGCCGACCACAGCACGGGTAAGCGGAGATATCGCTACAATTAATATGATAATCGGAAAGGAACGGACCATGTTTACAAAAAAGTCCAACACCTTATAAAGACGTTTGTGCGGGTCCAGGCCATCCGGTCTGACTATGATTAAGATAATCGACAAAGCAAAGCCAAATATAAATGCCAAAACCATGGTGGCGGTAAGCATCCGCAGTGTGGAAAATATGGAAGGGCCGATAATTCCGTTAAAGTATTTCCACCATTCGGCACAGAATTCTCCATTAAACACGTTTGTCCTCCTCTAACTCATTTGAAGTATTGATTTCGTCTTCAATATTTTTCCAAACAACATGGTGACAATCCATATAGTTTGTTATTTTAGCAAAAGATTCGACCGGGATATTAATGATCAGCGAACCCAAAACACTGTTCCGATAGCGCTCCGTTTCGCCTCCCAAAATCATAAAGTCAGCATCCAATTCTCGGGACATTTGTGTCACGATGGTTTTTTCAGCGGTTTCGCGAGACAATAGCACTTTGAGGTTGACGCCACTCTTTGGAAAGATTAAATCTTTGTTGCCAATGAGGTTACTTAACGCTCTGGATTGATTGAGGAAAACAGTTTCCACCGGCCCGCTTTCGACAATCAGTCCATTTTCCATAATCGATATCTCTTCACAGGCACTCCGAAGTACCGACATCTGGTGGGTGACGACTACGATGGTTATCCCAAGCTGGTTATTGATTTCGTTAAGAAGGGTAATAATGGATTTGGCCGTATTCGGATCAAGTGCAGATGTGGCTTCATCACAAAGTAAAATCTTGGGATCCATCGACAGCGCTCGGGCAATGGCCACCCGTTGCTTTTGCCCACCTGAGAGTTCATTGGGTCGGGCATATAGTTTATCTGGAATTCCCACCATTTCCACCAGTTCTTTTATTCTTTTATCAATATGCTTTTTTTTATAGTTCCAACATTTCATGGGGAGTGCAATATTTTCATAAACCGATAATCGGTTTAATAAAGAAAATTGCTGAAAAATCATCCCGATTTCCCGTTTAAATTCCCGTGCTTCTTTATCAGATAAGGAATTAACTTCAATTCCGTCCACCGTTAATGATCCGCTATCATAGCTTTCCAGCCCATTGATGCACCTTAACAGGGTGGATTTTCCAGCGCCGCTTCGTCCGATTAGGCCATATACCTGTCCCGCTTGGATTGTTAGATTGATATCACTGAGCACATTAAGGGAATCATAGCTTTTTTTGAGATTCGTTGCTTTTATCATTGTCATAACCTTTCACTTCTGACAAAAATATGCAAAAGGCCGCCAAAAATGGCTTCCTTTCGCATACTGAGATCAGGTCTTACTTATTCATTTGTTTTCGGGTATTGTGTCAATGAGCCGGCAAATATTTCTTCGAATTTGGCTCTCATTTCGTCGGAAGTAATAATTGTCATTGCATCTTTTATCCAGGGCTCATCTACCGATTTGGAATCGATGGTTAATCCAACCGGACAATCCTTGGATGTTTTGTCTTCAGCGATGTATGATTTGGGGTCAATTCCGACAGCTCTGATTCTGGTTGCTGATGTTACAACGGCATCCGCATCATTAATACTTCTGGCTGTTGTCGTGATTTCTGCAGGCAGAAGTTGAATACTTTTAGGATTTTCTGCAATGTCCAACGTCGAATAAAATTCACCTGTTTTGGGATTCAGAGTGATCAAACCAGATTCCTCCAGCATAATTAGACTGCATTCCATATTGCTGGGATCATTTGGGATGACAATGGTTGCCTCATCCGGAAGATCCGCAACACTCTTGTACTTGGCTGAATACATGGCCATTGGGTAATAGAAAATATAGGGTTTGACCATAACCAGATCGGTGTTGTTTTCTTTATTGAAAGTATCGATCCAATGAATGTGATTATGGATAAAGCCATCAATAGAACCATCAGAAGTCGCGGTAGCCGGCATATTGTTGGCGTCAAACATCACCACTTCGACTTGGTACCCCTTTTTTATCAACTCATCTTTTAATGCAGTGGTATAAGGCTCGATGGTTGACATGGTTCCAAGTTTAATAACTTTATCTTCTTTGGTCGCACTGGCTTGCTGGGTACATCCCGTCACCGATAGCATTGCTATTAAGGTGAGGGACACACATAAAAGTCTAAATATTTTTGTTTTCAAATTAAGTCCTCCTCTTTCATTCGTGTAAATTTTAACATAAAATAAGTAATATTTTGCTGGAAATAACAAAGAGGAATATCAAAACTTCTGATATTCCTCTTTGTTATTTTAGAGAAGAAGGGCTTTTATCAAAGAAATTATCGATGAATCATTTAATCGATGCCATTTAAAACTCGATCAAGCTCTTCGGCAATCACCTGATAACCGATGCTGCTGGGGTGAAACTGATCGGCTGCCAGATAGGTTTCAAGATGATCCTTAAATTGGTCATAGGTGGGGATATAGGCCGTTTTCAAACCGGCAGCGGCGATCAGCCCCGTTTTATAATTCCATTCCAAAAGATTTTGAGAATTTTGCACATCGAGTTCGGAATAAGGATTATTTAAACCGATCAGAGCGATTTGGGCCTCGGGATTAAGATTGCGAATGCGGTTAAGGGTCGCGTCAAGATTTTTCTGATAGGTGTTAAAGGTTTCCTGAAAGGCCATATCCAAAGACAGGACATCCTCACTTTGGATGCCTGTTAAATCATTACCGCCAATGGAGATAATAATTAAGTCGGCAGCGGCAATAAAGGCTTCATTTTCAGGGGCTTCCACCAGTGCTGCCAGGTCGGCACTGGTGGCGCCGGAGACCGACAGATTAGTGACTTCGATGGTTTCTTCGGAATCGATCAGCGCCGCATAGCGTTTGCCGATGCCCATATCCGGTTCATCACCGACGCCGTAGCCGATGGAATCCCCCAGCACCAATATATTTTTAGCAGCGCTGGACGGTTCAGTTTGAATATTCTCCGGGGGGGCAGGAATTTCTTCCTGACTTTTTTCGCCGCCATTGGTGATGGCAATCGCGGTGATCAGGCCCGTCACAAAAACAAGAATGAGGGCGCTGGATAACAGCAAAATGAGGGGCCATATTTTTTTTATCATTGTTGCCTCCTTTTATACCAGAACATCTTTGCGATTAAAAACCATAAACCCGATCATCAGTGACAGCAACCCCCATAAGCCAAGGGTGATGATTGAAAAATTCAAGCTCATCCCGCCGATGGGCTGATAGGAACCGGTTAAATAACGGGTGAGATCCAGATTAGTGACAAAGAAAAACTTGACGATGGCCCAATCCGACAGAAAAAACTGCAGAAATTGGCCGCCAATCAGGGCTGCCATTAAGACCCCAATGGCCGTGGCGGTATTTTCAACGAGAATGGAAATAAGTAAGGTAATCGCGGCAATCACAATCGACACGTACCAGGTCAACGAATAAATTAATAAGCTGTACTGAAAGCGCGTGACCAGAATCACGGAATCGGCGTTTAATTGTCCATCGATTAAGCTAAAACCGGTGGCGACGGGTTCATTAAAGCCCCATTGCCGAAAGAACAGATAGGATATCAGAACGGATAGAATACCGATAATTAAGACCACCAGGGTGGTCATCAGAATCAGTGCAATCAGCTTGCTCAGCAGAATTTTCCACCGCGGGACCGCCCGGGTTAACAGGACCTTAATGGTCCCGGTTGAAAATTCGCCGGAGACCAGATCGGCAGCGAGGATCACAATGATCAGGGGAATCAGCAGCGAAATGCCCTGTTCCACAAAATCGACGCTGAACTTGACCGCGCTGGGGGTAATCGGATTAATATCGTTTTCGATAAAATAACGCAATTGCCTGATTTCAATTTCCGTGGAGGCAATGCCGCTGTCAGGAATATAGGGGCTATCGAGGCGATTTTCCAAATCGTTCAGGCGTTGGGTGGCCAGGCTTTTCCAATCGTAGGTCCCAGCCCCGGAAAAATTTTCAAAGCGGTCAATATTTTTTTCATAGGTATATTGTTGTCCATAGGAAAGCAGGGTGATAAAAATGATCAGTAAGCCGATAATCAAAATTAATTTTTTCTTTAACAGAAGTTTCGTGACTTCATTGCGAATGAGTATTAGCATCATCTTATCCTTTCTACTGGATAGTTCGCTGGTTGGTTACGCTGAGGAAGAGATCTTCCAGGGTTTTGTTTTTGGCATAGACGGTGTGGAGTTCAAGGCCTGCTGTGATAAAAGTTGCATTGATTTGGGGTAGGACTTTCAGGTCGATGGCGGCAATCAGTTCGTTGTGCTCATTGAGCAGGGATGCCAGGTTAAAATTCTCACTGAGGATCTTTTGCCCCTTGATGGGATCATTTAAAACCCAAACGATTTCGCCGGTTGACAACATGTCAGTAACCGTGCCGTCTTGAACAATCATGCCATTATTGATAATACAGACCCGATCACACATCAACTGGACTTCACTGATTAAGTGCGATGAAATGAGGACCGAAATACCCGTGTCTTTCGCCAGGGATTTGACAATTTCCCGAAACTCATGAATGCCCTGGGGATCGAGGCCGTTGGTGGGTTCATCAAGTATCAGTAAATCGGGTTTGTGAATCAGGGCTTGGGCTAAACCGATGCGCTGCTTCATGCCCATGGAATAAATGCGTACCTTATCATGAATGCGATTTTCCATGCCGACCAGAGTGACTGCCTGATCTATCGCTGCCTGGGTGACATGCTTTGACATCGAACCTAATAGTTCCAGGTTTTTATAACCGCTCATATAATCGTATAAATCAGGGCCTTCAATGATGCAGCCGACATGAGCCATAGCCTTGACGTAATCATCACGAATCGAATGTCCGCAGATTGAAATGGTGCCGGCGCTGGGCCGTGATAAACCCACCAGCATTCTCAAAGTCGTCGATTTGCCGGCGCCATTAGGTCCTAAAAAACCTAAAACTTCACCTTTTCTAAGCTGAAAGCTGATATCTTTGATAATTTCTTTTTTCTTAATGCTTTTGGAGATGTGTGAGACGTTTAAAACCAGAGTATCCATAAAACCCTCTCTTTATAGATGATGGGAATGTTTCTACTAACCTATATGCCCTGAAGAAGGAGTGTCAAACAAGAATTTTTTGGAGGGGGTCGTGGGGACGTTTCGTTTGTCATATGACCGGTTGATATTTGGTGATGAGACAGCCGAAACGTCCCCATGTCATAGTGATGAGACAGCCGAAACGTCCCCATGTCATACCATGTCATAATAGGTGGATGGAATAAACAGTTTGAAAAAGAACTTTTCAGTTTAATTGCATTTAGAACTATAATTCCCATTAAACGTGGTATATAATAAGATATATTTAAGGAAGAGGTGAATGTAATGAATCGACTGGCAAAATCCTGGATCGGGTTGATCCTGTTAATGAGCACCCTGGTAATAAACGGTTTGGGCGCTTTCGGTTTTTTCAATGGGCTGTCCCAAAGGGAATTATCTGACCGGTATATGACCTTAATCACACCGGCACCATCCACATTCAGCATCTGGAGTTTAATTTATATCCTGTTAATCAGTGCTGCTGTGATGATGATCGTTAAAAACAAAGATCCCTACTATGGTGAGGCCATCGATGGAATCAGTTATCTTTTCTGGCTATCAAGTATTCTCAATATGCTCTGGATTATCTGCTTTTCCTATACCTGGATCGGTGTATCCGCACTTGTGATCCTGGCTTTCGCGATTACTCTGAGTTTATTGATCTTACAACTGGGAAAAATCCAAACCGGGAAGCAGTGGCTTTTACCGGCAGCGTTTGGAATGTATACCGGGTGGCTATTGATTGCCACGGTGGTGAATATCGCCTCCTGGCTGGTTAGTATCAACTGGCAGGGCTTTGGCGTTCCGGCTGAGTATTGGGGGATTATTATCTTAATCGTTGCCGTGGTGGTGTCGGCGGTGATCACCCTGATCACTAAAAATGCTATCCTTCCGGTTCCCGTGGCCTGGGGATATTTTGGGATTTATCAATCGCTAATGGCAACCGAAGGCTTTCAGGGCGCCTATCCATCTCTGTCCATTGCCGCCCTGGCGGGGATTGTATTGCTGGTCGTGATGGCTGGGATACAGTTCTATTTCAATGGTTATAAACTGATGCCCGTGGTAAAAGCGGAGGAGGCGTGACCCCGACAACGAGTTATTAACTGTTAGAGCAGATAAGGTCGGATTTCCAGAGCGAAAAAATCGTTGCGGAATTCGGCCTTTTTAGAATAAATACAAAGGAGATGAAATGAAAAACAACAAGGGGATTCAAAGCACAGTTCTAGTCATGGTTTTCTTATTGGTAATCGGCAGTTTAACCGGCTGCGTGAATTCAAAGGACAGTACCACCGCTAAACCGACTGTGTCAGAGGACTATTTTGGCGCCATTAATTATGAGCTGCTCCAGGAAAAAACCATTCCGGCAACAGAAGGTGAATGGACCTATTTCTATGAATTGGACGAAAAAACATCAAGTCAGCTCCAGGAGATTGTCACCGATTTGTCAAACAGCGGGGAAACCTATGCCAAGGGCAGCAGCGAGCAGAAGATAAGCGATTTATACGCCTGTGCCACCGATCTCGACAATCGCAACGCCCAGGGTTTGACCGCCGTTAAACCCTATCTTGAGCAGATTGAATCGGCCCGGAATCTGGATGAATATCTGGATGGATTGATCACCTTATCATCCATCGGACAGTCCAGCCTGATTTACTACGGTTATTATCAGGATGATATGAATTCGGACAAGATGATGATTGGCTTTGCGTCCATGGACGATTTGATTGGCAAAGAATACATGGAAAACGAATCGATGCAGGAATACTGTGATGCCTATAAGATATACATCCAGGATATGCTGGTTCTCAGCGGCGAGGAAAAAGGAGCTGCCGGGACAAATGCCGAAGCAATTTATGCTTTTGCCAGTGAGGTGGCCTCACTGGCATTGGCGCCCGACGAATTATATAACCCGGACAGCTACTATAATGCTTATAGTTATGATGAACTGCTGGCCCTTTACTCGAATATCGACATGAAGAAATATTTGGAGGCCCAGGGACTGTCCGGCGAGGATCACTATATTGTTGAGGAAGTGGATGCGGCCAAACAGATCAATGCGATGTTTACCGAAGAAAACCTGCCAGTGCTTAAAGAGTATACAAAATTTGTGCTCTTAAATGATCTGGCCGCGTATGCACCGGTTGATTATCGGGATCTTAAACTCGAAATGGCCATGAAACTGGATGGTTCTACCGAGAAAAAAACCGATGAACGGCTAGCCTTTGATGATGTTCAAACGTTTCTGGAATGGGATTTCGGAAAGATCTATGTGGAAAAATACTTTGATGAAAAAACCAAGCAGGATGTTAAAACCATGGTGGCAACGATCGTTGACCAATACAAAGAAATCATCGCCGCCCAGGAGTGGATGAGCTCGGAAACCAAACAGCAAGCCATTCTGAAGCTGGACACTATGGATTTAAAAATTGGCTATCCGGACCAGTGGAGTACCATCGGCGATTATCTCCAGGTACAGCCGCTGAAAGAAAGTGGCAGCTATTTGTCCAATGTGATTGGACTTCAGCAGGCGGCCAGTCAATTTGAATATGATGAGTATAAAAAAGGCGTTAACCGGGAGCAATGGTATATGACACCTCAGGCCATCAATGCCTATTACAATCCCGCCAATAATGAAATCGTCTTTCCGGCGGCCATCTTACAGGCCCCTTATTTTGATCAGAATCAAAGCAATGCCAAAAACCTTGGCGGCATTGGCGCCGTCATTGCCCATGAAATCAGTCATGCCTTTGATAAAAACGGATCGTTATATGATGAGAAGGGCAATTACAATATCTGGTGGACGGCCTCAGAATATGAAAAATATGATGCACTGTCACAGAAAATCATTGATTATTACGGGAACTATACCATTTCCACTGGCGATCCGGTTAATGGCACCCTGACCTTGTCAGAGAACATTGCCGATCTGGGGGCGTTAACCGCGGTCACGGCGGTGGCCGAAAAACAGGGCGAATCTCTGGCCGATGTTTATTCGAACTGGGCCACGATCTGGGCCGAACTCTCGACCCCGGATCTGGAAAAGAGTTATTTGGTGAACGATGTCCATGCCCCGTCGCCGGTGCGGGTCAATGCCGTACTCAGTTCCATGGATGCATTTTATGACATCTATGAGATTAAAGAAGGCAATAAAATGTATGTCGCTCCGGATGACCGGGTGGCGATCTGGCAGACTAAACCCATCCAGTAACCAACCACAGATCACACTGTTTATAGCATCAACTCAGAAATTGCGGAGGTAAATTATTTAAAAAAATTAATAATAAGTTTAAAAGCCATCCAGCGGCGTCAATGTGAACCGCTGGATGGCTTTTACTATTAGGTGATTATTTCACGCAAACGGTAACGCCATGAATGGTGACGTCTGTTTTTTCAAAACGATGATTTACTATAGGGTAGGGGCACGTCGACCGACCAGCAGTCCCACGACCCGGCCATTGTTTTTAATGGGTGCCACGTCAAATATAACAGGTTCATTCGTGACTTTACTGATAGTCACTTCAGAAATGGAAGATTCTCCCTTGAAGCCAGCTTCATACCAGAATTCGCCCCAGGCATCAAACTCACCGTCGCCTTTGACGTACCTTGCATGACCTTCAAGGCTCATTACCGCAATATCCTGATAACCCATCCGGTCCACATCTCCGGCAACCGTATCCACCTGGGTTTGCCAGTCCATGGTGGCAACTGGGGATCGTGAAGCCATCTCATTGAGTAAGATAGAAGCTTCGTTATCAGTTTCTTCAGTGGCTTGTTTGATGGGCTTTAGTTTGAAGGCACTGATCATCTGTTTAAGCATTTCGGCCTGGCTGGAAAGTTCTTCGCCGGATGCGGCGCTTTCTTCGGCGGTGGCGGCATTGGTTTGAACAACAATTGAGACCTGCTCGATACCCTTGGTAATCTGAGCGATCTCTGAAGCCTGATCATTGGATGCCCGGGCAATGTGGCCGACCAGACCAGTAACTTTTTCAATTTCATTCAAAATTTCAACCAGGCTTTCGGCGGTTTCATCGGCAATCCTGGTGCCAATGGCAGCCTTTTCGATGGATCCTTCAATCAGACCGGTGGTTTCCTTAGCCGCTTCAGCACTGCGGGCCGCCAGGTTTCGTACTTCTTCGGCAACAACGGCAAAACCTTTGCCATGCTGTCCGGCTCGGGCAGCCTCCACGGCGGCGTTTAGGGCCAGAATATTGGTCTGGAAGGCAATGTCATCGATAACTTTGATAATCTTAGAAATGTTTTGGGATGCTTCGTTGATTTCAACCATGGCCGATACCATTTTTGACATTTGCGAATTACCCACTTCGGCATTGGTCCGCACCTCAAGAGCCCGTTCGTTGGCTTCGTTGGCATTTTTAGCATTTCGTTTGGTTTCCGCGGCCACCTCTTCAATGGAAGCGGTGAGTTCCTGGATGGAACTGGCCTGTTCAGTGGTCCCCTGGGCTAAGGCCTGGCCGCCGTCAGAGATTTGGATGGCGCCTGCATTAACCTGTTCGGCGGCACCATTAATGTCTTTCATAACCTCGCTTAAATTGGTGGTAATACTATTAAGGACCAGCTTGGCCGCATTATAATCCCCATGATAATAGGTGTCGATTTCCTTAGTCAGATCCCCTTCACCAATGAGTTTAAGTAAGGTGGTAATGTCAGCCACATAATTTTTCAGGAAGTTGAAGGTGCGGTTCATATTTTCTTTGATTTGGCCATGATGTCCTTTAAAATCGCCTTCCATAATAAAGGAAAGATTACCTTTTGACAGTTCATCCAAAGCTGCAGATGTGGCCTGAATCGGCGCGATAGTGGCATCCAGTGTCTGGTTGAACCCGGAAATAACACGAGCATATTCGCCCCTGAACTTGGATGGGTTACCCCGATGTTCCAGATCGCCTTCAACAGCCAACCGGGTCATTTCATCGGCTTCACTGACCAGTGAATGAATGTTTTCAATCATTTGAATCATACTGGGAACAAATTCATCCTCATCACTACGTTTTCCGCTCGTCATCAGCTCGTCATAGTCACTCATAACACCATTGGAAACATTATTGACAATGGCATGAATATAATTGAGCTTCTCTTGGATTTCATTAACCGATGTGGCCAGATCTCCAAAAATACCTAAATAGGTACCTTCCATTTTGGTTGAAAAATCATTGATATAAAGCCGATGGAGTACTTCACCGGTTTCTGTTAATGCTCCCAGACCGTCAATGCATGCGTTGATATTACTTTTAAGATCGTTGAAATCACCTTTATATTCAGTTGTGATTTTTGGTGGAAGTACACCGTTACCGATACGTTCAATGGCCTTATTGGCTACTTTGAGAGGTTTAACAAAGGTATTAATGACGGTATTTAACGATATAATCAGATCTTTGTAAGCTCCGGTATACTCGTTGGTGTTACCACGATAGTTAAGTTGACCTTCTAAAGCGGCATTGCCAATTTTTATGATGGCATCATGAACTCTGTTCATTTCCTTCATTACTGCAATCATAGAATAGCTGATCACATCATCTTCGGATCGGGGTGTGATTTCAACTTTAAAATCACCCTGGGCCATCCGCTGAGCAGCCTCATTCATGCCCATATTGTTTTGAATCATAGTTTCAAATGACAGCATTAAATCGCCAATTTCGTCATTGGTGGTTATTTCAATGTCCACATCAACTTTTCCTACAGCGACCTGATCGGCCACTTCTTTGAGCTTGATGATGGGTTTGACAAACTTTTGTGCCATAACATAAGCAGCGACACCTCCAATTAAGATAATAAACAATGAAATCAATAGGATCTGATTTCTCAGATTGGTAATTCGAGCCAGAACATCGTTTTCAGAAATGGCGCCAACATGGGTAGCTCCTGCGGCGGAGTATGCTTGTGCATCGGCATTGGCCTGGTCTGTTACCGCTGATGCGCCGAGATTGAAGGCAATAATCCCCAGCGATAACACCGCCAATACAATCAGAGCAACAGTAAACAGCAGCAGTTTTGTGGATATTCTGGATTTGTGGTGAGTTTTAGTCTGAATAAGTCCAGCCGGATGGGCAGTTATTTTTTGTGCTGCATCTGTAACAAGACCGGTTTCCGGAGCCAACATTGGTTTTCGATTATCATTCATAATAACCCCTTTCAAATATAATCCTTTGGTTTTCCCTGATAACAAATTTCTATGTAATTTGAACCTGCTATTCAGGCTAACTTAATAAAGTATAAATGCTTGCATGCGTCAAAAGTAGATGCATGTTGTATCATTATATTCCTTTTTACTGAAAATATCTACTACATACTGCAATATTATACTGTTAAAGAACTATATTTTACTATGACATGTCAAATTTTATTAATTTCAGATATAAACATTCTGCAAAACTTTATCAGTTTTCAAAAGATCCGCTGAAATATGTTTTAAAACAGTATGAAGTAAAGATGACATTGGCTGGATTTTTAGAAATGCAAGGCTTGAAAGAGGATGAAAGCTGATACGTTTCCAGCGGCGTTCATTAACGACACTGGAAAGCTTTTGGCTACTAAAGGAAAGGTGCTTAACTGTCAAGAGCTACTTTGCCAAGAAGGGGAAAGGGGTCGACTTTCGTGATGGATGTACTGATCACGGTATCGTGACCGGCGCCGTCATGGGCATAAACCTGGACATTATAGTCGCCAAGTTCGGTATTGTGATCACTGTAAGGAATAAAACAGCTGGCCACATTGCCTTCAACCGTTCCTTCATGCCAGATTAAATCATCCTGTCCGCCATTTTCGGTCCAGACTGGAAAGCTAACCTGATCGATGCCGCTTAGGTTGTCTGAAACCAGAGCAGTGACCTTAATTCCTTTACCTTGATCGTCGGTCGCCAATACATCAGATACTGCCGGAGGCGTTGTATCCGATGTGGCATCAACGTAATCGCCTATGTAGATATAACCCTGGAAACCGCCCACCGAGGTAGCATCTTCAGCACCAATGGTATAGGTGTAATTTTGGAAGAAGATGCCGCTATAGGTTGACTCGGAAAGGGTGACCGTATCACCGTTGATCGCTTCAACAATCGCCACATGTCCGTTTGAACCGCCGCCCCAACAGATAACTGCACCAAGTTTTGGCGTGGATCCTGAGGGATAATAACCGCTGTTTTGATTATAGGCCCACCAGGAGTTAGCATTGCCCATGCATAAATTTGGTGTAGTTCCCAGAATTTCATAAGCTCGCCCAAAGGCATAGGCGGTACAGTTTGGCAAACCATAGCCACCCTGGGAATAGGGGTTTTGGGCAAAGAAATTGGGATTATCCGGACTTGGGGCAGTGGTTCGAGCCGAAAATAAATTGGGTGCGGGAACTGCGGACTTGGCTTGTGCCGTCTCAACCGCCTGGGCGATTTGGGCGATATCAACCTCTGCTTCTGCTGCCATAGCAGCGCCCGGTATCGTACTCAGGCATAAAAAAAAGGCAAGACTCGCACATGCGCTTTGTATTAATTTTTTCTTCATTTGACCTCCGATGTCAATAGATGATGGTGTCACTGGGTTCACTGTGACCTAAATGCATCATAGATTGTTGCAATTTGTTTACAAATTGGCAATAGGTATAATACAATACGTTAGGCGAATTTGCAAGTTTGGTATTTAACCCACTTAAGAAATAGATCCATGACATTGCAGCCGAGTGTTGTCGAAGAGTGAAAAAACCGCATCAATAAAAGGAAAAGAACAGCTAAAATCATGGTGACTGTAAAATAAAGGTGGAATTGATCAGACATAATCATTAATTTGTGTTTAAGTTAATATGAATCAGCTTGTCAATAAGTAAAACTCAGAGCGGTTAACTGGTTATGTTTGCGTTTTCATTTTTCAATCCAAACAATGCCCTCACAAAACATTGTTTGAAAATAAAATATTGTTTCAGGAAAGTTGCTTTTTACAATATTTGATAGAAGTTAAAGTGTGTCGGCTTCAATAAAAACCTTCCTGTTGATTGCTCGTTCTTATTACTGATCTGTGCTTAAGATTGAGAAATGTTTGCATGTTTTGATTATAATTGTTAAAAAATGCAATCATATGTATAATATTGCGAATAAAGAAACATTTGATTACTAGTTTCGCTAGGCATTTTGGGCGGAACCGGGGCAAATGAGCCACATGAGAAAAGCACCACGAAACTGCCAGAAGTGATCTTGACTAAAAATAATAAACGAAAAACGTAAAATGACAAAAATTATATGAGGAAGAATTTAAGATGTAATAAAATGAGCTCCTATCAAAATTAAATCAGTTTAATATTTCATTGACAGAAAAAATTGTATATAATATAATATTTACAATTTAACCGGTAAAGTTTGTGATGCATCTCAGGAATTTATCGGGTGAAAAACGTTATTGTTAGGAGAAAATTTTGGATAAGAAAAAAATTAAAATTGCGATTCTGTCGATATCATCACTATTGATGATATCGATGACAGCTTCAGCCGTTCTGGCGGATATTCAACGCTATTTTGTGGGTGTTGATTCGTCGCTGATTCAGATGGTATTGACCATTCCCTCATTAATGGCGTTGGTATTTGCCTTTGCATCCGGGCCGCTGTCCCTGCGAATGCCAAAAAAAAGCTTGGTAATTTTTGGCCTGGTCTGCGGATTAGCCGGCGGGATGGTTGCCCTGCTTTTCGGCTCCATCAGTATTTATGTGCTATTGGGCTCCAGTCTGTTGTTGGGGGTTGCCCAGGGCATTAATTCGACCATGTCCATGGCCTTGATTGCCGATTATTTTGTAGCCAATGAAAGCGGCGCCCTAATGGGCCTGCAGTCGGCTTTTGTCAATGGGGGAAGCATGGTGCTCCTCTTTACTTCGGGAATGCTGGCCGGGATTCAATGGCAGATGTCCTATCTGGTTTACCTGGTTTTTATTCCGGTGATCGTGATTGTTATGAAAAATCTGCCCAATGATCATCCCCAGGCCCATGTTGATGAAAAACACACCGAAAAAAGTGCGAAATTAAATGCCCGGGTCTATTTCACAGCGCTGACGATGTTCCTGTTTGGCGTCTTCCTTTTCGTCTATCAGACCAATGTCGCCATGTATGTTGCTTCGAGAGGATTTGGCGATGCGTCAACCAGTGGGCTGATCAACACCTCCATGTCGGCAGCCGGGATGCTCACCGGGATTCTGTTCGGACGGATGCAGCGCGTGCTAAAGAAGCTGGTTATTCCCGTTTCGTTACTGGTAGGCAGTCTGGGGATGCTGTCGATCTTTGTGATCGGCTCGCTGCCATCGCTGTTTGTCGGAGCCATGTGTTGCGGCTTCTGTCTGGCGACCATTAACCCGGCGGGAACATTTGTGGCCGCCAATGCTGTCCATTCATCCATTAGTTCCCTGGCGATTGCCGTTGTCACAGCATCCACCAGTGTGGGAATCTTTGTATCACCGATCCTTTCCAATGCGGTGGCTAACGCTGCCGGGGGCAATATTTCAGTCAAGTTTCTGCTCGCTTCCATAGGATTATTGGGAACTGGCGCCCTGTCCTGGATTGGCAACATGGTTCTGGATAAAAAGCAGGAAATGCTCAATCGCAATACAGAAATCGAAACCTCTCAAATTAATTATTAATTCAGTTCAATTTTACTTGATTTGCAAATTTATCCGAGATCCCAAAATTTACGACGATGAATTCATCACTTTCAAAAATAGAGCCCTTTTTCGGCCACTGAGGCGCATCTTTTGCCAACACATATGCTTTTTCCCGCATATCATAATTATCAGCCTTGAAGTCGTAGCCCAGATCTTTAAAAAACTTGTGAGCTTCGGAAACGTTGTTTTCAAAATTCCAGCCGACCGCCCAGTCTAAAAAGCTATCCCCATTGGTTTCAACAAATTTGTAGGCATATTTGCCTTCGGGGACAATGCCGGTCAGGTTTTCATAAAGAATGCCCGCCAGACTGGTTTTTTCGGCCGAGGTATACTGGTTAATATTATCCGACAGCTTATAATCACCCAAGAAAACAACCGGTTTTACCAAATCGTAGTTTGACCGTATTTCCATGGCAACCTGGTTAACCACATTGACTTCTTCCTGGTACCGCATATAATCAACATAGAACCACTTGTTGATATCATTTAACTGCCAGATAAGTATTATGCACAGCACAACAATCGCTGCTTTTTTTACGGCTGCTCTGAATTTGCCTTCTTCAACAAACTGCAGCAAAAGCATAAAAACAAAAGCGGTAAAAACACTAAAAACCGTACAAGCCCGGTATGGCGTTTCAATTCCCTGGATGATGGTCAATGAAAACACGCTCAAAACGCTTCCAAAATATAAAGCCGCAATTGTCATCGACCGATGCTTGAAACCCTGCCAAAACATCAAAATAAATGTTGCGACCACGGCGAACACGAAAAGGGTAATTGGCAGATAGACCAGCGCATTGTAAAAAAAACTCAAGGTCACACCATCAATCAGCTTGGGCAGGTTTGCCATGATGCCATGATCCCAATGAATTTCCTTAGACGCATTGGTACTTGTACCAAGATGAAGGATAATCTTTAAGGTCATATCGATAAGAAAACGAAAAACGATGCCGAAGATTAACGGGATCACATAGTATAGACCCCGTAAAAATACATCTTTAAAGTTCTGGCTATCATCACTGTATAAAAACCGCAATATCAATATGGCAAAAATTCCATACAAATAGACAACTGCCAAGGATTCATACAACGATAACGTCAAGGCTATTAAAAAGGCGGTAGCCAGAAAAGCACCCGGCTGGTGCCGCCTTTTGGTATCGCTTGACAAAATAAATAATATGAAGGATATCAGCGCATAGCCTAGACAGACTTCGAAATTGGAACCCATATAAATAAATATTTCGGTAATCAACGGATATGAAACAAAAAAGCATGCGAAAAACAGATACACTATTAATTTTAATTTATTGTCGGAAACCTTCTTGAATAATGAACACCACAATACCGCTGCCAAAACCAGGCACAGTACGGCAAGGTAGTCAAGTACGAAGGGCCTGAAGTTATAAATGCCCGTTATTTTATCGAGCAATACCTGAAAAAACCGTCCCTCTGTCAGCAGCTCGTTCTGCCGGTAATAATAATTCATCGCCGTGTCATCGACACTGATACTGGGATGTGTTAAGGTAAAGCCGAAACTCATGATGGTTACAATCAATAATGGAATCATAAACCATCTTTTGTTCAGAAAATATTTTACGTTTTCTTTTAATTCTTTTATGCTAATCATTGAGGTCTCCATTATATTTATTTTTGCATATTACTATCAAAACTTTGTCAGCCGAAAAATTCAGCTGAACCATTAACCCAACACAATCAGCGGCTCTCAAAAATAGAAGTTGACAGAAAAATCCACCCAACATCTAATACCGACTAACTAAAATTAGATAAGAAAGGTTCCTTTCACTATAATATACCAAAAAAGTTTCTCTGAAAAGACCCAGATTACATTTTACAAGCTTTTAACACACTTAAACAGGAATGCGAGGAACCTACGGTGTACGCCTGCTCAGTTGTGCTTTGGTAGCCCAGGCTGATAATACCGCGAAGGAATATTTTGATTGTCATAATCTAGGGAGATCATGAGGACGTTTCGTTTGTCATATGACCGGCTGCTATTTGGTGATATGACAGTCAAAAAACGTCCCCCTGTCATTAATTATGATCATTGAATAAAGCCCCCGACGGATTTTACTGTCGAGGGCTTTGTGTTGTCGTTTTATAAGAGTGAATTTAAAGTGAGTGATATAAATTATTTACTCAAAAGCATTAAATGCCGCCAAGCGGACATCTGGAATAAGTTAGAAAAATATGATTATAAATAGCGAGCAAAATCGGAATAGGATTCCTTGATTTTGGTGTCGCCAAAGTCATTCATGGCTAAACTATAGTTGGATAAAAACAGCTCTTCAAATGCGGAAAGCTTATGCATACTTTCATCCAGGCTGCCGAAACCCTGGGTATCAATGGTTTCTGGAATCTCTTTATCCTTTGTTTTCGTAATCGGATTAAAATCCATATTAGTCGCGTAAACGTGGTTTTTAATGTTAATGTCGGACCACAGTTTTTTAAAAAAATTCAGGGAGGTTTTTTGAGATTGTTCGAAGATTGCTTTGAACTGTAAGCAAGTGAGTTTTTGACTAAGCATTATTATTTTTTTGCCGATGGCCAACATTGGGTAACAGTCATTTATTGTATATTGATTCATTTTTTTCTCCTAAATTTTATTATTTTCTGCCATACTTCTTTGGCAAGAAGGGTTGATTTCTGTTTTTATGGTGTCTGAATCGATTTGTTGAACTAATAATAACAGATGAATGTGAACATTAGGTTAACAAAAGATTAAGATTTTCTGAACTTTCAAAGCGACCCGCATTTAAAATGAATTAATCAATAAAGCGATTCAATTAGCTTTACTGATATTTATTTGTTATAATATAAAAGCTGCTTAAGAGGCAGTGATGAACATAACGGCTTTTATAATTCTAAAATAAGAATAAGCAAGGAATAACATAAAAAAATGAAAACAGCAGACAGTAAAAAAAAGATTACCATCGCTTTGATGGTGGCGATGTTTCTGGCGGCAGTGGAAGGGACAGTCATCACCACGGCGGCCTCCACCATTGCAAAAGATTTAAATGGGTTTGAAAATATCAGTCTGGTTTTTTCAGCCTATTTATTAACCTCGGCAATTTCGACGCCAATCTACGGCAAACTGGCTGATCTCTATGGCCGGAAAAATATGATTTCCATTGGGATCATCATCTTTCTGGTTGGGAGCACCCTCTGCGGATTTTCCCGGAGCATGGATATGCTGATCGGCTTTCGAGCCATTCAGGGTTTGGGTGCCGGAGCGATTTTTACGCTGACCTATACCATTGTGGGCGATATCTTCAGCTTGGCAGAACGCCCCAAAATACAGGGCAGTTTGGGGACAGTCTGGGGGATTGCCGGTTTGTTGGGACCGCTGCTGGGTGGTGCCTTCATTGATCTGCTTTCCTGGCATTGGATATTCTTTATCAATATTCCCTTTGGTATCTTATCCATTTTCCTCATTCAGCGTAATCTCAAAGAATCCTTTGAGAAGAAAAAAAACATCATCGATTATGCCGGTATTGTAACCTTATCGGGAGCCATGCTGGTATTTTTCAATATTTTTCTATCAGCCGAAAGCATGAATTACAGCCGCATTTTCATCGGTGCATCGGTTGCCGGAACCCTATTATTGCTGGTGGCCTTTTATTTCATTGAAAAAAAGGCCGTAGAGCCCATTGTGCCACTGGAAATTCTGACGAAATTCAATCAAATGGTGAATGGCATCAGCTTTTTACTGGCCGCTGTTTTAATCGGCATCGATGTCTATATGCCCATTTACATCCAGAACGTATTGGGCTACAGTCCCACTGTTTCCGGTTTGGCCCTAGTATCCCTGACCATCACCTGGTTGATTTCCGCCGTGGTATTGGGCAAGATGATCATCACACGCGGGGGGAAAACGGTGACCATCATCGCCAATGCCATTCTACTCCTGGGGATTCTGCTGCTTCCCACCCTGGGAATGCAAACCCCATTACTTTTAGTAATCCTCTTTGTCGGGGTGATCGGTTTTGGAATGGGGGGAGCTATGACTGTTCTGACCATCCTCATCCAGGAATCGGTGGGCTACAGTCAGCGGGGCGCCGCAACCGCGACCAACTCACTGCTTAAGACTTTGGGTCAAACCATTGGGATCAGCATCTTCGGATCGGTATTTAATCTGTTCATTGTTCGGTATTTTAATAATAATGGCTTATCAGGTGTCAATCCCAATGATTTGTATGGATCTTCCGCCCAGGCCATGGTCTTCACCGGGGAACAGGTCAGCCAGTCTTTGAATGCCTCATTGCATGTGCTGTTTATCATCCTTGCAGTACTGGTTTTTATAGCGCTTTCGCTTTCGGTCATGATGCCCAAAACCAGTCAACCGGTGAAGAAAGAATCTGAAACTGAGGATGAAGCAATCGATAAAATGATCAAAGAAGTGGTTTGATTCATCTTTTGACGTCAGAAACTATGGCTATACCAAACTCAATGTCTTTATTCGCGAAGGATTTCTCAAAATTCACATCGAAGAACGGGACGGATCATTCTTTGTAAAAAAAGCTAAGCTTAGTGCAGGCGACTACGCGGTATTTGAGCTTGAGCATACGGCGAAAGCCATTGCGACGGCATGGGGTGAAATCTTTATGGAACTCGGCAGACAGGGCTATAAGATGGATGCTTCGCGGCCAATTTTGGAAAGATATGCAAATAAAATGGTTAAAAACCGTAAGTGTGAAATCTGTGTGCCGGTAGGCTGATCAAAATATTTTAGAGAAAGAGGAAAAAGCTAATGATGAAAGTTGTTGAATTCCATCGAAGAGGCATAAAATGAAAAGCATACTATTGGTCATCGACTATCAGAAGGATTTCGTGGATGGGGCTCTGGGATTTCAGCAGGCGGCGGTTCTGGAAGCAGCCATTGCCCGAAAAATCGGAGCGTATCGAAAAAGAGGGGATGAGGTCGCGTTTACCTTTGACACCCATAAAGAGGATTATCTGACTACCCGGGAGGGCAGCAACCTTCCCATACCTCACTGCATCAAAGGCACTGAAGGCTGGGATCTGTATGGTAAAATTGCCGACCTGTGCCTTGAAACCGATAAACGCTTTGAAAAGGTCACCTTCGGGTCCATGGAACTGGCAGATTATCTGCGCATGAATCAGTATGACCGCATCGAGCTGGTGGGTGTTGTCTCTAACATCTGCGTCCTTTCCAATGCCGTGCTGGCAAAGGCTGCCTTGCCGGAAGCCGATATCGTTGTTGACGCTTCAGGTGTGGCCAGCAACGATGATCGGCTAAACCGGGCAGCTTTGGATGTCATGGAAAGCCTTCACATTAAAATCACAAACAGGTAACAATTTTTATAAATAAATTGGTATGACAAGGGGACGTTTTTGTTTGTCATGCCATCAAAAGTGTAGTATATTGAAAAAATAACAGGAGGTAAACTCAGTTGTGGCAAGAAAGTGCAACCGGAATTTACCATGTGATGCTAAAAGGTCTGGATGGACGCAATATATTTTTGGATGATTCGGATCGATCAATTTTTATGGAAAAGCTGAATAAAGCCAGAGAAACTGGCGGGTTTCAATTGTTCGCCTATTGTCTCATGGATAACCATGTTCATTTGCTGCTCAAAGAAGGGGAAGAGCTGGGTACCAGCATCAAGCGGATTAAGATCGGATATGTTCAGTTGCACAACCATAAATACGGACGAAACGGCCATCTTTTTCAGAATCGTTTCAACAGTGAATCAGTAGAGGATGAGCAGTATCTGATGACGGTAATTCGCTACATTCACCGAAATCCCTTAAAAGCCGGAATGGTTACCCGATTAAATAAATACAATCTGAGAAAGAAAACCAGGATGAATGTCTGGAGATCCCATTAAAAACCAGAATGTGAAAAGATACAGCCGAAATTTGCGCAGGGGACTTCTCATCACACGCTTCTCAAGAACAGAAATAAAGGCAATGTATATTTCAAAGGCACTACTGACAGAGCACTGTGAGATTATGCGATATTCTAAAGAAGAAATGATCGATGCGCTTAAACCGGTATTATCGGTGATAAGCAAGTGTGAGACCGGACAACGAAAACACCAAATGGATGCGCCACAATACAAGCGCTTTCGGAAGATAATTGATGCAATGACTATTGCTAAATCGTTAATTATAGATGAAATTAGTAAAAGGGATGGTTTATATGGCAACAATGGTTAAAATCAAAATAAAAGATAATGTTGAATTGCGGGAAAAACTTGACCGGATTTATGAAGATACGTCACAGCTTGAATTGGCTCATTGGGCGTTGAATCTGACAAAGCATATTTTCTCACTTATTGACTACGATTATGAAAGTGAATCAATTATTGTTGATGGCTTTACTGCTAACGAAATGTGGCAACAGGGTAAAGCAAGGATGCATGATGTCAGGCAGGCAGGATTTAAGGTTCACCAGTTAGCGAAAGCATCTAGTGATGTCATTTTTCAAGCGGCCCTTCGGGTTGCAGGTCAAGCAATAGGAACCGGTCATATGCGAGAACATGCAATGGTTGCTTCCGATTATGCGATTAAAGTGGTTAATCTAAAATTCCCAGATAATATCTCCGCTGTTAAAACTGAGCGCGAGTGGCAGATCAGAACAATGTTATCAGCTGATTTGAGGAAAGCGAAGATTTGACAGGGTACAAGTATTAAGCATATGATTGTGGGGATAAGTCGGGGGAACGTTTCGTTGGTCAGTACCTACGGTGCGCGGTTTAACTTAACATGCTCAGGTGCGCTTTGGTAGCCCAGGCTAATGATGCCGCAAATGACCAGCATAAAAGAAGACAACATAAACACCGGAATCAACGAGAGTTGTTCGATTAAAACACCGGACAATGCGGTACCGATTAGAATTCCACCAATCAGCAGCGGTGTGATCATGCCGTTGATTCTTCCGATATAATCTTCCTGAACATTTTTAATCAATGGCACACTGATCGCGACTTGAACAAAAGCGATAATTAAACCGGATAAAAAATATAGGGCCGCTGTAACAACCACAACTGTGGATAGGGCTTCAGCTGCTGTGACAGCTGCAAATGCGATCATGCCAAAAAACAATATGATGCTGGTTCTGTATTTGCTGACAATTGACATGGATATAATTGCACCCGTAAGAAGCCCGACACCAGACAGCGAATAAAACCATTGGAGACTTTCACTTTCGATACCCAATCTATCCGTCAGGATAAAAATGGTCAGCGGTTGAATCAGACCTTGGGCAAAGCCGAACAAGCCTAACACTGAACAGAGTACCGTCAATCCTTTATCATTACTGATATAGACCAGGCCCTCTTTCATTTGGCATAATAGGCTTGGCTTTATATAATCAGCGTTTCTGGAGCTTGCCGGCAATAGAAATTGTATCAGCGAGGCACATAAAAACAGAATGGCGATGATTGTAAGCGAGAATGTAATACCGATGCCTTTATAAAGCAATGTGCCAATTATAGGTCCAATTATAAGGTAGAGTGATTGCAGCCCTTGAGACAGTGAAATCGCAGGTGTTATAAGCTTTTCATCAATGTTTCGTTTGAACATAATGACCGAAGAAGGGACTGAAAACTGGCTTACCATTGAAGAGACCAGCGTTGCGGCAAATACTGTTTGCCATAAACCCTGATTGATTAACAAAAGAATAACGACTACCGAGAGACTGCTTAAGAAGTCCCCGGCAATCATGGTTCTCTTTGGATTCCACTTATCTGCGAGGGTACCGCCCACATAGGAAAACACAAATATTGGCAGATATTCAAAAATTGTAATCAATGATATGGCAATGGGATTGGCATTTGTTTTTTCAATGACAAAGAATAGCACCGCCATATTTCGGATCCAGATGCATAGCTGTTGTATCGCGTCGGTAGTCATAATAATTCTAAATACTTTGTTTTGAAATAATTCTTTCATTTAGAACTTCCTTTCTTTATTGAGTGTATATTATTGGGGTTTCTGTTATAATTGTTTTTTAGGGAGTTGAAAATCATGAAGAGAAAGGACCCACAAAGAGGGTCTTTACGGAGGGCATTGTGTCAAGAAACCGACTACCAGCCAATGAAGCTAAAGCATTAATTTTATCCCATGCTCGCTCGTTATTCATAGACAAGGGCTATGACAGAGCCACAATGGACGACCTTTGTGAATTAACATCCATGAGCAAAGGTAATATCTATCAT
The DNA here is from genome assembly GCF_001263355.1 of Acetobacterium bakii. Lineage (GTDB taxonomy): Bacteria > Bacillota > Clostridia > Eubacteriales > Eubacteriaceae > Acetobacterium > Acetobacterium bakii. The sequence goes on from NZ_LGYO01000042.1 coordinate 35,579, forward strand.
CACTTTAAAAACAAAGAGGATATTTACCTTCAGCTTCTCACCCTACACATTGAACAACTGACCCACAGCTGGCATAGTCCAGAAGTACAATCGATGTCTCCAACGGAGCAGTTGATAGCACTTGCTGATCACTACGGACGAGATTGTGAAAACCCCTTACTCAGTTCAGCCATAGAATTCGCCAATACCCTCACAAATGACTCCGATGTTTTACCGGTGATAATGGAGCTGTTTGAGGTAATATCGAATGCTGTTAAAGAGATCGTGAAGAGCGGAGTTGATCAACAAAGCTTTAAAGGCACAGATGTTGAATCAATGAGTTTTGCCGTCATGTCGATGTTATCAGGCGCCACCCAGCTTTGCTTAACCATGCCTCATTTAAGCGGTGACGAATATGCTGCCTTGCATGTCAATGCGATCAAACTGCTTTTATCCGGGATCGCCACCGAATGAGCGATGCTATGCATCATACTATAAAGTAATAGTGATCCGTAAAAGCCTTCAAATATTTGAGGGCTTTTATTTATCAACCGAGCATGCATGCTGGATCACAGACATGCTTTTCCATGGAAACCTCCTTTCATCGGGAAAGATAATAGCCTTACCGACTAAGTAGTCGGTAAGGCTATTATATATCAACTCAACCATAAGTCAAGAAAAAACTGATAGTATGATCAACAACAAAAAACAACTAAATGTCTCTATGACATGTCATTTTTATAATATCAGCGATTCAATTAGCGTTACTGAAATTTGTTTGTTATAATATGAAAAGTTGATTTAAAACGCCGTGATGAATAAAACATCATAGCTTTTTATAATTTTAAAATCAGGTTTTATAAATTTTACATTAAAAAACTGGAGGTTTTATCATGATTGTAGGTATTCCCAAGGAAATTAAAAATAATGAGTATCGTGTATCTGTAACACCAGCAGGTGTTCATGCCCTGGTTAAGAATGGCCATCAGGTTCTAGTAGAAACAAATGCTGGTCTTGAAAGTGGTATTGAAGATAGTGAATATATCGCTGAAGGAGCCTTAATCCTTCAACAGGCTAAAGCAGTATTTGCTCAATCAGACATCATTGTAAAGGTCAAAGAACCCATCGAGTCAGAATATGCACTGATGAAAGAAGGACAGACCTTATTTACGTATCTGCATCTTGCTCCAAACCTGCCTTTAACCGATATATTAGTTAAGAAAAAAATTACCGGTATTGCCTATGAAACTGTCCAGTTAGCGGACCGGTCGCTGCCGTTGCTGATACCAATGAGTGAAGTAGCTGGTAGAATGTCTGTCCAGGTGGGTGCCACCATGCTGCAGCGCGATCATGGCGGTGTGGGTATGTTATTAGGCGGTGTTACTGGTGTATTACCAGCAGAGGTAATGATAATCGGAGCCGGTACTGTTGGTATGAACGCTGCGAAAATGGCAGTGGGTCTGGGTGCCCATGTTACCGTTATTGATATCAGCAAGCCACGATTAACCTATGTGGATGACGTCTTTAATGGTCGGGTTTCCACCTTGGTCAGTAATCCGTACAATATGGCTGAACTGACTAAGAAATCAGATCTTCTTATCAGCGGGGTGTTGGTTGTCGGAGAAAAAGCACCTAAACTTGTCACTGAAGACATGGTAAAAGCCATGAAAAAAGGATCGGTTATTGTTGATGTCGCCATTGACCAGGGCGGATCGGTAGAAACCATTGATCACTCCACAACCCATGATAATCCCTGTTTTGAAAAGCATGGCGTGATCCACTATTCTGTTGCCAACATGCCGGGTGCTGTGCCGCGAACATCCACCTATGCTCTGACAGGATCCACCTTGCCATATTTACTTGACATTGTTAACAAAGGAGCAGAAGCTGCAATGAAAGAAAATCCCGCATTATTATTAGGATTAAATACTTACCAGGGACATGTTACCTGTAAGGGCGTGGCTGAAGGCCTAAATAAAGAATATATACCCGCAGAAGACTTGCTGTAGGTTTAAAATATATTTTAAACGCAACCCGACAAGACCCAAAGAAAAGTTAAAAACGAGGAGAAATAGATGACTGGAAGCGTTTTAAGCCTCCAGTCCATCAGTTCCACTTGAAGTCAATTTTAAGTATCCTGGACCGGATTATGCACCAAAATTATTTTGACTTTTTAACCCGTGTTTTCAAGAAATTTTCATAAGTTTTCAAGTAATCTTCAGGAGTAATCTTTTGACAGAGTTCTCCAACCAGATCATATGGAATTTTTTTAACATTCTTGAAGCGAATACAGCTTTTTCCCATATCCAGTTTAGTGTTGACATGTTTGGGATATTCTTCCTGAAACCATTTCAGAATCTCGGGAAATGCTTCAATTCCCATGTGGTAGAATGCGATATAATTTTTTTGCGAAGCAAGACCCATAAACGGAACCGGTTCTTTCGGATTCACATGATATCCTGGCGGATACAGTGAAAATGGAATCACAAAAACAATCATACCGTCCATAACTTCTTCAAAACCCGGTGGCAGATTATCCCGAATCGTTTTTAGCAGGCGCTCAATGGCCTGCGCTCTGTCTTCCGGTAACTTGCTGATATACTCCTCTGGTGTCGCTGCATTAATTAGCATTTTAGATCATCACCTTTCCATCAATTAACTATATTTAGTATTGCTTAAACCAAACATGGATGACAATGGCAATGACTAATACAAAGGGTATGATTCGATGTATTTTCAGCCACGGGCCTTTTTTGTTTTTACTTATAAATGCACCATAAGTTCCTAAGCTGACAGTGGCAGTCAGTAAGAGGGCTGCTATTATTCCAGTGAGTCTGATCCGATTCACTGAATACACAACAAAAAAGTGAATCAGCATCGCAATAAAAGTGATTGCGGCTATCAATTTGTGATTTTTGACAATGCTCCGCATTATCTTTTTGTAAAAATCAGCAAATTTCTTCTGATCGGCCCCCAGCTTACTGATATAATTTTTATTGATCCGTTTTAGAAAATAGTTTAAAAAAGCCAAACAAAAACCTGCCACTGTGATCCAACCTAAAATCTTTATTAAATAGTAAATCTCCATTATAATCCCTTCTTTATTCCACGATGATTGTGCCTTCCATATACGGATGTGGACCACAAATGTAAGGATAGGTGCCCGGGGTATCAAAAGAGGTTGTGTATATCGCTCCTTCACCCATATCAGGACTCTCAAAAGTGTCGAATTTTACGGTATGAATGACAGCATCATTGTTTTGCCATTCAACAGTGTCACCTGCTTTGACCGTCAGAACAGCAGGAACAAATTCAAAATTTTCAATTATGATTAAGTTCGCTGTTTGGGGTTGTGTATCGGTTGGTGTATCGGTCGTTGTCCCATTGGAGTCGGTTGGTGTATCGGTCGTCGTACCGTTAGAAGATGTTCCGCACGCACTGAATACTACCACAAGAAAAACCAGAATAAAAACCAGCAAAAATTTTTTTTTCATAAAAATACGCTCCTTTTAAACTCCTTTTAACAATTCGCCATTATTCCACTATATAACCTGTTCGATAATGTACCCCAAAAAATTTGATTTACTCAGATATTACTGATTTCATAGCTGCCCTAGTAGCGGTTGTCAATCATTGATAGTGCCCGGCTGAGTTTCAAATTAAATTTATATGACTTTTAAAATCATTTTGGTTTATAATTAAATCCAGAAATGATGGTTCAAGTCAATTAGAAGATTAAATGGTTAGTCAATACCGCCTATTCAATAAGTTGATTATACGAGGAGGAAAGAGCATGTCTTTAATGACCAAATTAGTTTCGAAAATATTGAATCTCCCCCCGGCTGGGAACAAAAGAGCCGATTGTGACAGGTACCAGAATGCAGGTTGCCGATCAAGAGGTGTTTCACAATAAATCGCATCTTTCAACCATCAGGCTTTCTGTTGCCCCATAACTTATGGTGCTGTATATATAATCGATCAGCGAAAAATTGGCCTATTCCAGTCCATGTTCAGCCAGAATGGCCTTTATTTCTGCAAATGGAAAATGATTGGCTGCTCGCCTGGATTCAACGGGATCTGTCCGGATATCGATGTGGGGGCTAGCATTGTCACCTTGTGCAGGCCCACCATCAACGTAAAGATCGACGGTGTGCCCAAAATAGGCAATAGACTCTTCAATGGTTTTAGCCGCAGACAGGGCTTTCGTATTGGACGAACTGATGGCCAAAATGGTGCCACAGCATTCATAGAGATCCCGGATCGGGCTGTCCTGAAAATAAACAACAATGGCATTGGATGAAGCAGTCGCTGCGTCAAGAGGTGTTATCGCTTTCTTTTGAACATACATGCTAACCGGTGATGGTGAAAAAATATCGATAATCTGCCGTTGCCGTTCATCAATCACTGCATATTCCGGTATTTTCGACTTATCCATCACAATGGTAATGGGTTTATCGGCGGGGCTGTGACGGATGGCTCTTAAACGCGCCAAGGCGGCGGGGTTAAATGCATCGCATACCAGCACATAAATGGTCAGGGTTGGCATCACCACAATTTTACCATCCAGGATGGCCTGAGCGGCTTTTTTATAGGCCTCCGGACTGGTTTTTATGATTTGATAGTGCGGTTCTTGTTTGCTGGTTTCAATAACCATTTCTTTCTTGTTTGACATGAAAATTCCTCCTATAGTTAATCGGTAGCATCAATGATCAGTTGCAATCATTATATAATGATTAAAAAGGATTCACAACTCATTTCTTGAAACATCCGGGCCTGATACCAACTAATTCAAGGTCATGCTTTGCAATTAATCCTGTTATTGATGGCAATAAAATGTTACAATATTTCCATAAAACCCGGCGAATACAAAGCGAAATTAGGAAATCGAAAGATTGGTCAATACCTACCCAAACTAATAATTTACAATACAAATAATGGATGGAGGAACTTTTTTGAGCGAAAATAATATCGCGTTGTTGATCGATGTCGACAATGTTAGTGCAAAATATGTAAAAAGCATCTTTGATGAGCTGAATGCTTTCGGAACTGTGTCAATCAGAAGAATTTACGGTAACTGGAAAAGAACTTATGGGTGGAATGAAGATATGCTGCTGGAATACTCAATCCAGCCAATTCAGCAATTTGATTATACCAAAGGAAAAAATGCGACGGATATGGCCATGGTCATTGATGCCATGGACATTCTCTATACCCATAAAATCGACGTCTTTTGCATCGTAACCAGCGATAGTGATTTTACCAAACTGGCGATGCGATTAAGAGAATCACAGGCGTATGTGATTGGAATGGGGGAATCAAAAACACCGCTCGCACTTACCAAAGCCTGCAATAAATTCTTCCATCTCGATTTGATCGCCTCTGATGAGCCCAAGATCGTCGAAATTGCAGAGCCTGTGCCGAATGAAAAAAATCCGGAAATAAAAGACACCATCGAATCAAATGTCACCCCGATCAGTCAGATTCAGGAATCAATCCTCAATATGATTGCTGAATCTGATTGTCTGACGCTGGGTGAAGTCGGTTCCTCTCTGGGTAAACTATTTACTGATTTTGATGTCAGAAATTATGGTTATACGAAGCTCAGTGTTTTTATCCGGGAAGAATTTCCGAAAATCCGTCTCGAAGAAAAGGACGGGTCTTTCTTTGTCAAGATGAAAAATGATGTTGATATCACTACGGTTAAAAACGAAATAATTGAGATTATAAAAAGCAACCGTGGTGCTATTGGAAACCTGTCAATCATATATAACGCTTTAAAAGCCAAGCATAGTCATTTCAATTTGAAAGATTATGGATACAGTCGGTTTTCAAGCCTATTAAGAAGCATTGACGAAATATCCGTGGATGGCAACAAAGTCAAATTGAAAAGAAAAACCAAACAGAAAATTTAGCGATTGGCGGGACCTGACCCTTAACTTATGCTGTTGAAAATGTTTAAAGGAAGGAAAAATCAATGCACAATATTCTTTTGGCGGAAGATGATTTGAGTCTTATTGAAGGTCTTGAGTTCTCACTGAATAAAAATGGATTTCAGATTGATGTTGCCAGAACTGTACAGGAAGCGCTTTCCCAATTGCTAAAACAAAATTATGACCTGTTACTGCTGGATCTTACTCTGCCGGATGGAACAGGGTTTGATATCTGCAGGAAGGCAAGACAGCATTCAACGGTTCCTATTATATTTTTAACGGCATCTGATGAGGAGGTCAACATTGTGATGGCCCTAGATATGGGCGGCGATGACTACATCACCAAGCCGTTTAAGCTCAACGAACTCATTTCCAGAATCAATGCGCTTTTGCGACGGGCTGGAATCACGCATGATTCACACAATGAGCTAAAATCCAATAGTATAGTTATTAAGCTGGATGAAAACCGGGTGATTAAGGAAAATAGCTCTGTTGAACTCACCGGAGCCGAATATCGGCTTCTGTGTTTATTGATGCAGAACCCGAACATGACGTTAACAAGATCGCTTATATTGGACAGACTTTGGGACGAACACGGGAATTTCGTTGATGATAATACCTTGTCGGTCTATGTCGGCCGATTACGGAGCAAAATCGAAGATGATCCGCAAAAACCATTGAACATTGTAACGGTGAGAGGTGTGGGTTATAAATGGAACGACCAAAAGTGAGGTCAGACAATGTTGATGCTAAGTGATAAAAATGTGAGATTTCAGGCAGCAGTAATGGCTTTAATTCTTTTGCTGCTTATTATTGTCAGTCAGATTTCGGTGCTGTGGATGACAGCAGACTACAAAAGCAATATGATTGCACACGATGCTGCAATAGCAGGGAACCTTCTTGCCAACGGAGTGGATGAACAGCAGATAAAGATGGCCATCACCACTCAAAAAACAGATGTAGAGCTGAGGCTGGGAACAGCCTTGTTAAAGAATTCCGGTTATGAGGAAAATACGAATAATTTCCTGTTGCCTGAGATTGAGGCATTCCAACAGAAATATGTCTCCATCGCATTGGCTCTTTCGTTCTGTTTTTCCATGGTTTTATTAGCGTCATTTTCTTTTTTCCTATGGAAACAGGATCAGCAGCTTAATCTTGCCGCCAAAAAAATTCAATGTTTCATTGATGGGGACGTAACCATCCGTCTGGACGACAGCAGTGAAGACCGCCTCTCCCAGTTTTTTGCAAAGGTCAATACCATGGCAACGGCCCTGACTGCCCATATGGAAAAGGAAAAAAGCAATCGGCTTTTTCTGAAAGAAACGATTTCCGATATATCGCATCAGTTGAAAACACCTCTGGCGGCCTTGCAAATGTACATTGAAATTATTCTGGATGAAAAACCTGGCAATGAGGTTGTCGAAGATTTTACGCAAAAAAGTCAGCGAGAGCTGTTACGGATGAAAAACCTGATTCAGAATCTGTTGAAACTTGCAAAGCTTGATGCCGGAACCATTGACCTAGAAAAAAAACTGCATGGCTTAAACGAATTTCTTGAAAAATGCCGGTCCACTTTTACGACCCGTGCAGAGCTTGAAAATAAAAAGATCAGTCTGGTCTGCGATCGGTCCATCAGATTGTGTATTGATGAAATTTGGTTCAGTGAGGCCCTGGTAAATATCATTAAGAATGCCCTTGATCACACAAAAGCGACGGATTCCATTACAATATCCGGTGAGGAAAATAGATTGTCCATTGAAATCACCATCAAAGACAACGGTTCTGGCATACATCCGGAGGATATTTATCATATTTTTGAGCGGTTTTATCGAAGCCGTTACTCGAAAGATCGTCAGGGGATTGGTATTGGTCTGGCACTTTCAAAATCCATTATTGAAAAACACGGTGGCTCGATCACGGTTCACAGTGAATTGGGCGAAGGAACCGTATTTCATTTGATTTTTCCAAAGCTTACAGTTTTGTAAGAAAAGATTCACTTATCAGTCATGTGAGCATGCTATCATTCCAATATAGAAAGATGAGGTGTGAACATTGAGTATTTTATCAACGCATAATTTATGCAAAACCTATGGTCTGGGAGAGACCAAGGTAGAAGCATTGAAACAGGTGTCTATTTTGGTATCAAAAGGTGAGTTTGTATCAGTCATCGGCCCATCCGGCTCAGGGAAAAGCACCCTGCTCAATATGATCGGAGCGCTGGATCAGCCAACATCGGGAACGGTAACGATCGATGGCCGGGAGGTCCGCAGTATGAAAGAAGAAGAACTATCGGTATTTCGCCGGCGCAATATTGGTTTTATTTTTCAGTCATTTAATCTAATTCCTGAATTAAATGTTGAAGAAAATATGGTGCTTCCTATATTGCTGGACTATCAAAAGCCCGATCAGCATTACATTAACGAATTACTGGGAATCTTGGGTCTGACGGAAAGAAAACATCATCTGCCTAGCCAGCTTTCAGGGGGGCAGCAACAACGTGTGGCTATCGGCAGAGCACTTGCTACAAAACCAGCGATTATCCTTGCCGATGAGCCCACTGGAAACCTTGACAGCAAAAATAGTCAGGATGTGATGAATCTGTTAAAGCTGTCGGTAGACCAGTATCACCAGACGGTCATTATGATTACCCATAATCACAGTTATGCGTCCTTTGCGGATCGCGTCTTTCAGGTAAACGATGGCATGGTCAGAGAACTTGGAGCGAGCAAACGATGAAAAACTATCTTGATTTAGCACCGAAATATTTGTCCGGACATAAAAATAAAACCCGATTGACGGTGCTCAGTGTGGTAATGGCAGTGGCACTTGTGGTTGGAATATTCTCCATGTTGGATGCCCTTGTGACATTCGAGAAAGCCCAGGTACTTAAAAGCGAAGGCAATTATCATGTTCTCATCCGAAATCCGACTCAGAATGAGATCGATACCATTGCCAGCAGGATCGACGTTGAGAATTCTGGCATACTGAAAGACCTGGGTGGGGGTACAATAAACGAAGTGACTTGCGCCCTGGGATATATGGATGGGGCTTTTGCCGGCAATTTGAATATTGTGCTTGCCGAAGGCGAGGCGCCCAAAAACGATCATGAAATTATGCTTGAAAAATGGTATCTGGACCAGCTTGCCTTGCATATTGGAGACACGGTAAACATCGCTTTGTCTGACGGGATCGCCGCTGATTATGTGATTAGCGGCGTCATTAACGATTGGGGTGCCACTAAGGCTGCTTCCATACCATTTGTATTTATGTCAAAGGAGACGGCTGAAGGCCTGTCAGCAGTAACAAGTCAGTATTTTGTATTGTTTAAAGAGGGGGTTAATATTCAACATACTGAAAGCGTAATTGCAGCCGGTTTAAATATTACCGAGGACCGGGTTGGCTACAATGAAGGTCTTCTGGCACTGATGCTTCAAACAAAAAACAACCGTGTATTAACGTTTTATCTCATTGGCGCGGTACTTTTCGGTCTGGTCCTGGTTACCGGGATTGTGATGATCTACAATACCTTTAATATTTCTGTGCTGGACCGGGTTCGACAATTTGGGTTATTAAGGTGTATTGGTGCTTCAAAAAAACAAATCAAACGGATTGTGAGAAGAGAAAGCCTGATCCTTTCGCTTAAGGCCATCCCTTTTGGGGTATTGGCGGGAATGCTCATCGCCTTTGTCTGTTCCGGGATCCTTAAAATTTACAACCCTCATCTTTTTGGTGATATTTCAATTTTCAGTTTCAGTGCAATTGGTATTGGCGCAGGGGTGCTGATTGGGTTACTGACTGTTTTTATTGCCTCCATGCTGCCTGCTAAGAAGGCGTCAAAGGTGTCGCCGGTCAATGCGGTTACCGGAAGTGAATCAGTAAAAATATCAGGAAGGCAGAAACAAGGGATTCTCACCAGACTGTTTTCGGTTGAAATTGCCATGGGAATAAACAATGCCGTTAGTAAAAAGCGGACCCTAATCCTTATGACCAGCTCGATCGCCATCAGTATTATCCTGTTTTTAGGATTCAGCGTTCTGGTCAATCCCACTTTTATGGGGATGAAAACCGACAAACCATATACCCCAGATCTGACACTGACCTCTGATCTGGGAATGACTTCTGAATTATCGGAAAAATTATCACAGCTTGAAGGGGTTGAAGTTCTGGGGCATCCAACTGAGTATTTGATTGATCTTCAACTGAGTGACAAAAATGACGAACAGACAGTCAGTAAAGTCGGTGCAGTGATTGATGAGACCATCACGCTTCACGATAAACGTCAGATGAATGCTGAGGCCGACAACGCTTTTATGACCATCGCCGTTTTTATATATGGGTTTGTGGCAGTGATTGCATTAATCAGTATTTTAAATATGCTTAATACCATGAATACAAGTATTGCAGCCCGGTCCAAATATCTGGCGATGCTGCGGGCCGTAGGGATGTCGGATAAACAGCTTAATAAAATGGTATTGGCTCAATCGATTACTTATAGTCTAACCGGGTGTATCCTTGGGTGTGTATTAGGAGTATTGCTGCAAAAAATACTGCTTGATTTTCTTTTAGCTGACTGGTCTTTTCCTTTATATCAGGTAGTAGGGATCACCGTAATTTGTATTATGACGGGGACTTTAGCAGTGATGCGGCCTTTGAAAAAAATCAGAAAAACAATTATTTCAGAAATGATTACCTCTTTGTAAAAACAAAAACTCATTATACTTATGGTCCTCGTTATGTCATGGAAAGCCTTCACATTAACTTCGCAAACCGGTAATGAGGGAGCCAACTTTTAATAGTAATAAAGGAGCTCGCAAACATGAAAAAAATATTTCCACGAAGCCGGGATACCGAAACCGTCTATCTTAAGAATGTGATCAGTGCCTGAAACTAATATAAAAAGTCGATTAATAATTACACGAATCGATTCATTGTTGCCCTCACAACATTCTTACCATTTCGGGTTTCATGCGACCATTTGGAAAAAAAGTAACCGAATGAACATCTCGGTTCATTATAAAGACCTGGCAATAGCTTAGCCCTTCTTAATTTGTAATAATCTTGGAGTTCTAAATTAAAAGTGAAAAGAAAGTGGGCTAAAGATGGAATCTAACGTTTTTTATCAATTTAATACAAAGGTCTATGATGTACTGGATAAGACTTACTTTAGAAAGGCCGCTTCCAGTCCGCGAAATGCGGTCATTTCTCTATTAGGGGATGAACCGCTGAACGTTTTGGATATGTGTACCGGAACCGGGTCGAGTGCGATTGCCATCGCCAGAAAAAAGATCAATTCCAGCGTTACCGGCATTGATCTTTCCCCGGCCATGTTGCAGATGGCCACCGCTAAACTGGAAAAAGAGGGTCTGTCCAATGTCACGTTCATTGAGATGGATGCGGCTAGGCTTTACTTTGCCAATGAGGAATTTGATGTGGTGCTGATTTCACTGGTATTGCATGAGATCAGCCCTGAACTGGCGGGGCAACTGATGTCCGAAGCCAGAAGAGTGCTGAAAGCCAACGGAAAACTGATTGTCCTGGAATGGGAGGAACCGGTTAGCCGGTTTAAAAAAATCGCTTTTTATCCTATAAAAAAAATGGAAGCCAAAGGATTTGAAGATTTTCTGAAAGAGGTTAAGAATGATTAGAGAAATCGAACAAAAAGATTTAAAAGAAGCTGTCAAATTGGTTAATACCGTTTTTAATGAGTTTGTAGCCGGCGATTATTCGCCGGAAGGGCAAAAGACCTTCAGTGATTATTTAGAAATTAAATTAGGAGAACTATCCCAGGATCTGGATAGCGGTCATAAAAAGATGTGGGGATTTTATGAAAATGAAAAGATTATTGGCGTGATCGGGACCCGGGATCGTTTTCACATTTCACTTATGTTTGTCGCTAAGGACCATCAAAAGAGAAAGATTGCAACAAAACTTTTTACAGCAGTTGTGGATTCCCTAAAAGTAGCCGAAAACGGCAAGAGCTTTACGATGAGCGTCAATTCTTCGCCCTATGCTGTAAAGATTTACGAGCGTCTTGGTTTCAGCGTAACTGACAACGAACAGATTAAAAATGGGATCCGCTTTACGCCGATGGAAATGATTGCAAAATAGTAATGCGCACGGTGGCTGAAGGTTGACCGAGCCTGGCATCGTTTTTTAAAGGAGGGCATATGGAAGAGGTCATTATTTCGCTTAACATGGTATCCAAACATTTTGGCCGGCGGGTCATTTTAGATCATATCAGTCTGAATATAAAAAGAGGAGCGTCCATTGCTCTGCTGGGACCAAATGGCAGCGGAAAAAGCACCTTGCTGCGAATGATCGGCGGCTTAACAACGGTTACTTCGGGCAAGATTGAGTATGCATCACCGCTAACATTCAATTATGTTCCGGAGCACTTCCCAAAGATCGATCTGACTGCCCGTGAATTCATTGACTCTATGGGATTGATCGAGGGGCTGACCGCCGAAGCCGTCGCGGCAAGAAGCCGGGAATTATTTCATGGCTTTTGTATGGAAGATATGATTGATGTGCCGATTAAACATTTATCAAAGGGGACGATTCAAAAAGTTGCGGTCATTCAGGCTTTGCTGCAATCGCCCGATGTGTTACTGTTGGACGAGCCCTTATCAGGCCAGGACCGTCAATCGCAAAAGGCCTTCATCAAGCTGAGCCAAACATTAAACCATCAGGGGGTTACAGTGATCATGTCTTGTCATGAACAGCATCTAGTCAATCAGTTATCCCATTCAGCCTATGAAATAATCGATAAAGCTTTATTTCCCGTAACCCTCGCCAAGGTGCCGGAAATTGCCTATGATGTCATGGTTTTCGATGCCGCCCCCGGCATCAACGTTGATTTAAGTATCATCGACGAGATTGAACAATGGAATGATTTTGAAAATCGTTTCGAACTAATTGTCAGCAGAGAAAACAGTGACGCGGTTTTAAAGCAACTGTTAACGGATGGTTTTAAGCTCCGGTCGATGGGAGCAAAAGAAGCATGAAAAATTTATTGCGTTATCATTTTAAAGTATTTTTAAAATCAAACAAGCTGCTGGTGCCATTTTTAATTTACCTGTTTTACCTGTTCACGGCCTATGGTATTATACCGTATTCAATCGTCTCAAGTTTTTCGGAATCAGCCTGGGTGGTATTCTTTATTATGACCTATGTCGGATTTAGCTATACTGAGGTGGAGAATCCGGTTACTGAACAATTGGTGTTGTTGAAAGTCAAGAATGACAATTTGTATTATCTGAGTCGCATCGTCGTTCTTCTGATCGTCGGGATAATCATGAGTGTCATTGGTATGTTGTATCCGGTGATCAGTAATATTTATAACAGTTCGCAATTATTCACCAGAGAATTACTGCTTTCAGATATTATGTTTGGTTTGGCTTTGCATTGCATGATGGGTTTCTTAGGGGCGATGACCGGTGCGCTTTTTCATCCGCGGATTATCAAAAACAGAAAAATAGCCATCCTGATGGTCTTCTTTGCCGCCGTATTAGCCGTCGCAAAAGGAGCCTTAATTGAGGAGGTCCCCTTCATCGGCTTCATAACCTGGATCTTCCCACCGGTTTATGATATTCTTGTGACCTTTACAAACAATGAATATTTCAGTCTACAGACGATAGCCATTCCGTTTTTATGGGGGCTGCTTTATGGTACCGCATTAATGTTTGTTCAAATATATGTTTTAAAGAAGAACAAATTCTGAAGTTATTCAATGGCATTAATGGGAATCATGTGGGGAGCATTATTGAGTACTACCGGAACCACTAGCCCAATGTATTTTAAGTACCGATCTAAAGCATTTCGTCTTATGATAAAAATATTCCAAAGATAATTATATCGATATAATCGTACAAACGGAGGAAATTTATGAAAACGCCCATTCTGGAAACACAGAGATTAATACTCAGACCCTTTTCACCTGATGATGCAGAAGACGTGTTCCACGGCTGGGAAAATGATCCCGATGTGGCACGGTACATGTTCTGGACCAGCCATAATGATATCAATATAACAAAAGCTTGGCTGTCCTTTGAAACAGAGAAAATCCTTGCTGATGACTGGTTCAGATGGGGTTTGGCGGAAAAAGAAACAGAACGTCTAATCGGCACCGGTCTGATATATTATGAGGAAGAATTTAAAATGTTTGAAGTTGGCTATAATTTAGGCAAGTCGTTTTGGGGAAAAGGATTTGCCACTGAAGCCACGAGCGAAATTTTAAGATTTGCAAGAGAGACCCTAAAGTTAAAAGAAATTGTGGGGAGATATGCAACAGAAAATCCGAGGTCGGAGCATGTCCTGAAGAAGCTGGGATTTGAATATTTTAAAGACTGCAACTATCCCTGCAATAACGGAGCGATTATGCTAAAGGGAAAAGTCCTTCGGTTAATATTCTAAAGGGGGGAGACTTTAGGAGACATTTTGCTTGCCTACCGAGATCATTGAGACAGGTTCAGCATCAGTATTTGGTGAGACCGCCTAGGGGAGTCGTGAAAACGTTTCGTTTATTATGTTCTAGGAAGAAAAGCAAAGGAGTGTATGACAGACAAAACTTTCATTTGTCACACCATATTAAATGAAGCATCTCCGAAATTGAAAGATTACGGAGGTTTTTTTATGCTTTTAATCTTTTATTAGCAGCAATAAAATGATACAATGACTCCATTCAATGCGACTGTGCTGTATATGGGCAAAAATAGCGCATTGTGAGGTGAGTTATGCTAAAATATGAAGAAAAGCTTCATTTCGATGAGCACTACAGCAAGTTACAGTCAAATCGTTTTTTATTGGTAAGCCTGGGACTTGCGCGGGGAATCCTGGGGTATGTTTTTTTATATTTACTGATTAAACATATTTTTTTGTATCTTCCGGATTTACAGCCTTGGGACAGTGCAAACGCATGGTTTACTCTCTGTGGCATAAGGTTTGTAAAAGCCGATTCAGCCTACTTCCTGTGCGGGCTTATCGTAAGCTGTTACGGAACCCTGAGACTGTCAAAAATAACAGCGCAGAATCACAGTGCCAGAAGTAAAAACGGTATTAGGCCTCAAAAATTGCTAAGCGATGGATGCTACGCCAAAGTGCGCCATCCCATGTACGGCACATTTATTATCCTGCAGGCAGGTTTTATGTTATCCCTCCGTTCTTTTGTAGGAATGATCCTGGCACTGCTGATTATCGTTTTTCAATACATGAATGCCATAATCGAAGAGCAAAAGCAGCTTAAACCACTTTTCGGTAAAGAATATGATTGGTATAGCAAAAACGTCACCAACATAATTTTAACCAAAACAGAGTTCTTTGTTTTGGTATCAACAGCAATATTAAGTGCTATTGGGTTCGCATTTTAAGCGAATAGCTGAAGTTACCGATCAGTAACTAATGATGCTAGACCTCACTTAACTAAGGCGGTCATCCAATTCCTATTTTGGACTGAAAATATTCACAGAGCGGTCGATTCGAGGAATCACTGGCTTATCAGATTGACGCCTCGGCTTTGGCAGCTTTTGACAGGTCCTTTGAAAAGAAGGAAAAATGCGAAACGGACTTTCAGAAAGAATTCCAGATTCTGCTGAGTTTAATCTATAAGGCAGATTGAGGCAGGGTTTAACAGCCGGAAATTGGCCGGCATTCCGATCAAATAATGGGGAGGTAAAGGATGGATTCTCTCAATAATTACATTCAGGAATACACACAGCAGCTGGAAAAAGGTCGTATTCAAAAAGCTTACAAAGGCATAATTGCCTTTATGTCTGAACTCCGGACCGAGCTGGGGAATAAGTATCCCGATTTCACCTCCAGTGCCTTGTACGTCGGATACATGGATATGACCTACTTTGGATTCACGCCGCCGGCTTTCAATGACAAAAAACTCAAGCTGGCCATTGTCTTTGTGCATGAAACATGCCGCTTTGAATTATGGCTGGCCGGAAAGAATCGGCAGATCCAGGCCGAATATCATGAACTATTGGGGCAAAAAGAGCTGGGGGCCTATGTGCTTTCACCGATTCAGCCCGGGGTTGATGCAATCATCGCTGAATCGATTGTTGAACAACCTGATTTTGATCATTTTAAAGAACTGAAGCAGCAGATCGAAGCTCATATCATCCGGTTTAGTGAGGATCTGAATGAAATACTGGCTGATTAATTCAGGTAGTTAGCGATGACGGGAAAAATTTCAGCTTAGCAATAATTGAAAGAAACTTAAAAAAATGGTAATGGTTTGCAATTATTAACTTGAATATAACAAATATTTTCTGTGTTATACTATAATAAGAATTTGAATAGCAAGAGGATAATAATATGGGAAACGTAGTATTAATACAACTGGCAACTGAGTGCTGTCTTTGAACGTAGTGGTACAATTGATTGGTGGAATCAAATCCATCCTAAGATGAGGAAACAGGCACTTTTAACAAGCGGGCCTTTCATCTGATGCTGAATGAAAAAAAAGAAGCCGAGAAGCCGTTAATCCTGGTAAGTGTGGTCGTAGATGATTTAAAAAGAATCCAAACCATGGTGGGTCATGACACTACCAATCGATTCCTTGAAATGATTGGGATGTTGATGAAAGACAGCTTCCAGGCTAACCCCTTCGGCGATAGAAAAATGAATCGAAAGAGCCGGCGTGCGGCACAATTCAGCTTTTATCACACCCGGAGCAATGTGATGACGTTTTTAACAGAAGCTCCTCTTGACATCATCCAGGATCAATTGGACCATCTCGCCCGGCAGCTTAAAACCCCCATCCAGTTTTCAAAATATACCATTGCCACTAAAGCTCATATTGATGTGATTTTCACAGATTATTACAAAGATCAGGAGACCTGCGATGAGGTATATGATATGATAAATTATATGGCCTCACACAATGAGGCCACCACAGATACAGCGATTTATGTATTAAATGAGGATATCATTAATCGCAAGCTCCGGTATTCAACCATTGAAAACATGCTGCGGAATGCCATTGAGCAGGACGGTTTTGAAATGGTATACCAGCCCATTTTTCATGCGAAAAACAAGCTGTTTCTTTCATCAGAAGCCCTGGTCCGTTTAACGGATACCGCCACGGTTGGCTTTGTTTCCCCGGAAGAGTTTATTCCTATTGCCGAAAAAAAAGGGCTGATTATGGAATTGGGGGAAATTGTCTTCGAGAAAGTCTGTGCTTTTACCCGAGAAAAAAAACTCCAGGACATGGGCATTGAGTATATCGAAGTAAATTTATCCGGGATTCAGTGTGTGCATCCAGATCTCCCCAGTCAATTGCAGAATATTATGAAGAAATATCAGATAAATCCGGGTTTTATCAATCTGGAAATAACCGAAACCGCATTTATGGAATCCGGTGAAATGCTCCAGGTGAACATGCTTCAGCTGAGACAGATGGGCTGCAGTTTTTCAATGGATGATTTCGGCACCGGTTACTCCAACCTGTCCCGGATGGCCGAAGTGGTATACGATCTGGTGAAATTGGACAAGAGTTTAATCTGGCCATGTTTCAATGAGAAAACATCCGAGGAAAACAATAAAGCGAATGCAATTTTAGAAAATATCATTAAGCTCCTGCTTCAATTAAACATCACAATCGTCGCAGAAGGAGTGGAGACCAAAGAAATGGCGACCTACCTGGATGACCGCGGCGTCACGCATTTACAGGGCTACTATTATTCTAAACCCATCAGCGAAGATACCTACTTAAATTTTTTAATGGATGCCAAAGAGAGCATCTCGGCCTAATAGGTAGAATGGATGTACCTGATAAAAGAGTTCCGGCAGCTATGGAGACGCATCCGTCAGCCGCGAGAATATTTTAAAATTCATCAAGCATCGCATTGTCATAGACACGGTTGCCGTACTGAACTAGACAGAGACAAGGGGCCGTTTCGTTTGTCATATCATAAGATGCCAGGGTTCAAAGCATGACAAAGGGACATTTCGTTTACCATGTCTTAAAAGCATAAAGTACCAACCCATTCGACAAAATCTAAGAAGTAAATAAGGAGAGTTAAAATTGATATCAAGAACATGGCATGGGATAGTACCCATTGAAATGAAGGATTTATTTGAAAAATATGAATACGAGACCGGTGTAAAGGATACAATGGCAATCAATGGTAATCGAGGAGCATTTTTAAAAATTGTTGAACAAGGAGTATATGTCCATTTTTTCTTGTGTACGAAATGGGATTCAATGGAAAGCATGACCGCCTATGCAGGGAATAATCCTGCAATTGCTGTGACCTACCCTGAAGATGAGAAATATGGTCTTATTTCTGATCCCATCGTGATGATTCAGGAAGTTAGCGATGATGGCGACCCCTTTGTTGGGCTTAACAATTTTTGTAAAACAAATTAGTAGAAAAAATGCAAATAGAACGTTACATCATAGGATCGAGAAGATCTCTTAGGACAAAATAATTGAAGCTCAAATTCGGCGCACCTGGTTTCGACCCGCTTTCTTGGCGGCATACATGGCAACATCGGCCCGGGTGACGATGGTTTCCAGCGAACAATCCCCGCGATAGACGGTGACGCCCAAACTGGCGGTAACCTGTTTCGGTTTTTCAAAATGGAATTCGCAGATCCGCATTCTGATTTTCTCAGCCAGGCGCATGGCACAGGCTTCATCGGTATCCGGCAGAATGAAAAGGAACTCTTCGCCGCCCCATCGGCCCACACTGTCGTTGACTCGGATGGTGCTGCGAAAAATTTCGGCCAGCGTAATGAGAATGGCATCCCCGACCTGGTGGCCAAAATGGTCATTGACCCACTTGAAATGATCGACATCCAGCAAAATCACCGCAAAGGGAAGCGCGGTCCGGTTGGATCGTCTGAATTCATTTTCCAGAATATCATCCAGTTTTGACCGGTTATAGAGCTGGGTCAGCTTGTCGGTTTGCGAAATTTTGATGATTTCGTCCCGCAGTTTTACCTGTTCCGTAATATCCCTGGAAACGCCCAGCAGCTCCTTGAACTGGCCATTTTCATCATAAATGCCGGAGAGGACAGTATCGGTCCAGAAAATGCTGCCATCTTTTCGGTATTGTTTCTGCTCATAACGCACCGAGTCGAATCGCTCGCCATTTTTAACCATGCGATTGACGATTTCCAGGGCTTTTTCCATAACTTTCAAGGTATCAGGCAGAAAATAGTTGATCTCCAGATAGTGATGCATGACTTCGTCCACGGTATAGCCGGTCATTTTTTCCATGGACGGACTGATATAGGTAAAATTGCCCTGAAGATCGATGGTGGAAATAATGTCGCTTGCGTTTTCAATCAAAAGACGATGCTTTTCTTCGTCTACTCTGAGCTGGTTTTCCATTTGTTTCAGTACGGCAACATCACATTTTTCGACAGAAAGATTGGCCTTTTTCAAGGCAAGCGAAGATTCCCGGATTTTCTGGAGCTCTTCCTGCAGTTCCATAAAATCCCGATTATCAGCGAATCCTTGTGGGATACTCCTGCTTTCATCATGAATAAGCGCTTTCAAATAGGCGATCAGCGCATTCGCATCTTCACTTGGCATATCGGTCTCCTTCGTTCATTTGTTGCTTTAATTATAGCATATATAAAATTGCAAATGCAGACTATTTCCACCCATCTACCGGTGCTATAATAATAGTAAGTTAATGTTGCATTCCTTTGGGGGTCTGGCACTTAACAAACGAAACATCCCCGGGTCATGAAATGAAAGCATGTAAATAAGACAGTCATGAGGTGAAATAATATGAGAAAATATTCAAGAGATGAATTTTCAGACGCATTGCAAATAGTAACGTCTACCATTAATAAATGTGAAAAAATACAGCCAAAATTTGCGGTGGGAACTTCTCAATATACTCTGCTCAAAAACAGAATAAAGGCGATGTATATCTCAAAGGCACTAATTACAGAGGACTATGAGATTAAGCAATATTCTGAAGAAGAATTGATCGATGCGCTTAAACCGGTATCATCTTTGATAAGTAAGTGTGAGACGGGTCAAAGAAAACACAAAGTGGAAGCGCCACAATACAAGCGCTTTCAGAAGATGATCGATGCAATGGATATCGCTAAATCGTTAATTACAGATGAACTTAGTAGGAGGGATGATTTTTATGGCAACGATAGCTAAAATCAAAATAAAAGATAGTGTTGAATTGCGGGAAAAACTTGACCAGATTTATGAAGATACGTCACAGCTTGAATTGGCTCATTGGGCTTTGAATCTGGCAAAGCATATTTTTTCACTAATTGATTACGATTATAAAAGTGTACCAATTATTATTGATGGATTTACTGCTAACGAAAAGTGACAACAGGGTGTGGCAAGGATGCATGATGTTAGGCAGGCAGGTTTTAAAGTTCACCAATTAGCAAAAGAATCTAAAGATGCCATTTTCCAAGCTGCCCTTCGGGTTGCCGGTCAAGCAATAAGAACTGGGCGTATGCGAGAACATGCAATGGTTGCCTCCGATTATGCTATTAAAGTTATTAATCTAAAATTCCCGGATAATATGGCCGCTGTTAAAAATGAACAAGAGTGGCAGATAAGAACGCTGAATTGAGATTCAAATGGTCAGGTGACAGGGCAGGTTATATATCAAACCCTCACGACTGAGCAGACATGGTTGGAATTGGAGTACATTATTTTATTTACAACCCACTACTAAAGCAGAACGGCGCACCTTTGCTTTTCCCCTAAAATTAATCGCATTTGAATTTATGAATTATTATATTTTAATATTCATCCTGGATCGATGGCGATTTGTAGTCTTGTATTTCGAAAATCTTCTTGTGAAAAACAGATGAAGTATCCCGTCATTATAGGCTTTCGACTTCGTGAATAAAATACTCTTAAATATTTTTTCAGAAAATACTGGATTTTACAAATATTATGTGCTATATTTTAATCATAGAAAGTCCAATATTTTAGTTGGAATTAATATTAGAGTTTAATAGCTAACGGCAATATTGTTTTAGATTTGCAATCGATTACTGAACTCTAATAATTAAGAGGAGACTTTTCAATGAATCTGAAAGAAAATGTTATGGCAGTATATCACGGCGAACAGCCGGATTACTATGGAGATTTGATGGCAGCTGTAGAATTCATACCGGATCCTTTATTTATTCAGGATGCTTTACTCCCTCAGGACGGCCAGGAATACATGGATTCCTGGGGAACGATAAGGATCTTCCTGCCGGGTGCACCTGGTCCTCATCCTCACATCACCCGGGACAACGTGGTCATTAAGGATATTGAAAAGTGGGAGGAGCAGCTGGTAGTCCCATCCATTGAGGATCTGGACTGGACGCTAGCTCGGGAAGTGGCATCCAAAATCGACCGGAACGAAAAACTGGCCTGTTTCTTCTATCCCGGCGGCCTCTTTGAGCGCAGTCATTTTCTGCTGGGAATGGAAACCGCCCTGATGAATTATATGGAGTATCCTGATGAAATGAAAGCCCTGCTTCGAGTGATTGCCGACCATAAGATGGCTTACATTCGAAGAGTGGCAGAAGAAACCCAACCGGATATCATCTTCTATCACGACGACTGGGGTACCAAACAAAACCTGTTTCTGCCCCCAAGAGTCTGGCGGGAGCTCATCAAGCCATTGCAGCAGGAAATCGCCGACACCATCCATGAATGCGGCATGATCTACATGCATCACGCTGACTGCATCCTGGAACCCATTGCAGCGGATCTGGTTGAGATCGGCATCGATATCTGGCAGGGCGTTATCGCCCAGAATGATATTGTAAAAATCCAGGAGATCACTGACGGAAAACTGGCTATGATAGGCGGCATTGACGGTCCAAAGATCGATGTGGAAAACATTACCGAAGAAAAAATTCGGGAAGAAGTACGCCGGGCCGTCGACACCTACTGTCCCGGTGGACGTTTCTATCCGTCCATCCCCAACGGCATCTGCTTCCGTGAATGGAACAACGACATCTTCCTGGATGAGTTGAGCAAATACGGCAGAGAATATGCGGAAAAACACCCAATTGCCTAGTTTTAAAATCCGTGGGTAGACAAAACCAAATCAGACTCTCGTAGCAAAAATACCAGTAAGCTTTAAAAAGTTCGAACCGTGAAATTACGGTTTGAACTTTTTTTTCACCAAAATCATGATTGTAAATTACCTAATATCAATGGCTACGGGGATGGACCTTTCGTTTGTCATGAATAACAAAAAACAGCGAGCACCATTAGTGTTCGCTGTTTTAAATTAAAGAGAAAAGCATGAAAGCTTGAATTTTAGTCTAATTGATAAGCTGCAACAAATCCTGTTTCCACGGCATTGGCAATGCGGCCAATTTTAGCAGTATCACCAATTTTCACAACCTTATCAAAGCTTTTAACAATCTCATCGGCCAGGGTTTGATCGGCTTTGACGCCTAACGATAAAACCACGTAATCAACCGGTAAATCAACTATTTCACCGGCTTCTTTTTCCAGTTTAATGGAAGCCGCACCAATTTCGACGAGTTTATGGGCTGGCATAAAGATCGTTTCAAATTTCATAAGACGGGCCTGCACATCACTGAAACTTTGCCAGCTTGCATCTGGACCGATTCGATCTGCCATTTCCACAACCGTGACTTCATTATCCTGGGTTTCAAGAAGTTCGGCGGTTTCAACCCCGGTCATGCCAGAACCAATAACAACAACTTTTTTGCCGGTGAGCTTGACTTTTCCGGTTAGGATATCCGTACTGGTACAGACATTGGTGCCATTAACTCCTTTGATAGATTGGGGGACAATGGATTCTGAACCCGAGCCCACAAAAACGGCATAGGGGGCTAATGCTTTGATGGCTTCAACCGTTCCGGCTGTATCCAAGCGAATGTCGACACCCAGCTTGGTTAATTGCGTTTTATAATAGTCAATCAACCAGTTGATTTTATCTTTATGGGGTGGTTTATTGGCTAGACAGAGCTGTCCTCCTAATTCGCTGCTTTTTTCAAACAAGACAACTTTGAATTGACGTTCAGCCAGTTTTCTTGCAGCTTCCATTCCCGCAGGCCCGCCGCCGACAACAACGACTAAACGATCGTTTCCATCCTGTCGGGCATCGTTGTAGAACCATTCTCTGGCCGCCCGGGGATTAATTGCGCAGGCAAAAGGTTCGCCGATCATACCGTTTGAGATCATGGAATCCATACAGTTCAGACAGGAAATGCATCGTCTGATATCGTTAACCCGTCCTTCAGCCGTTTTCTTAACCCAATCCGGATCAGCCAATAATCCTCGAGCGATGGTGACACCGTCAACTTTTCCTTCAGCGATTATTTTTTCTGCAAAATCAGGATTTCGAATAACACCCACTCCAAACACTGGGACATCCACCGCTTTTTTAACCGCTTCTGCAAGATAGATTTTCCAACCTTCAGCAAAAGAAATAGGTTCCCAGGCCTGGTTCATGGTTTCATAAATACCGGCAGACACGTTAATGGCATCAAGACCGAAGGGAACCAGATATTTACAGATTTCTACGGCTTCATCCAGGAGTAATCCGTCTTCCTGGAAGGGAAACATGGAGTCACGCAAAAATTCGTCAGCAGATATTCTAAACATAACTGGGTAGTCCCGACCAACGCGTTCCCGAATGCCTTCAATAATTTCCTTAACCACCCGGGCTCGATTTTCAGTGCTGCCGCCGTACTCATCGGTTCGTTTATTGGTAAGTGGTGATATGAATTGGTTTAACATATAACCATGGGCACCATGAAGTTCAACCCCGTCAATACCCGCTTTGTAACAGCGTTCGGCGGCATTAATATAATCCTGAACAAAGCTTTTAATTTCTGTGTTGGTCATTTCTCGGCATTCTGACTGGAGCATCATACTCTTGATCCCGCTGGGGGAAATAGTAGCTCGACCGCCGATTGCCATGTTGTCGGTTTGTCTTCCGGGATGATGAAGCTGGATAAATATGGCCCCGTCATAAAAATGAACTGCTTTGGCCAATTTTGCCAGTCCGGGGATACAGTCATCCGTTGCTGCAGATGTCTGCCGTGGCATCATGATTCCGGTTTCATTGTTTACACGGGTTACTTCATTGATAATCAGGCCAACGCCACCCTTTGCACGTTCTGCATAATAGGCACATTCACATTCAGAAACGGTTGCATTGTCGTTTGCGGTTCCGGAACCCATGGCTCCCATAACAACACGATTCCTGATTTTCAAAGTTCCAATATTAATTGGCGATAATAAATTTTCAAAAGACATAAGTGTTCTCCTTTTTTAGTAGAATAAAAAATTATTGATATCTGTCATAGATTTGTCCCAACAATTCTGTAATCAGTTCATTGGTTGCAGAAACAGGACAGAGGAACCGAAGTCCCTCATTGGCGACATAATTAGTACAACCGATGATTTGTTCCCGTGATATCTTTAAATCTTTGAGTGTTGGAACATTCAATTGCAGCATAAACTGACGAACATTGTTGGCAACCAGCTGACCGATTTCTTTTGGGTCGGATACATTGACGGTAAGACCCATGCATTCACCGATTTTTTTGACTTTTACAGGATAAACGGGGGCGGTTAATTCCAGGATAACAGGAGTCACCAATGCGCAGGCAATTCCGTGGGGAATGTGAAAATTAGCACCCATGGAATGAGCTGTGGCGTGGCCGAGGTGAACCATGGCATCATTAAAAGCAATTCCGGCGCTGTTACTGGCCAGAGCCAAGTTTTCCCGTGCCTCAAGATTGTTTGGTTCTTTTACAGCAATTGGCAGCCATTTGGTGATGCGTTCAATGGTATCGTAACACAGAATATCTGAGTGTGGATTCGGTTGAATGCTCGTCAGTGCTTCACAAGCATGGGAAAAGGCATCCATACCCGTGTATACCGTGATCTCTTTTGGCATATCCAATGTTAATTCAGGGTCAACAATGGCAAAGCTTGGTGGTGTCATCGCCCCGATTTTTTCATGGTTTTTTGTGTCGTTGATAACAGCGATAATGGTACTTTCAGATCCCGTGCCTGAAGTGGTGGGAATTAAAACCAGCTTCATGGATGGATTTTCAAGAGGGATCATCTTTCTTGAAAAATCCAACATTTCAGAAATTGTAACATTATTAGCGGCTAATGCGCTGATTCCTTTTGCGGTGTCCAAAACACTTCCCCCGCCGATACCGACAATGCCATCAATTCCTTGGCTCTTCACAAGATCGGCACCGGCCTGGACGATGTAATCAGGAGCATCCATTTCACAGCGATTAAATAAAACCGTCGCGATACCTGCTTCTGTTAAACTGTCGATTACTTTTTGAGAATGGCCTATCATTTCAACGTTTACATCGGTTACGACCAAAACTTTTTTGAAACCTAATTCTTTTCCCACATCTCCGGTTGTGCTTACAGCACCCGCCCCGAAGGCTACCGGACATAATTGTGTGTATCTTTGTACCATATTAGATCCTCCTAAATATTATCCATGAACAAAAACTTTTGTTAACGAAATATCATTCATGGTTATTCATAAGTATAGCAGTTGCGGTCGCCTCCGTCTTCGTGAGGGTTTGAGATTATAGTCTGTTTTTGTGCAGTATCGGGACAAAGAGAATTTGTAAGATTTTACAAAACATCAGGTTAAAACTGTAGAGACTTCCAATAAAATGATTGTAAATTTAAATGCGTTTTATATACACGGGTTTGTCGGCGTGATATAATTAGACAAATTTCTAAGCGACTGGAAGGAGCTTACTATGGCTGTAGAGCTTACAAAAATTATTTCTGGATTTGATGGGTTTGCCCTTAAAAAAATGATTAATAAAAATATGGAAATAGCTGAATATGGCATTTACACCGAAAAAATGACGGCATTATTACCGAACGCTATTTATATCGCAAAGGCTTCCATGATTAACGATAATTCATTTTTAAGTAATAGTAATTTTATAATCATCGAAGACAGTCCGCTGCCTGAAAAATTATTAAAAGACAACGGCTCCAATATCCTCATAATCAATAATGATTGGAAGACAACCGCTGTGGCAGAAATCATTGAAAATTTATTCGAAGATCAACGTCGGATTGGCGATGTTTCCATCAAGCTTTTGCAGGCATGCCAAAAAGGGTATACGGTTCAGCAATTGCTTGATTTAGGCTATCAGCTTTTAAATAATCCCTTGTTGTTGGTTGACATTTCCCTGTGTTTTATTGCTCACTCCGGAGGAAATGAAATTGAGAATGAACCGCTTTGGGAATGGACCCTTTCCAAAGGTTATGTAAATAAAGAATATGCTCGCTCAGTTATGACGGATGATTCTACCAATGAGAGCTATGAAGGGGAAGAGGTCTTAGTGATATGGGAAACAGGGATGCTTAATCATCGGCAATTGGTGGGCAGAGTATTAAAAAACCACCGCCCGTTGGCATACCTGAAACTACTTGAATATCATCAACCTATAACCGATTGTGATGAGCAGATCCTGATCATGTTATGTAATATTTTGGCATTAAGAATGGAAGATACCAATGCCATTAATAGTGCGCCGAATGCGCTGAGTGATACCTTTTTATTAGCACTTCTCAATCAGAAATTATATGATCACGCGGCAATAGAAGAGCGTGAACGGATGTATGGTTTGAAGTTATATAAAAATCTTTTTGCGATCACAATCAAAATTGACAATAGACAAAACACAAATGATCGACTCTATTATTTGAAAAGGATATTTCAGAATTTCTTTAATCGACAAACCGTGATTATTTACAATGGTCAATTGGTAATATTACTTGATACAATGACAGAAGAAATGCAAAATGAAAGGGAACTGGGATCCTTTCAGAGCTTGCTTGAAGAAAATGATTGTACGGCGGGAATCAGCAAAATATTTTATCACCTCTATGATTTTTGTGAACACTATAAACAAGCGTATAACTGCCTGAACCTGGGCGAACTTTTGAAGAAAAGCGAACGGATATTAAATTATGACGAACTCATCATTCCCCATATGATACTGAGTTTCAGGGGAGAGACAAATATCAGAAATTTAATTCATCCGGTGGTTAAAGTCTTAAAAGAACATGACGAAAAAAAAGGCAGTAATCTTATGGAGACCCTGATAGCCTATATCAAACATAATCAGGATACAACACTAACCGCTAAAGGTCTGCATATTCATTACAACACACTAAAATATCGGATCAGTCGCATTATTGAGATAACAAACATCGATTTTACAAATAGCGAGACAATGTTTAATATCCAGTTATCTGTGAAAGTCGATAATATTCTGACGTACTTGTAGATATAGCATAGAACGAATTACTGCAGTTTGAAATCGATAATATTGGGTTTCAAACTGCAATATGTTTCCAAAGGCCATATAATCAAATATTAAAGCCACTATAGATGTTTCTGAAATCAAATGGTGGTATGCTCAGTTCTGGAGATAAAATCATCCTGTAAAACTTTAGGCATCTCCACAAAATAGACTGAAAAGCCGGCAATACGTACGATTAGATTTCGATAATCGTCAGGATTTTCCTGAGCTTGATAAAGTGTTTGTGTGTCCACAACGTTAAACTGAACTTCCATGCCGCCATTTTCAAAGTAAGTAGTAATTAATTGACGGAGTTTCTCAACACCTTCTTTATTAGCGATACAGGAAGGACTGAAACGAAGGTTCATTTGATCACCATTGCCTAATATACTTTGAGGTAGTTTAGAAACCGTATTTAGATAGGCGATAACCCCATTGCGATCAAAACCCTGTCTGGAAGAGATGGCTTCAGCAAGGGGTTCACCTCTTCGTCTACCATCAGGAGTTGCATCGGTCTTTGAACCATAATCAACATGTACCGTCATGGTGAAAGTTCCAAAGGCCCAATTACCGCCTCTGGGATTGGTGGCTGATGAAATGTGATTGTTTGCTAATTTCATAACCCACGCCGCAAGCTCATCAACCTCATCAATGTCATTTCCGTAATGTGGAATGTCAAAAACAATTGCTTGATATAGCGATTCGTATCCTTCCCAGTCGGCACATAATGCGTCATAAAGTTCTTTGGTCGTAACTATTTTATCATCAAAGCATAATTTTTTGATTGCAATCAGACAATCAGCAACATTGCCGATTCCGCAACCAGTTAAACCAGTTGAATTGTACTTGCAGCCTCCTGAAAGCGCATCCTTTCCACTTTCTACACAGCCATCCATTGTCGTGGAGGCAACAACGGATGGGAAATGATCGGCATACATTAACTCAAAACAATTTCCACCGGTTATCTGCCAATCGAGAAAATACTTCAATTGGGCAGCGAAGGCTTCCTTAAATTCTTCAAAAGTTTCGCAATCGTAGAGGTAACCGGTTTTAAGACCTTTTGAGAAATTAGTAAGCGGATTTACCCCATTATGGATTGCCATAATGATTGGTCCCAGCAGGTTGAAAAACACTTCCGAACCAGGGCCGCCACTGGCAGACCATTCGTTACCTGAACCGGAAGGTTCGACACATCCGATGATACAGTAGTCACGCGCATCTTCCAGGGTTCGTCCTCGTTTGACAAGCATGGGTATGATCAGCTCATCATTCTCAAATGAGGGGACCCCGCCACAGGCCTTACTCGATTGAATCGCTAATTCCCACACATCGGACGGTGTGTATTTATGGATGCGAATATCAACTGAAGGATCAGCTAGAAACATGCGACCAGTGGTATTAAGCAGACATCTTGTTAACGCGTTTGAGGCATCCGTACCATCTTTCTTAATGCCTCCGATTGTGAAGTGATGGCCACCGGTATTATACGAGTAACCTTTTCCGCTGTACATTTTTGACAACATGTCGTTTGAACTCATTCGAACTTGGATAAGATTGTCATTCAATTTAAGGAAGAAAGCATCAGAATAATCTTGGAGTTCTGCCATTGTGAGCGTCCCTGATTTTAGTTCAGCTTCAGCGAACCAACCGGCATATTGGTCGATTCGACCTTGCGATAATCCATGTTGCTGACCGTCGGCGACAAGCATTATCTGATAGAGCGCAACAGCTTGCAGGGCTTCCCAGGTATTTCGCGCCGGATTCTCCATGATCCAATTAAGTGAATCAGACATTTCAAGCAGCTTAGCTTTACGCTCTGGATCAGTGTGGTTCTCAGCCTGTCGGGCACATTCCTGAGCATATCTCTGAGCAAATAAGATAGCAGCATCGCAGACGATATCCGCAGCCTGATAAAACATAAATTTGGATGCATCATTTCCGTAGATTTTCCCTTGCAGCTGATCTATTTTTTCGCGAATTTCTCGTTGTATACCACCAAATCCTTGAGCAATGACTTTCTGAAAGTTGGGACTATAATGACCCTGAGGGATACCGCCCAAATTAGGTTTCCTGGCAAAAAAATCTGAGCACCCATTTCCATGAAAACTTTGAAGAACAGGTGGAATGATTTCAAGATAACGCGCTGAAAGTGATCGATCCATCCAGTACTCGGAAGCCTCTTTAAAAATCTCCCGATCTGTGTCACTCATATAGGCAAAAGAGTCTTCACTTTGCCAAGCGGTTTTAAATCCCTCATCATTATCATGAGATGCTTGATGAAGCCAAGTCGCATCCCACTCAACGAAGCTATTTAGGGCCCGATAGGTGCGACCAATCTGTCCCACAAAAACATCTTCATCTTCAACCAAAATAGTTTTATTTAAGCACCATTCATAAAGACAGTGCGCACGCTTTAAGATATTGGGCTCCGCTTCATGTGCTTTATAGTAGTCGGTATAAATTTTGGTCCGTTCACCATCCAGAATCGTGCGCCCTTTATTGGCGGCACCGCGCTTGTCACGCAATACTTGAATTCTTGGACTAATTGCTGCAAATTTAAACATAAAAAGACCTCCTTAGAATATAGTCACTACAGCCAAATTAAAGCCGTAATAATCTACTGAAATATATGAAACTAGTGAATTTGAATAGGTGTAAAATAGGTTTCTAATAGTCGTTTGTATTCTTCCATCACTTCATCACTTGGCGATTTTAAATTTTTAAGTTTATTTTCTTTTCCCAGTTTGTCGTATTTAAAAAGGCCCAATTGATGATAGGGAAGTAGCTGGAGCAACTGGACTGAAGGACCAAGCTCCCCGATAAATTCACCTGTGGCGTGTAGATTTTCTTCTGAATCATTGACACCTGGAATAATGGGAAAACGAAATTGTATTTTTCCGCCAGCGTTAGCTAATTTTCTAGCGTTCTCAAGTATTCTTTCATTAAAAATCCCAGTGTACTTCTTATGCTGGTTTGTATCCATATGTTTTAAGTCATAGAGATATAAATCAACATAAGGAAGGGTTCTCTCTAGCGTTTTCCAAGAGGCAAAGCCAGTCGTATCTAAACAGGTATGGATATGTTCTTTTTTTGCTGCTTTTAATAGCTCAATCGTAAAATCAATTTGCGACAGGGCCTCACCGCCAGATATGGTTAAACCACCGCCGGAGTTATTAAAATACGCCCGATCTTTAAGAATTCTTCCCATGACATCTTCAAGTTTCATGTCATGTCCTGATGGAATAAGGGCTTTTGGCTTGCATACTTGGGTACAGTCGAGGCAATCCGTGCATTTTTCCCGATCAACTTCAATTATAGCAACATCCCTCTTATCTAAAGGTGAATAGTTTGGTTTGCTAGCTTTAAGGGCATTGTGTTTGCAAACTGATAAACACAATCCGCATTTCTCTATGCCAATGCATTTGACTGAAGTATACGATAGCACATAGTGAAATGAAATGGATTCTGGATTATGACACCAGAGGCAGCTCAGGGGACAACCGCTGAGAAAAACACTTGTTCTGATACCCGGACCATCATGAACTGAGAATCCCTGAATGTCATAAATTCGGCCTATTATTCCTTGACTCATCGATATCTCTCTTCCCTCTACAATTTATTGTAATTTCAAAACATGTAATTAAAAATGTTTGCTACGATAAAATTCTATAGCAGTGAAACCGTATAAACAATGATATATCAGGACCAGAAAACAAAATTTGCGTCCTTGAATAAAATAATTCATAAACGCCTATGAGTATTAGAATGTTCCAAATAGGACAAAATGGGTATAAAACGTGTCCTTTTAATTCATTGTGGAGAATACGCCAAGTCGCTATAATTAAGTTATTCAATTGAATTTTGGAAAACATAAAAACTTTACGAAGCAATTTGCAAATAAAAACAAAAAGAAAGGAAACATCCCGGCTAAATGAAAACGATTAATTCAATAATTTGTCCAATATTTTGGAGTTTTTTTTAACTTCAGAATTTGTAATGACTTAGCAATAAGTCAAAATTTAAAGAGAAAATGGAGGAACATTTAATGAGTATTAATAATGTGGAAAGTGCAATCGGAATAAAAACCGTGAAAAGTTCAGACTTTACGTTAAGTTCTGGAAGAGCGACGGCGTTTGGTGCGGCAGAAGTTGGATTTGGACTGATGATGCAGGTGGCAGTAAGCTACTTTGCATATTTCTTAACAGATATTGCTTTAATTGGTCCAGCGATTGTTGGCACAATGCTCCTAATCAACCGTATTGTCGATGCAATCTCGGTACCATTGACCGGAGCGATTATAGAAAAATCAAATCTGCCATGGGGGAAATACCGCTCCTGGATGATGATCGCTCCGGCAGTGGTAGCAGTATGCTTTATTATGATGTATAGAGTCCCAAGCGGGATGAGTGAAGTTGCCATGGCAATCTATTTTTCGATATTCTATATGGTAGGACATATATTTGTAAACTTTAGTTATTC
Source organism: Acetobacterium bakii (assembly GCF_001263355.1). Taxonomy (GTDB): domain Bacteria; phylum Bacillota; class Clostridia; order Eubacteriales; family Eubacteriaceae; genus Acetobacterium; species Acetobacterium bakii. The sequence continues at coordinate 67,258 of NZ_LGYO01000042.1, forward strand.
ATCCAGATTTGCATTGCTTCCGGCTATGGGCAATACCCCTAAAAGCAGGATCATGGTTGCATCTAGAACCTCTCAGATGAACACGGCAAGTCGGATCATCTTTAGCTTAGTATCGCTGCCAATCATTATGTGGCTGGGTGGAGAACAGGTACGAAATGCCAGAGGATTTTTTCTTTATATGGTGATTTTTGGAATATTGCAATGGGGCACATATATGATCAGTGCGTTGGCAGCAAAACCTGTGGACATTCCGGGACGATGGTCGAAAAAAAATGTGCCAACAGGTCGTGAAATGATAAACCAGGTAATAACCAATAAACACTTGATTACTATTATGCTTGCAGAGTTGGGAAGATTTACAGCAGCTTTGTCCCTGGCCGGATTTGCTGTTTATTTTTATCAGTATGTGGCCGGCGATATGGCACTTGTTTCAATGTATTTCTTAAGCTTGACAGTAGGCGGTTTTGTTGGAAATCTCATTGGACCGCAAATTGCAAAAAGATTAGGCACAAAAAAAACCTATGTGATTGCGTTGTTCGGACAGGCATTATTCCTTGTGCTTGCATACTTTATCGGTAGAACACCAATGGCATTTCTGGCATTGAGTGGTTTAGCATCACTTTCAAGTGGTTTTGGGTTCTCTATCTCAGGGGCGGTATATTCAGATTGTGCCGACTATGCAGAATGGAAAACGGGAAAATCTTCAAAAGGGATTGTAATGTCTCTATCAGCATTTCCAATTAAAATGGCCATGGTTATTTCAGGAAGTGTCGCCGCTTATGCGTTAGCAGCAATCGGCTATGTTGGCGGAATGACACCAACGCCTGAAATACAGCAGGGTGTAGCAATAATCGCCACCTTATTACCAGCTGTTGCATCAGTATTTGGCTTTATTTGTATCCTGTTCTACAATCTTAAACCGGATGATCTAGTAAAAATGAAAGAGGTAATTAAGGAACGGCAAAGCCAGATCCAGGAAGGCTAATTCCAGAACGCTTTTGTTTGTCATAAGAGAAGCGAGATAACTGCTGCGAATGGAAAGATTAGTTATTTCAAACCGGCAAGTCTGACCGGTAAAACTACAGAAGGAAGAGTGAGACAGAATGAGTATTACAACAATTGGAATCATCGGATCCGGTGCAATGGGGACCGGCATTGCCCATATTATGGCCCAATACGGATATAAGGTACTCCTGAGTGATATGAACAACGAGCACTTAGTCAAAGCAATCAATTCAATCGAAAATATATTGGATAGTAAGATTCGTAAAGGGAAATGGACAGAAGATAAAAAAGCTGAATTATTGAGAAATATCAAGACAACATCGGATTTAAATGACATGAAAGAGGTAGATCTGATCATCGAAGCAATTTATGAAAATATGGATGCAAAAAGTCATTTATTTTCAAGCTTGGAAAAAATCTGCAAGTCTGAAACAATTTTTGCAACCAATACTTCGACCATGTCAATCACTAAGCTGGCATCTGCTGTAAATCGACCCGAAAGAATGGTTGGACTCCACTTTTTTAATCCAGCACCGGTGATGAAACTCGTTGAAATTATAAGGGGATATTATACCAGTGATGAGATTATTATTGAGCTTGCGGAATTAGTCCGGTCAATCGGAAAGGAAAGTATTGAGGTTAAAAAGGATACCCCTGGTTTTGTGGTAAATCGATTGATGCTGACCCAGTTTAGAGAGGCGTTATTAGTCTTGGAAGAGGGCATTGCATCAGTGGAAGATATCGATAAGGCGATGACCTTGGGATTGAATCACCCGATGGGACCCTTCACTTTAATGGATTACACAGGAAATGATATAGCCCTTGATACCCTTGAATATATGCATTCGGAACTGGCTCAGCCTAACTGGGCACCGCCAATCGTGTTAAAAAGAATCGTCAATGCCGGCAGAATCGGTAAAAAAGTGCAAAAGGGCTGGTTCGATTACAAAAAGGGATAAGAAAGAGGCGGTATCAATGAACAAACAAATTTTAGCCAGTGAAGCAGTAGGTTTAATTAAGGATGGCTCAACGGTGGTATGGACAACAGCAGGACTTTGCTGTTTTCCTGAAGAAATTGCAGTTGCGCTGGAGAAAAGTTTTTTAGAAACGGGACATCCTAAAAACCTTACTGTTGTACATAGTTGTGGTTGTGGTGATGGAAAAGACAAAGGTATGAACCATCTGGCATACGAGGGATTGACCGAGCGCCTGATTTCAGGACACACCGGTCAGGCACCGAGAATGGGTGAACTAATAACTGAAAACAAAATAGAAACCTATCTGCTGCCACAGGGTGTAATGGCCCATCTTTGGAGAGAAATAGCAGGAAAAAAACCGGGAGTCATTACAAAAGTAGGCCTTAGAACCTATGTGGACCCAAGGCTTCAAGGTGGAAAAATAACAGCATGTACAAAAGAAGATTTAGTCGAACTTATGGAAATTGATGGTCAGGAATGGCTTCGATATAAAACATTTCCGATTGATGTCGCAATTATTAGAGCGACAACTGCAGATGAAAAGGGAAATCTTTCCATGGAGAAAGAAGGTCTTCTACTAGAAGCGCTGCCGATGGCTCAGGCCGCGAAAAACTCCGGAGGCATCGTGATTGCTCAGGTTGAATACCTGGCAAAGGCTGGGACATTGCATCCGTTGGATGTAAAGGTGCCGGGAGTGCTTGTTGACTATATAGTAGTCGCGAGCCCCGAAAATCATATGCAAACCATTGGGACACAATTTAATCCAGCTTTTGTAGGCGATATCAAGATGCCAATGGACTCAATCAAACCAATGTTGTTCAATGAGCGGAAAATAATTGCCAGAAGAGCAGCAATGGAACTGGTTGCGAATGGAATAGTAAATCTTGGCATCGGAATACCGGATGGCGTGGCTAGAGTCGCCTCGGAAGAGGGAATAGCGGATGATTTAGTCATGACAACGGAGCTTGGAACCTATGGCGGAATCCCCGGCGGCGGCGACGATTTTGGAGTAGCCTATAACGCCGAGGCCATCATAGAGCATGAAGCACAATTCGATTTTTATGATGGTGGCGGTCTCAGTGCAGCCTTTTTAGGGTTGGCACAAACAGATAAAATGGGAAACCTAAATGTCAGTAAGTTTGGAAAAAAAGTCGTTGGTTCAGGTGGATTTATCAATATTTCACAGAATTCAAAAAAAGTTGTCTTTTGTGGAACGTTTACAGCTGGTGGCGGAAAGTTTGAAATTAAGGATGGAAAAATCCGAATTATCAAAGAGGGCAGCGTCAAAAAATTTGTGAATCAGGTTGATCATATTACCTTTAGCGGTGAATATGCTTCCCTGATAAAACAACCCGTTCTATACATCACTGAAAGGGCAGTTTTTACCCTGGAAGATGGGGAAATGACACTCATTGAAATAGCTCCCGGCATAAATATTGAAAGAGACATTTTACCGGCCATGGAGTTTGAACCGAGAATTTCACCAAATCTAAAAGTGATGGACAGCAGTATCTTTTATGAGGATTGGAATCAGCTTAAAAATATAATTGAGTCTGGATCACAGGCTTAAGTTTGAAAGAGGTGTAGGTAATGAGGCTAGATAATAAAGTTGCCATTGTCACCGGTTCTGCTCAAGGATTGGGTAAAGCGATGGTATTAAAGCTGGCTCAATCCGGGGCAAAAACCGTTGTAACGGATATAAATTATGAGGCTTGTCTAAAGGTTGAAAAAGAGATTCACGAAGCGGGCGGAGAGGCCTTTTCCGTTAATTGCAACGTCACCAACCGGCAGGAAGTTAAGAATCTAATCGCTGAAACGATCGGTAAGTATGGTCAAATAGATGTATTGGTTAATAATGCCGGGATAACAAAGGACGCCCAAATAACAAAGATGACAGATGAGGAATGGGACAGTGTGTTAGAAACTGATCTTAAATCCATGTTTATCTGCATCCAAGAAGCAATAAATGAAATGATTCCCCGTGGCGGAGGTAAGATTATAAATATTACCTCCATAGCAGGCGAAGAGGGGAATTTTGGTCAGACGAATTATTCAGCCGCAAAAGCTGGGGTGATCGGTATGACAAAGACATTGAGTAAGGAACTGGGAAAAAAGGGAATAACTGTAAACGCAGTCGCTCCCGGGTTTATTTTAACAGAAATGACGAATAGCATACCGGAAAAAATTAAAGAACAGCTGATCGGAAGAATTCCTCTGAAGCGTGGAGGAAACCCCGTGGAGGTTGCTGATGCCGTGTTGTTTTTAGCATCTGATCAGGCATCGTTTATTACGGGCCATGTTCTTAATGTAAATGGTGGAATGTATGTCTAGATCAAATAAAAAAATAGCAGAATAAGTGAGGGTTAATGTGATAAAAGAAAAAGAAATACTAAGTACTGAATATAAAACAAAGTTATTTACGGATCTTTATTCAGGGAATAAGCCGGATCAAGTTCCTGAAAAAGTGGGGGTCAACGCTTGCGCTGCGCTGGAATTAGCCGGTTATGATCTGAGATTTGCCCAATATGGAATTACAAAAGTATTAGATGCAACGGAGCAAATAAATGCTAAATATGATACCTTTAATTTAATTGGGACATGGCCCGGAACGCCATGGTTGAATAAGTTTACCGGAAGCCGAACCAATGTAATGGGAGATGATGGATTTATCCAGCATCCCAATGTTCATGGAATGGAAGCGGATGAATATGACCTGCTTTTGGCGGACCCATTGAAATTTATTTGGGAAACTGTGATTCCGAGGGTGTTTACAGAGTTTGATAAACCGCCAATGAAGGCTGCGTTAGCGATGGCGAAAACAATCAAAGCATCCGATCATGTCAACGGAAAAATTGCCCAAGGCAATATGGCGCTCATAAAGAAGTACAACAAGTCTGCATTTCCGACTTTTGTGGGGATAAGCCGTGCCCCCTTTGATTATCTTGCGGATTATCTCAGATCCTTTACCGGTGCACTGGTCGATGTACGAAGAAAGCCGAAGGAAGTGCTTGAAGCCGTTAGCATGCTGACACCGTTGATGATAAAATCTGGCTGCCCTCGGCATGTAGAAAACCCAAACAGATTGACCAGAATTTTCTTTGCCCTACATATGCCAACCTTCATGTCAGAGAAATTCTTTGTAAAATTCTGGTGGCCTTCTTTTAAGGAAACAGTATGGGCTATTTATGACAAAGGTTTTGGAATAAATATATTCTGCGAAGAAAACTGGATGCATTTACTGGATTATTTAAATGAACTGCCACCAGGGTGTGAGCTTCAATTTGAGTATGGTGATCCCAAAATAATCAGGGAAAAAGTTGGTGACAAACATATCATTTCTGGGCTTTTTCCAGTAAGTCTTATGAAAAATGGAACAAAACAGGAAGTGTGTGATAAAGCTAAGGAATATTTGGACATGCTCGCAGTGGATGGTAAGTATATATTTAATTTCGATAAATCCATTCTAACAGCAGGACAAATAAATTGGGATCTTTTTCAGCCACTCTTAGACACTGTTCATGAATACGGAAAGAATTAGGAGGCACAATATGGATAAAAACATCAAAAGCGAATATTATACCGAATTGGATGATACATTGAAAAAATATAACATTCCGGAAGAAGCGAAAGACGATGTTGCTGAAACGATGCAATGTGTTGAAGATATGATTCTTTATTTTACAATGACGACCTTAAGCAACTAAAAACGAATATCTGCACCTTAAAGTCACATCAAAGATGATTTTGGGGTGTTTTATCTTTAACGGGAAGACTGAAAGACCATATTAAATTGAGTTTAAAAATATGACAAAAGAGGAAATATTATGTATGAATTCAGACCTGTAACAGAACGAATAAACCAGATGAGACAGCTTGTTAGAGACAGAATTATTACGGTGGATAGTGAAAGGGTAAAGCTTATAACAAACGCCTATCAAAAATACGATAAAGTTCCCACAAGTATAAAACTGGCCTTAGTTACCTATGAAATTTGTACAAAAATGACGACCAGAGTAGAGGATTTTGAAATTATCGTTGGCAATATCGGAAAAGAGTTTTTAGGTTCAGGCATGTGGCCCGAATGGGATGCCAGCTGGTTGTGGAACGAACTGGAAAATAAGGAGCTTTGGGAATGTTGGGATGATGGATTATACCACCGCACTGACAAATCCGGGGTTCATCTATGCATGAGCAAAGACGAGATCGAACGGTTTATGAGCTATAGGGATTTCTGGAAGGATAAAACCATTACCCAGTATTTAGATTCCTGGGGACCTGACGGCTTTGAAGAGGTTGCTGGTTTGGGGATTTTAGAGATGGGCGAAAAAATGAGAGCGCCCATTCACACCGGACATCTGGTTGCCGGTTATGAAAAAATCATTAACAAAGGTTATGGCGTCATTAGAAGTGAAGCTCAAAATTGGATTGACGCACATAAAGGCAATCTAATGGGGGATGATGTCGAAAAATACATGTTCTATAAAGGCGCGGTTATTGTCTGTGATGCAGCAATTGGCATGATCAGAACTTATGCTAAGGTATGTACTTTAAAAGCGAAAGCTTGTCCTGATGGCAGCAGAAAATCAGAACTGGAAAAAATGGCTGATGGGCTTGAATGGATATCTGAAAATCCGGCCAGAACATTTTGGGAGGCTTGCCAGGGCGTCATTATGTATCAGGTTTTGCTTTATATGGAGGCCAGACACCCGGCTCTTGCATTTGGAAGATTTGATCAATATACATGGCCCTTTCTGGAGGCTGATCTTAACGAAAAAAGATTGACATTGGATGCGGCACAAGAAATAGTCGATGCCTTTTTCCTTAAGTCAAATTGCTTCTATCGGGCATCAAATCCAAGGATTGCAGCATATACGGGGGTAGGTGTTACCTACCATCATACAACAATTGGTGGGGTAAACAAAATAACTGGTGAAGATGCATCAAATCCAGTAACTTATATGGTCCTTGAGACTTTAGAGCGACTATCACTTCATGATCCGACCGTATCTTTACGGATCCATAAAAACACACCTGAAAAATTATGGGATTTAGCAATTGAAACGACGCGGCAGGTTGGTGGGTTACCTTTGTTCCAAAATGATGAGGTAATTATTCCGGGTCTTGTCAAAGAACTGGGCATGACACTTCAGGATGCCAGAGATTACAGTATCATCGGCTGTCAGGAAATAGTCGGCTCAGGAAATGATTATCCGGCCGGGAATGGACTTCATGGGAAAGCTGGATTGGGAAGCCATGGGAATGTTTTGCTGACTGCTCTAAACAATGGGGTGAATCCTTCTAATGGAAAATCAGGAGGATTAAAGACTGGATACCTTTATGAGATGAAGTCGTTTGATGATGTAAAAGAAGCCTATAAAACACAATTTGATTATCTGCATAAATGGTCGGTCACCATTCAAAATTATGTTGAAAATCTGTCAGGATTTTACGCACCTTCTCCAGCTTTGTCCATTTCCATAGAAGGATGTATGGAGTCAGGAAAAGACTGTGCGTCTGGAGGCGCTAAATACAATTCCTATGGTGGAACAGCTACCGGTCTTGCCACCGTTGCCGACTCGTTGACGGCGATTAAGTATATGGTTTTTGATAAGAAAATCTGTACGGTAAATGACCTATATGATGCCATGATGGCCGATTGGATAGGCTATGAAGTATTGCAACAGCAGATTTTAAATGAGGTTCCGCATTATGGAAATGATGATGACTACGCCGACGAGGTGATGCAGTGGGTTACCGATATCTATTACAACAATTGTAAGGAATGCTACAGTAAGCGATCCAAAGTTTACAAAGCAGGGCTTTACGGAGCCGCACAGCATGTTGTTCAAGGAGCTGTTACCAATGCGACTCCGGATGGCAGAAATTCTGGCCAGCCATTGGCAGATGCCATGTCACCCGGACAGGGACGAGATAAAAATGGCCCAACTGCTATTTACAATTCAGCCTGTCGCATCGATCATGGGAAATACATGGATGGAATCGCGCTGAACCTGAAAATTCATCCTTTATCTTTACAAACAAAAAGTGCAAAAAAAGCATTACTGAATATGACCAAAGCTTATTTCGAAAAAGGCGGCATGGAAGTTCAATACAATGTAGTAAGCACAGAAGCAATGAAAGCAGCACAAAAAGATCCGAATGCTTATAGAGATCTAGTGGTAAGGATTGCCGGTTACTCAGCCTACTTTAACGAGTTGAGTGAGTCGATGCAAAATGATGTTATAAGCAGAAATGAAATTGAGATTTAATGGTTTAATTTAGGTATTAATGCGAGCCCATATTTAGAAAAAGTTCTCGTGCTGAGATACTCATAACAAGACTTCTTCTTTGTTGAGAATTCAATAGAAATTGGATTTGATTCATTCAGGATACTACAAGAACTATTTAAGAGGAGAAAAAAATGGCTAAAAGAAAAATGTTGTTGTTTATTAATGGAGCAGAACGGATGCTGGTTTGTGATCCTGAATCAGATACTTTATCTGATGTTTTAAGACGGATTGGTTTAACCGGTACCAAGGTTGGCTGCGGAACCGGCCAGTGCGGCGCGTGCTCAGTTATTTTTAATGGGAAGGTGATTCGTTCCTGTTCAAAAAAGATGAAAAATATTGAAGACGGCAGTGAGATCACGACAATTGAGGGAATCGGATCACCAACACAGCTCCATCCGATCCAGCTGGCCTGGATTGTTTACGGCGGGGTCCAGTGTGGATTCTGCACACCCGGATTCATTGTTTCGACAAAAGGTCTGCTTGATACCAACGATAATCCGACAAGACAAGAAGTACGGGACTGGTTTCGAAAACATCGTAATGCGTGTCGTTGTACCGGCTATAAACCTCTCGTTGATGCGGTAATGGCGGCGGCAAAAGTAATACGTGGTGAAATGACCATGGCAGAGTTGAGTTTTGATATTCCTGAAGATGGCAGAATCTATAACACAAGGTATCCAAGACCAGCGGC
>NZ_LGYO01000043.1 GCF_001263355.1 Acetobacterium bakii
TTTAATCAATCGTTGTTCCAGCTGTGTGAGGAAGATGGCAACCGCCTTCATTATAAGAAGAAGCTTTCCATTAATGAGCTTTTCAGGGAGGAGCAAACGCATCTGTTGGTTCTGCCGCCCCTGGAATACCAGATCTTCCGCTATGAAACAGTGCGGGTAAATAATTACGGCTATATTGCGGTTGATAAAAATAAATATGGCGTTTCACCCGAATTAATTAATCAGCGGGTTCAGGCAAAGATCTTTTATGACAAAATTGAAATCTACTATGAACATGCCCTGCTGAAGGCCTATCCCAGAAGTTATCTGCGCGGTGAAGAAGTCAATGACTGGAAATTGTACGTTGCACTTCTTTGTAAAAAGCCCGGAGCTGTGGAGCATACCCGCTTTTTCGAACAAATGCCCTCCCTGTGGCAGGCGCATCTTAAATCTCTGGAAGGGGCACAACGGAAATCGGCCCTCCTACTGCTGATGGAAATTGTTAGCGATGATCATACCGCGCTGTGTGACAATGTCATTGCAATGGCTCAGGGGTGCGGTAAAACCGATAGTGAAACACTCCGGCAGTGTTACTATAACCTGGCTAAAAAACCGCACCGGCCGGATCCACTGGAATTGACTATACTGGTACCGGAAATAAATTATAATCCCGATCTCTCGGCCTATGACAGTCTCACCGGGGGTGAATCCCTTGCATAATCAGATTGAAGGTTATATGAAACAACTCAGACTCGGCTCTTTAGCAAAAGAATGGCAGAGTATCGACTTCAAAACCAGGGAGCAGTACTTAGCCGATCTCCTTCTGCTTGAACTCAGGGAGCGCGAAGTCAACCGCATCAACCGCCTTGTCAAAGGAGCTGCCTTTCCGGTGATAAAATCTTTAGCCGACTTCAAATGGACGGGACAGATTGAGATTTATGATCAGGATGTTTCAAAGGAATCCTTAGAGTGTCTGGATTTTATCAATGATCGGGAAAACCTCATATTTATGGGGGCTGTGGGGACTGGAAAATCCCATTTAGCATCAGCGCTGGCACTCAAGGCCTGTCAAAATGGCCACCAAGTCAGGTTCTATACCGCCGCACGCTTAGCAAATATTCTGTATGAAAAGAACAAAAAAGGTCAGTTTGAATCATTCATCAAGTCACTGCAGAAGCTGGGACTTCTGGTCATTGATGAAATCGGTTTTGTTCCCCTGCATATGGAAGCAGCTGAATTATTATATCAGGTCATTGCCGATTGCTATGAGCGTCGAAGCGTCATTGTGACAACCAACCTGGAGTTTAGCCACTGGAATACCGTTTTTATTGGTAAGAAGGTCACCGCCGCAATTATTGACCGACTGGTCCATCATTCCCATATTCTGATTTTCAGCGGTGAAAGCTATCGCCTGGCACAATCCATGAAGCGTGCCGGGAAAAAGGTGACCGAATGATATTAACAAAGGCTTACCTGAAAAAACTGCAGCAGCGCTATCAGTTTGAAATCGATGCACCCTTGACCAGGTATCTTTTGGCAGAATATGAGGTTGAACCTTTTCCTAATGAATACTCAGAACAGGACCTGCATGAGCAAATACGCAAGCTTGTCAATCAATACCAGCAGGGGTCCCTGGATATTCAACTAAAATCCCCCCAACAACGACTCCAAGAAAGATACGAAACACTGCAAGAATGCCATCTTATTCTGTTGGGTGAAAATGCGGCTCGTAGCGAAGAAATAGGTCGTCTCAAAAAAATATTAGCTCAAAACGGTTTGATGGAAGCGAACGAGCCCTTTTTATAGGTTTTATTTCCTTCTGTTAAAAAAACAATGAAAGGTTCCTGGCAAAAAGTATTCAAAAGTTGTGCAGGTGGTACTCTGATAAAAAAGAGATTGGACGACCATCTGCTAATGAATAAAATTGTGTTGGCAAGTGCACAACTTTTCGAGACCCAACGCTAAACTTTTCGATTGACAAACACAAGTTTATTGAATTATTCTAATACAAGGGCCTGCATGGGACAGAATGTTACACATTTGCCGCATTTGATACACTTATCCATGTCAACCGTGGGGGCTTCAAAGCCCTTTTGAGATAATGCGCCGACCGGACAAACTTTAACGGATGGGCAGGGATGATTTTGCGGGCAGCGGTTTGTTTTTACGATGAGTGCGGTATTCCCGGTATTTTGCCGATTGTTTTGTGTTAATTCTGAAAGACTAGTGTTCATAATAACGATTCTCCATTCTTGTGTGTTTTATTGATTGACCGTTTTCGGGAACGATAATGAGTATAAGTTTACTAAACCAATCGGGAATGATCAGTGATTAAATCACACGTCCCTTTATGCTTACTTAGATTAAAACGTAGAAATGTGCCCAGTGCCTGACACCAACAGAAATGTGCCCAGTGCCTGAGAAGCCTCCG
>NZ_LGYO01000044.1 GCF_001263355.1 Acetobacterium bakii
AATATTAAAAATAAGTTAGCCCAGAATTTTTTATAATACGGATGTATTTATTTATGACTTTCCCCCACTGAATCAATTGAAAATTAAAAAAAGATCACAGGATTCTATGCGAATTCCTGTGATCTTTTTAATTGATGCAACTTTATTATTTTTGTTTATCTTCTGGTGCTACTGATGATTGTATTTGAACCGTTGTTTTTTTAACTGCTTTTTTCTTCTTGATCTCTTTTTTCTTTGGACTTTTATCTCCCATGGGAATACCTCCAATCATTTATGTTTTTAAATCTTTTAATATTTCTTAGTTTTCTTTTCGCTTGCTTTTAGCATAGTAACGTTCTTTATCTTTTTTTGCGCCATTGTTTTTTGCCGTACTTGCTCCCCGACCTCGTCTATTATTAGATGCGCCCATTTTTGGAGCGGAAGTCTTTCGTGAGGGTACGATTAATTCCAGTGGTACTTCTACCAAGGGGAATGGATGACCGGTAACCACTGGTACCGATTTTGAAATCAGTTTTTGAATTTCTCGCAATAATGGCTTTTCTTCCTGGTCGCAAAAGGAAATCGCAGTTCCGCCATGACCAGCTCGTCCGGTCCGACCGATTCGATGCACATAGGTCTCTGGCACTTCTGGTAAGTTGAAATTAATTACATGGGATAACTCGTCGATATCAATGCCCCGTGCCGCAATATCTGTTGCAACCAATATCCTGGTTTTTTTCTCTTTAAAATTGTTTAAAGCCAACTGTCTTGCTTTCTGGGATTTGTTTCCATGGATAGCCTGAGCCTGAAGTCCGGCTTTTTCCAAAGCTTTAACTATTTTATCAGCACCATGCTTGGTTCTTGAAAACACCAAAGCCGAAACAATAGATTTGTTTTTAAGTAAATGAATCAGCAAGTTTATCTTATTGCTCTTATTTACATGATAAATGGTTTGTTCGATGATCTCAACCGCAGATGAAACCGGAGTTATTTCTACTTTTACCGGATTTTTCAATATGGAGTTTGAAAGTTTTGCTATTTCAGCAGGCATCGTCGCAGAGAAAAACATGGTTTGTCTCACAGTTGGAACATGTTTCAGGATTCTTTTGACATCCTGAAGCATACCCATATCAAGCATAAGATCCGCTTCATCCAGAACAAAATATTTCACTTTATCCAGATGAATATATTTTTGATTAATCAAGTCAAGCAATCTGCCTGGAGTTGCCACCAGAATATCAATTCCTCGGGACAATGAATTTGTCTGAGGATGTTGGGATACCCCGCCAAAGATCACCAAAGTTCTAAGGCCTAAATGCTTGCCGTAGCATTTAAAACTTTCTCCGATTTGAATGGCAAGCTCTCTGGTTGGCGCAACTATTAAAGCTTTGATTTCTCGGTTGCCTTTCATGTTTTTCGGTTCAGAATTAAGACGCTGTAAAATGGGTATGGCAAAAGCTGCTGTTTTCCCAGTACCTGTTTGGGCACATCCTAATAAATCCATTCCTTCAAGCAACTTTGGAATGGCCTGTGTCTGGATTGGTGTCGCTTTTGTATATCCTTCTGCCGTTAATGCCCGTTGAATGGGCTCAATTATTTTTAAATTATCAAATAACAAATATAATCTCCTTTAAATTTTTATAGTAATCAATTTTTTTAATTGGTGAAAAATCCAATGAATGCACGCTGCATTCTTTAACTATGATTGTGTTTATTTTATTTATCGAAAAATCCGCCCCGTTTTGTGGTTTTAAAAGCTTTCCGCAGGTTTACTTTTTTTTGATTGGGTTTTTCAGCATTGGCACCTTGTTGTGCGCTTAGCTTTTTTTTCTCTTCAATTATTTTTTTCATTCCATCAATATTGTTCGTTGCCATAAATTTTCCTTCCCTGTATTCCCTTAGTGACCGATTCAGGATGATTACTTGTGCTACAAAACATTAAAAAACGCCTATACTTATAGCATGTAGGCGTTTTTGATTGGTTACTATGTTTTACAACAATAACCATTTAATTCATTTTTTATCTAATGACGCTAATTTAATACACATGAGCGATTGTGATATTTCTGCTAAAATGTATCTTTTCGCTAAATATAGTAGAGATAAGTATTTTCATCTTAAAAATGATCCGCTTTTTACAGTAGTTATTATATCACAGAAATGCAAAATTTTCTACAATAGAACAAAAAAACGTAATAATTGTTGTATTATCTCAATTATTTGGTGTTAACCTTCAATATTGATAATATCATCAGCCCAGTCTTCATAAAACAGGGCTTCATGGGAAACCATAATCAGCCCCCCCTGCCAGTTGATGAGTTCACTTTTTAAAACATCTTTTGCATCTGCATCGAGGTGATTGGTAGGCTCATCGAGAAATATAAAGTTACATTGGGTCAACATCAAAATACAGATTTTAACCTTGGCCTGTTCACCACCGCTCAGTGTGGATACCGACTGGATCATACTTTTCGCCTTTAATCCGCATTGGGCCAAATTTCTTCTGATCTGGCTTTGAGACAGCTTGTGAAAGACTTCAGATACGATTTGGATGGGTGTCTGAAGGGGGTATTCCCAATTTAAATCCTGTTCAAAATAACCGATTTTCAGATTATCCGCAAATTTGAATTTTCCGGAGATTGCCGGAATCTGCCGTATTAATGTTTTAAGCAAGGTTGATTTTCCGATACCATTAAATCCTGTAATCACAATTTTCTGGCCCGATTCGATTTTAAAATTAAGTTTAGACAAGAGCGCATAATCATAGCCAACTTCCAGATCTTTTACGGCTAACGACCGCTGGGCTGAAGTCGGTGCCGAAACAAGTCGAAAATTTGGCTTGGGAGCGGATTCCGGTGGGGCAATCCGATCAATTTTATCCAACTGTTTTTGCCGGCTTTTCGCCATACTGGCAGTGGATGCCCGGGCTTTATTTTTCGAAATATAGTCTTCAAATTTTTTGATTTCTTTTTTCTGTGACTCGAATTCCCGGATATAGCTTTCTCTTCTAAGACCTTTGAGTTCAATGAACTTGGTAATATTTCCGGTATACTTTTTGATAGTACAAAACTCGATGTCACAAACACAGGTGGTAATCTTATCCAGAAAATCAAAGTCATGGGAAATCACAAGAAAGGTTCCCTCATAGGCTTTCAGATAATCGGTGAGCCATTCCACATGTTCTTTATCCAGAAAGTTTGTCGGTTCATCCAGCAATAAAACATTGGGTTCTTCCAGCAGCAGCTTGGCCAGAATAACCTTTGCCCGCTGACCGCCACTTAGCTTCTCAAGGATACTGTCCATCCCCAAGGCTGTGATACCCAGGCCATCGGCAACTTTTAAAATAGTGCTTTCCACTTCATAAAACCCAGAATTTTCCAAAAGGCTTTGATAGTCAGCAGCCTTATTTAAGGTTTTTTCGCTGGTATCATTGGCCATGTTTTCATAAAGTTTATTTAGTTCAGCTTCGGTTTCATAAAGCTCGAAAAAGGCGGTTTTCAGATAATCAAAGACTGAAATTTCTTTGTCAATTTTAGCATGTTGATCCAGGTATCCGACCTTAATGCCCTTTTGCCAGCGAATTTCACCCTGATCGGGGATGATATCTCCGATCAGGGTATTCAGTAGTGTAGTCTTCCCTGTGCCGTTTCGTCCAACAATTCCCATATGTTCACCCTTGTAAAGCTCAAAGGAAGCATCCTCATATAATGCTTTATCGCCAAAAGAGTGTGATACATTTATTACGTCCAATAATCCCATTAAAATTTCTCCTAAATTTAATACAACCTAAGAAACACGCGTTATACGTTTCTTTAAGTAACGGTCAGTTGCCAAGTGCATACAAACACTTAGCAACTGCATCCGCGCAAAACAAAAACAGAGAGTCAAGTTTTTAATTGACCCCCTGTCGTTACAAAAGACCATGACGAAGATTGCGTCATGGCCTTAAAAACTTTTTTTACCTAATAAATCGGTTGAAAAGTACGAAAAACGCTTAGCAAAAACATACACGAAAAACTCCATAGTCAGATGGAGTTATGATATTTATAACAATCAGAAGATTATTTCTTATTTATACAAACAGTTTTAGCCCATACTCTTGGACAATTTCAACTATTCTATACTTAGATTACCACACCTTCACACTTTTGTCTAATTTATTATATCAACTCTTCTACAACCTTTAAGTCAACGCAAACAGAAAAAGAAAAATTTCGGTTTTAAATTTGTATATACTCTTTTTTCCTTGCTTTTTTAAGGACAGTTTTCACACCTTGATAATTTCACTCAAAAAAAAGCTATAACCGATTCTACAAATTTTCCTGCAGAACCGGCTTAGCTCAAAATCTCTGTTGTCATCCGTTTGGACTCCTTCTTTTGATTTTACCAAAAACCTTCTTCTTCACTTTCAATGCAAACTTAACATCACTTCAGGAGCATCTTACTTTTAAATTACAGATTCTTTTACTCATTTGAAAACTATCGTTAGATTATTAACTATCATCCTTAACCCAAGACTATTTCTCGATTCCGATTTTTCAATCATATATGGTTTTTATAAACCGTGAGAGATTTTCATTGATTAATAGATGCTCTTAAATATCCGCCATTTAATTTTCTTATGAGGTTTCCTCCATCCCTAATTTCAGAGCAATCTGTTTTTTCATTCAGATCTTTTCCATCACCTTTGAAATTTAATATTTTACCGTTAGTTAAATCTTCACTTCTAACCTTGGTAATTTCTCTAATTTTATTGGTGAGTTACGAATTGTTTGCTTTTCAATGATCGAAACCATCGAATTCAGAAAGAATTGAGTTGATCTTTGATTTAACTTAATTATAGCACCTTTCTTTAGAAAGTAAATAGATAAAATGTAAACGTTTGTATAATATTTGTATATCATGATAACAATTTTGTAAAAGGACACCATTATTTTTTTAGTAGCCAAGAAAACCGTTACTGTTCCACCTCTTCCCCGGTTATTACAGACCGTAGTTTTGTACAATTCTTCTCAAGCTCAGAAGTCAGTTTTGAAAGATCCTCGACTTTCTCTGCTGGAAAGGTTTCCTTCATATTAAGCTTCGTGTCAACTAAGAGAGCGTCCAACTCGTCATGCATATTTTCAAGATTGTCCTTAATTTTGATTAACTGCTCTTTGGTTCCAATACGGCTTCTGACGTCATCAATACTGACTATTTTTTCATAATCCAGACTATATTCCGAAACATCTTCCACAACCTGGCAGTCGTAACCCAGTATCTTTTCCACCGTGTCCGCAAAGGTTTTCTTTGCAGCTTCTTCCCCATGAACAAGGAATATTTTTTTCGGCGGCTCTTTGAATCCGGAAAGCCATTTCAAAAGATAATTCTTATCCGCATGTGCCGAGAAACCCTCCAAGAAATAAATCTCCGCATTAACACATACCCGCTCCCGCAGGATTCTCACGAATTTATCACCGCTGATAATTGATCTCCCCAGGGTTCCATCTGCCTGGTATCCAACAAAAATGATGCTCGATTTTGATTTCCAGAGGTTGTGTTTCAAATGATGCTGGACTCTCCCGGCATCGGCCATTCCACTTGATGCAATAATGACTTTTGGGGACGCATTATAATTTAACGCCTTGGATTGATCGATGCTTTTCGTGAATTTTAAATTTTTAAAACTCAGCAGTTGATTTCCGTTTAAGATACGCGCCTGGGTTTCTTTATTAAAATAATGTGTATTTCTCCTGAAAATCTCCGTTGCATCGGTGGCAAGAGGACTATCGATATATACCATGATCTTATCCAGATCATTCTGATATCTCCCATGATTTTCATAAAATAATTCCAGCTCATGGATCAGATCCTGGGTTCGTCCCAGGGCAAAGGAAGGAACCACAACCGTCCCTCCCCGACTGGCTGTTTTTAAAATAATATCCATAAAACGTTTTGAGCTTTCCGCATGTGTTTCATGGGTACGATCCCCATAGGTCGTCTCCATTATGAGATAGTCCGTCTTCTCAATCAAGGTTGGTTCATTCAGCATCCGTTGGTTTTCGACGCCTATGTCTCCTGAATAAACAAGTTTCATCACCTCTTGGCCCTCATTGACCCAGAGTTCTGTTATGGCGGCACCTAAGATATGACCGGCATCATTAAATTTTATGGTAATATCGGGATTTACCTCAAATGACCGCCCATAGCTGACAGGATAAAAATAACGTGCACAGGCGGCCGCATCAGCCTGGGTGTATAGCGGGTGCACCTGGGGCTGACCCGATCGTTTAGTCCGTTTGTTTTTCCAAACCGCATCCATTTCATGAATATTGCCACTATCCTGGAGCATAATATCTGAAATGGATGCTGTTGCGCCAGTGCAATAGATTTTGCCTTTAAACCCCTGTTTCACAAGCAGCGGTATTCGCCCACAATGATCAACATGTGCATGGCTTAGAATCATGAAGTCAATGTCAGCGGGTTTGAAGTCAAAGCTCTGATAGTTCAATTCCTCCAAAGCCTCACTCCCCTGAAAAAGACCGCAATCCAATAGAAATTTATATTTATCTGTGGTGATCAGATGGCAGGATCCTGTGACGGACATGGCTGCTCCTAAAAATTTAACTTTCAACTCTTATTCACCTCTTTCTGGAATAGTCTGGCAAATTCCCCAACAACCTAATTCGTTTAACCTTCTTAAAGCAAACTGCAGCTTATTAATTCCTGGTATTCGAACGCAAATTTTCTTATTGGTTTATTTTATGATATACCCTCTTTGCTTTTCAATACACCCACACCCTCATTTATTAAAAAAACAGAAATTTAAAGACTTCTCTGATTGTTACTGCTTAATTGAGGGTACTAGAATCAATAGTATTCACAATAAAATAAAAGAAAGATGTACTCTGAAAAAATCAATACATTCAGGTGAAATTTTATGAAGAAAATTGAAGTAACTCTGGATAGAAAATCCAGAGGACTGATTGTTATTACAGGCTGTGATTCCGGCGTGGGCAAAAGCCTTGTTTTTGTTCTGCTTCAAATGGGGTATACAGTTATAGCATCCTATCTGGATCAAAACCCCTTTGATAATGAGTCCAATGTCTACTCCCGGAAAATGGATCTGCGAAAACCCGAAGAAGTGAGAAGCTTCTGTGACTATGCAAAAGAGATCTGCAATCGCGGTGAAAAATTAGAGGCAGTTTTTGCAAATGCAGGGGTTGCCCTGGGTGGTTCCATTGAAAATCTTCCCATGGATATTTTTAGAGAGTGTTTTGAAATTAATTTTTTTGGGGTGGTTGAGACCATCCAGGCTCTGATTCCCGAACTCATACGAGATCAGGGGAAAATCATTGTGCACGGTTCAATGGCCGGCAGAATTGCGCTGCCGTTTTTGTCCCCTTACGCCTCCACAAAATATGCCCTTGAAGGGTTTTGCGACTCCCTTCGTCGGGAGCTGAATCCCTTCGGGGTTAAAACCATTCTTTTGGAGTCCGCTGCCATTGCAACACCAATCTGGAATAAGGCCAAAGTTCAGGACATTTCATTTGTTCATAAAAAATATTTAAAAAGCCTTCACCGTTTTCGGGATACATTCATCGAAGGGGGAAACGCCGGAATGGATATGGAGCATGCGGCATTGATGATTGCAGACCTATTGAATATAAAAAATCCAAAGTCCAGGTATATCATTGCCAAAAATAGAATAGGTTCCAAGCTTCTGATTTTGATTCCGTCTTTTATTCTGGATAAGGCAGTTGTTAAAATGTATGCTATGGATTATGGTGACAATGTTTGATTCAAATTCGATTTCAAAAATATGAGAATTGATATAAATATTTATGATCTGATCCTACAATAAATAAACCCATACCTGGTGGAAGCATGGGTTTATAAAATTCTTTTTCCTAAAGCAAAACAGGTTTTTAATCACAATTACATTTTCTCATAAACAACCAATTCCCCAATAGGCTTACGCGCCTTGGCATGACGATCGGTTTTTGAAGGTATATCATCACTGTATCCCAATGCCAAAATATTTATGGCTTCCAGATTTTCCGGTAATTTAAACTCCGTTTTTATCACTGCTGGATCAAACCAGCCGATCCAAACGCTTTTGATTCCTAATTCTGTTGCCTGTAAAATCATATGGTCCGTGGCAATGACGGCATCGTGTGATACCAATTGTCGATTATTAAAGGGATTGGTCCATGCTGATTCCTTGTCTTCGCAGACGATAATGGCCAGAGACGCCCCATAAATATTTCCTGCTTTTGATATTTTCTTCAGTCCTTCCGGTGTCTGAACGACAATTAGTTTAAAAGCCTGATTATTGTGAGCCGATGGAGCTACCCGAGCAGCCTCTAAAATCAGTTCCAGTTTTTCTTTCTCAACTATTTTAGCCGAGTATTTTCGGCTCGAATATCTCTTTTTTGCCAATTCTAAAAATTCCATCGTATCTCCCTTTCTTTTTCTTATTAATTTATCATGTTAATATATGAATTTTCTTAAACTACAATAAATAATATTTACGACGAAAGCGTATGTTTTTGATAGTAAAGCTTAGTGTGTATGACGATGGTGGACATCTGGAAGATGTCCATGTTCGTGCTTGGTGGCATGATGTGTATGCTCATGACAATGTTCACCACTCACTGGAGGATGATCATCATGGAGATGGTGTTTATCAATGTGGTTATGGCTATGATCATGGGTTTCTTCAAGATGTGTATGAACATGTTCATGATTTTCGGACAGGGCTAGCCAGGTTCCCAGAATCATAATTCCCAGAGCGACAAGAAAGGAAAGCGTGATGGATTCTCTTAACACCAACCAGGATATGAGTACCCCCATAAAGGGTGCCGCGGCATAATAAGCGCTGGTTCGTGCTGCTCCTAAACCCCGCTGAGCCTTGACATAGAAAAATATACTCAAACCATAAGCTACAAAGCCTAGCGACATAGCTAACATAATATAAAGCATAGAGCCGGATATTTCGCCCCAGGCAAAGGCAATAATCAATGCCCCCAGCCCCGAACCAAAGCCCTTTAGAATAACAATCTGCACCGGATCTTTAATAGACAAATTACGGGTACAGTTGTTCTCAAAGCCCCAGCAGACACAGGAGAGAATGACAAAAATTGCCCCGATAGAGAGACTGATGGCGGACGCCGAGGTCATAGTAAGCAGAATACTGGCAAGGGATATAAAGCCAATGGCAATCCATAAACGTCTGCCGATAGCTTCTTTAAAAAAGATCATGGCAATGATCGAGGTCGCTGCAATTTCAAAGGTACCTAAGAGAGCAGCCGTACTGGAATTTGTCATGCTGATCCCCACCAATAGAAAAATCGGCGCCGCGATATCCAGAAGAATCATCAAAATCACATAGGGTAATTCATTCTTTGTGAGTTTGGCTTCCCGGGATTCAGATCGCCGTTTCTTATTTAAAATTGTGAGCGCAGTCATGCCTATTCCAGCTCCCAGATATAAAAGGGCTGCCAGAAAAAGAGGGTGTATCTCATTAAGCAAAAGCTTTGAGAAGGGCGCATTAATCCCAAAAATCAGTGCCGCCAATATCGCGTAGAGCACCGAATAGTTGTTTTTCATTATTATTTAATCTCCCTCATTCTTTTAAGTATTTATAGATAATTGTAAAATAAAACCATATCGTAAGTTGTTTTTATATAGACTGACAACAAAATTCAGGGTAGTTTCGTGATTACCTATCCGGTTTTTATCGTTCCTATTTTATCATAAGATTTTAGGACAATCCTATTTATTTTAAAGCTTTTTTCTCACTTAGCTTAATTTAACTTAAACTTTACCTAATTCAAAGTTTACCTAAAGGTTCACAGGCTAATATAACATCAAGAGATGAACATCTCCTCTTTTTCTTTTCATTCCTAATATAAAAAAAACAGCACGGTCATCCGGACCTGCTGTTTTTTTTATCTTTTTTAGTTTCCTTTATGATGCTCTTATAACCCCGATTAAGCTTTTTGAATTATTTCAATTAAACCGATCCAAGAAAATTAATCGTACCGAAAAAAATGAGCAACGGATTTCTCCGTTGCTCATTTTTTTCTATTCTGCCAGCATATCCAATATACCAGCTTTGGATTTTGCTCCCACTGATTTTTTCACGACTACCCCGCCTTTCATCACTGCAAGGGTTGGTATGGTCATTACCTTAAATTCGGCTGCCAATTCCGGTTGTTCATCCACGTTAATCTTTCCGACTTTTAAAATGAAAACCTCATCCGCTATTTCATCTATGATGGGAGAGACCGTTTTACAAGGACCGCACCAGGGTGCCCAAAAATCCAATAATACCGGTTTATCGGAATGTATGACTTCCAAATAAAAATTATCTTTGGTGATTGTTAATGTACTCATTCTAGATCTCCTTTATGACTAAAATTTATTTTATATCATCATTATAGCCATTTAGGCTTAATAAACCGTAACTTAATCACATAACAACTCTCTGGCTAGTGCCCCTGTTGTTGTTTTTTTTCTTTTCCTGCCGCAGATCAAATTGCCGCTGTTTTTCTTCTTCCGTTTTCTGCCGATTAAAAGCTTTCCGGGTGATCTTTTAATTTTCCTGCTCTTCCTTCAATGCCTGCTGTGCTTTGGTTCCAATGTTTTTCTCTGCCAATTGCCGATGAATATCCCGTTGCATCCGTTTGGGATTAATTCGTTTTTTCGGTTTTTTTTCCATCTGCAATGGGCTGGCTGAATTGGAGCCGATTATAACTTTTAAGCAGAAAATCATAGATTTCCCCATCCTTGAGTTCCGAACCAAAGGTTACCTTTGCAACTTTCAGCGTTTTGCCGTCTGTGCTTTCAAAAACGCCAACCCAAAAAGGGTCATCAAAAAATACCGTCAATTTACCTGTTACTTTGTCCATATTCAATTCTTCCTAGAAAAATACTGACAAAGAATGGACAACCTTAGGAGGCAGGTTACTGACAGTACAAAACTGCGTCTGGACTACCGACCAGAACTGTGTTTTTATCTTTAATATTATTATAGCACGTTAATTCGACCTTTCAACATTATTTTTGTTCAACATCCTGATGTACAAACATTTCGTTTTAATGCATGAGAATAGAATATATGTACCGGTTCACTATAAATGTAACCTAATCGATCTTCTGATAAATATTCATTCGCTTCGCCCATTTCAAATTGACCTTTTTTATTTAATATTCCAACTCTTCCACCAACAAAAAACACCTGATCCGGGTTATGAGTCGTCATAATAATGCCATAACCTTTCTCTGCCAAATTTTTAATGAGCTTCATCGTTTTGATTTGATTCCCAAAATCAAGATGAGCTGTCGGTTCGTCCAGAAGAATAAAGTCAGGTTCCTGAGCAATGGCTCTTGCAATGGTCACAAGTTGCCGTTCTCCACCACTGATTTGAGTATATGGTTTTTTTCTAAGATGTGTTATCCTCACCTGATCCATCGCCTGGCCAATGATATAATCATCCGTATTATTCAGTTTTCTAAATGTCCTCATATAAGGGGTTCTTCCCATAGCCACAAACTCCTCCACAGTAAATGCATAGGTCGGCTTGTGAATTTGAGGTACATAACTAATTTTCTGAGCAAAAATTTTGAGTGAAAGTTCCTGAATCTTTTCGTTATCTAAAAATATTGCACCCTGAGTCGGTTCATTTAAATTACTAATGCAATTAAGCAGCGTAGATTTTCCTGCCCCATTTGGACCCAGAATCGAGAACACATCTCCCTTCTCCACATCAAAACTGACGTTTCCAAATATCTGTTTCCCATTGGGATAAGAGAATCCCAATTCCGTGATTTCCAGCTTCATGATAAATTCATCCTCTCTTTTTTTAACAGATAAAAATAGAACGGTGCGCCTATCAAACCAGTTAAGATACTCAGCGGTAATTCTGCGCTGGTGATAGTTCTGGCAATGGTGTCAATAATCAGCAAAAATATTCCTCCCAAAACGAAAGAAACCGGCAATAATTTCATATTATTGGGGCCGACCATCAATCGCCCCAGATGTGGCACCACCAGACCAACCCAGCCGATTGTTCCGCTGATACAAACTGAACTGGCCGTTAACAAGGTGGCACAGATAATGACAATGCGACGGGTGGTTTTCACATTGATTCCCAGACTTCGGGCTTCCGTCTCACCTAATGACAACACATTGATTTTCCAACGCAGTACCATGATAATAACGATTGCAACAATCATTGCCGGTGCCACCATGAGGATACTCTTAGGCAACACCTTGGCGATACTGCCCATCTGCCAGTAGGTTATTTCAGCCAATTCCGTTTCCGGATCGGCAATATATTTAATGATCCCCATAATTGAACTCATCAGTCCGCCGACAATAATCCCCGACATAACCAGCATCATATTGGAGCTGTTTTTAATCAGCTTCGGAGCCGTTGTTGTCAACGCCACCGCCAGAATACCACCGGCAAAGGCACCAATCTGAATACCGAAGGTTCCGATCCCGATTAAAATTGCAATGGCGGCTCCGACACAGGCTCCGGAAGATACCCCCAGTAGATCCGGTGATACCAGAGGGTTTTGAAAAACCCCCTGATACACCGCCCCCGACAAAGCCAATGAACCACCCACCAGAATCGCTGCCACCACCCGGGGAAAACGCAGCGTCAAAACGACGCTTTCCACATTCGCATCCCCAACTTGTGGCAGCGGAAAAATGCTGGCCGCCAGCACTTGAATTACTTCTGGTATTGAAATAGGAAAACGTCCCATGCATAATGAAACAATCACCAGGGCTCCCAAAATGACGACTAACAGCACCAGCAAAGCTGAAAAATTCAAGCGCTTTTCTTTAAGACTTATATTTTTTAACATTTACTACAACTTTCTGATTTTGCAGTCACCGCCGACTTAACTGTTGGCATCGACTTTCAAAATCGTATCAATATTTTCATCGGTCAAATCATAGGAAAAGAACTCTTTATAAAAGGCTTTCAGATCTTTACGGATATCGTAATCTTTAAACAGTTCCGGTTGTTGAATACTACCCATCCACTTGAGCATCAGTGGTGTTTCCACACAGGGGGCATCGTAACGCAAGATTCCCACTGGTGTTTTATAAACCCGATGATTTTTAACCGCATTAATATTGCTCCAATCCTGACCTTCAATTTTATTCTGATACAGGTCTTCCGGCATTGTTTCGTCAAAATTTGACAGATAGATAATTTCCGGATTCCACTCCAAAATTTGCTCCATATTCACTTCTGACCATTTTTTATCGAGTCCGGATGCGACATTGGTGCCACCAGTTAACTCTAACAGATAATTATTGATGTTTTTCGCCCCGGCCACACTGAGTTTACTGTTCTGCAAATACAATACTTTCTTTTTCGTCACGGTGTCAAGTTTCGCTTTTTTGTCGACAAAATAATTTTCTACCTCGGTGTGATAATCCGTCAGTTTTTCAGCTACTTCTTCTTTACCCAACACCTGACCAACCAGCAGCAAATCCTTTTTTAAGTCTTCCAGGTTTTCCGCATAATTCAGCATCACCGGGGTAATTCCGACCGCTTTTAATTGTTCGGCTTCAGCCGTCTGATCGTTCCAGATAAAGGCGATTTCCGGCTTTAAGTTCATCAAGGCTTCCACATTGATGGCAAAGTCTTTGGTAATTTCGGCCGTTGAAATAGTGGCAAAATCCGGATCAAGGGTTGGCATAAAGCTGGCCTTATATTGAGCCATTGCGCTGGGATTAATCGATACGATCCGCTCGCTGCCACCGTCAATGGTCCACATCGCCGACGCCCAAGGAATCGGGGTAATGGCAACCTTGGTGATGGTTTCCGGTAATTGAACCTCATTGCCACCCTGATCCACCACCGATGTCAGTTTTTCGACCGTTTTACTTTCCGACTCCTTGGTCTGATTGCCGCAGCCGGCCATGACGATACACATAATCAGACAGATACAGATAACCAGTAACACTCTTTTTTTCATCTCTTCTACTCCTCAGTATTTAATTTATTTTTAATTTAAGCAGTCACTTTATTTGCAAAGAAACGCTTTAAATAAGCGTAGCCTGTTTGTCCCATGTATTGATAATCCAGCTCGATAAACGCGTTGCCGCTGAGGCTGGGATAGGGCATGGGAATAAATTGAAATTTTTCTGTTATACTGTTTATTCTATTTTGATAAAGCGGATCCGCAATGACATGGGTAATGGTCATTTGCTGCAAATTCAGATCAGCAATTTTGTTTGCCCGGATGGTTATAATCCCAAAATCATTTGGGATTACTATCTCAAGCTGATCCAGGATTTCATTTTCGCCCAGCAGCAGCACCCGGAAAACCGGGCATGGCTGCGGCTCTTTATTTAAGTAATACGATTCTGGAATCGCTGTTTTTAACAACACACCAACGTCTCTCAGCCACTGATTAAAACCATCAATGCCGATCGGCATCGCAAAAAGATAGGGTATTTGAAACAGCTCTGCCATCCATTTTGCCAAACTCAGACCGTGTCTGGAAAAAACAAGATTCAACTCTGCTTCCGCAGCCGTTTTAAAAGAATTAAGACTCTCATAGCCGAGAAAGTTCACCGCATAACCCAGCGACGTCAGGCAGGTTTCAATTTCATGAAAGTGTTGCCTTTTCCCAAATAAAAAGGGATTATAACCAATAATATTGATCCGTTTTTTACGGTTTTCAACTTTTTTAAGCGTTGCTTTGGCGATTTTCAACAGTGCCTTTGCTACCCCTTCTTCGGCCGTCTGAAAACCGTTGGTATCAATTGCACAGGTCACTTCAAACAGATCACATGTCTGTAAAAAATGATCATTCATCCCGGTCATAAAGGTAACGGGAGTGCCAATGGATATAAATAATTCTATTTCTTTGGTTTGGTGATTCATTTGAAAGTGCTTTGTAATGGCTTCACCGATCTCATTTGTGCAGCCATAAACCGCCTGCAAGTCATCAAATCGGGAAAAAATAAACGGATTATGATTAAGCTTGTCCATGGAACTGGGACAGTTTGCACAACCGGAACCCGTCATCAAAAACCGACAAACGGCTGAATCTTCAGGGAATAAGGAAAGTACTCCGCTATAATCTGCGGCCAGCGGCGGCAACTCACAGACAGCTTCATTTTTTGATAAAACCAGCTGCCGGGTTTTGACAAAGTCCTCGATCCTGGCAGCAATTTTATCGAGTCGTTGGGATGGGCTGGTTTTTCGTTTCTCCAGGGGACCACGTTTGAAAATATCGACAGGAATCTGCCGCGAATTATCAAGTCCCTGGATCATCGTGTCAAAATCGGTTTGGCTGAGCAGATCGGGACATGAAACATAAAGAATAATACCCTGATAGCAATTCTCTTGTAACGCCGCTTCAATAACTCCTTTGATTTTTTCCA
This sequence comes from Acetobacterium bakii, assembly GCF_001263355.1. Classification (GTDB taxonomy): domain Bacteria; phylum Bacillota; class Clostridia; order Eubacteriales; family Eubacteriaceae; genus Acetobacterium; species Acetobacterium bakii. Next base: position 15,383 of record NZ_LGYO01000044.1, read on the forward strand.
GATAATCTCCAAAGGTATAATCCAATGAACTAATGGGAATGAGCTTGAGTTTGGACAACTGTCCGCATTCCAAAGCCCTAAAATATAAAATGCGGATACAGGTTGGCGGACCGATAGCCACCACTAAAGTATCCGGCATCGCAAAAATTCGTTTAGCAATTTCCATGTCACCGAGATTATAGACAGACGTTTCAATGGCGATGCTGCTCATCTGCTGATTTCCTGGTTCTTTGCTGAAACAAAATCAAAGAGAGCTTCCATTGCTTCATCATCAAGAGGACAGGAGTCACTAGCAAGGGGTTCGCGAAACAAATCCTTTCCTAATGTCTCAATCACCTGTGAAATAGGAGCCTGAGGATTTGCCTCAATTATTGTGTTTCTTTCATATTCTGCCATTTTAATCGCCTGGTTTTGTTCAATGGACGCAATCAGGCGACTTTCCGTCATTTGAATAAAATGATCAACCACAGCTTTATCGGTTTTAGACGCCCACCGATTGTGAATGAAACCTCCGAATAATTTTTGCTGCGGTGTTTCATAGTGAGAAATTCCCTTCAGAATATTATTGGCGGCATACAAAGACATAAATTCCGAGGAGGTAACAATATATACCGCATCAACGCACTGCTTGCGCATGGGAATTGAAAAACCGCCGCAGACCACATCGCCTAGCACATCATAGACAATGAGATCCCAATCCATATCAAATACTTCCAACCTTTCAAGGGTCTCAATGACAGCCGAAATGCCCATCCCGGCACAACCGATTCCCGGTTCCGGGCCGCCTGCTTCAACGCATGTGACCCCATAAACACCAGTAAACATAATATCCTCTTTATTCAGAGCATCTCCTTTTTCCTTGAGTGTTTTCAAAACGGTTGGAATCCGTCGCTTCATAAGAATCCGGGTGGAATCCGATTTAGGGTCACATCCAATATGAAGAACTTTTTTTCCAATTTTTGACAGTACTGCCGATACATTGGCGGCAATCGTCGATTTACCAATTCCTCCCTTACCATAGAATGCGATCCGTTTGTGTTTTATATTCATTTTTCCTCCAAATAAAAAAACTCTTCTGAATTATTAGACAGAAGAGTTTTATTATAAAAATAAATCCCTTGCCCAATAATCCGTTAGGCTTGGTTATGACAAAATGTAGAAGCATCCTGGCTTAAGATCATCGCCTTCTGTAACAACTTCCCAGAAATTTCTTTCCAGTGTTGATCGATTTTACAGAGGCTCACTTTTACAGTGGCGGTACCGCATCGGATTTTAACCGATTTTCATATTACACTTTGTTATTCAATTGAACGTATTATATCATAAGTAAGGACGTCAGACAATTAGACTGTTCTTCTAATTTCCAATTGCCAGCTATCAATTTTTTTGATAGTATAGGTGTAAATAAATAGGAGGAAACCAATGATTTCACTGCAAAACATGAAATACATGATCGAAATTTCAAGACATCAGTCCATTTCAGCTGCGGCTAAATCCTTATATATCTCTCAATCTACGTTGTCAACAGCTATCAAAGAAGTCGAAATAAGTCTGGGAATTCAATTATTCAAGCGAAACAGTCGAGGGGTCGAATTAACCTATGAAGGGCAGGATTATCTGAACCATGCCAAGGATATAGTTGAGCAGGCCGAATATCTGGAAAGACGTTATCATCATCAGAAATCCCTACCGATGCGCTTTTCCGTTTCCACTCAGCGCCTTCCCTTTTCCACCATGTCTTTCATTAAAATCATTGATGAAATTGGCTTGGATCGCTATGATATTGCTATTCGGGAATGTCCAACCCACGAAGTCATCCATGATGTGGCCACCCGTCGAAGCGAAATCGGCGTCATGTGCATAAATGATCATTACCTGCATACCATGCAAAAGCTTTTGGATACCAGTAACCTCTCATTTCACATTCTAGGAAAAATCAAATCCTATGTTTTTTTAAGAAAATTGCATCCTCTCGGTAAAAAGGAATCTTTAACCATCAATGACTTGAAAGCCTACCCCTTTGTTACTTATGATCAGGGGGATGACAATCTTCTTCATTTTTCAGAAGAAATTCTATTTAATGAAATTCTGGATAAAAACATTCATGTAATTGACCGCTGTACAAAAATTGCCCTGGTACGGGGTACCGATTGTTTCAGCATTGGTCCAGATCTTACCAACAGCGATGGTGACAAGATGCATTCAAAATTAAATGAGATTCAAGCTATTGAATTTTCAGATAGCAATCAAATTTTACACGCTGGTTATATCATGCGCAGCGAGCATACTTTGAGTGATGTTTGCAGATGCTATATAAAAACTTTAGAAGAGAAAATTAATGATATGGGAAAAAGCAATACCCAATAGCACAGGTTTTGCATTCTTGAATTTAGAATCGATTAAACCATAAGGCAGTTAATCTGCCTGATTGTATCATTATTTTTCAAACGATGCCGTTAAAATGATTTTACATGACAGGAAGGTTATTCCCGCCATAAAAAGGAAGTTTAATCTGGGCAAATATAAAAAGAGCTTCTTTATAAATAAAAGAAGCTCTTTCCATCTCAATATATTCTAATCAGGCTACCAATCATCCCTGGCATTTTTATTATATCAAAGCAAGTCTCCTGACTAACAATTCATCCTGTTTTCACCTTATTTTTTTTATTTTTAAATTTCAACCCGGCTGCCTGTTGCCAGATAGTTTACATGGTCTCCAAGCATGGTTTTCAGCATTTGATACGGCTCTTCCCCAGTACAATGGCAAGTATAATAGGTAGCCTGAGTCTTTTTGAGTTCGCTGCCAATGTTTTCTATCAATTCTTTTGTCTCCGGTTTTTTTCGAGATCGATTGTAAAGATGGAATCCGCCAATTACTGTGGTGGGAAACATATCATAGTTCAACGCCATATGATCAAGTATATTGACAATGCCCCGGTGTGCACAGCCTGCCAGCAAAACCACCTGATCCCTTTCCCGGATGATCAGATTTTGTTCATGACTGAAATCATCACAAACCAACACCCCTTCTTTTTCCATTAGAAGATTTGCATTGGCTGTGGATTTGTATTTATCTCCCTGCACCTTGGAAAAGATACACAACTCATCATCAATCACAAAATCACTCTCTAAAAACACAAATCGCTTATTGGAAAACAATTCCTGATCCAAACCGATGTAGACCTTATCACCGTTGCCTCTGTCTGAATAATGGTTTTCAAAGGATTGACGGCTTAAATAGATGGACGCTTTGTCATTAATCTCCAGAAAAGTTTTTAAACCGCCACCATGGTCATAATGGCCATGGCTGATGACAAGCAGATCCACTTTTGAAAGATCAATCCCCAGTTTTTCTGCATTTTCCGCAAACAATCCACTTGCCCCAACATCAAACAGTAATTTATGGGTTTCTGTTTCAATATAAAAGCTTAATCCATGTTCGTTTTTATATTTTTCTGAAACCGATGTATTTTCTGTCAACGTAACAATCTTCATTTGCGCACCCTCAATCTCTACTTTTAAAAGTTTGGTTGTTTGTTTCCGGCTCTTTATTCTCTTTAATTTCTTCAGTCATACTTTCATCGTGAATTTCTGAACCTTGTACACTTGCAGTAACCTTTTTTGCGCTTCTTCCGCAGCCACAACCTTTTCCGAACCCCTTTGCATTAATTCCTGAGCATCGTCCCAGACCTTTTCCACTCCCGGAACCACGACCCGCCGGACCTGTTCGATCCCTTTCCGGCATTTTAATCACTCCTTTATCCATTATTGACATATGCCTTTTATATTCTTATTATAAATGACAGCAATTAGATGTCAATATTTATTTGCAAAACTTTTAGATTTATGTTTCACTTATCACTTCTTATTTCGCATCCAGTCTGTAAACTCGATCACACCCGGCAACCGTGGAGGCTCGGTGAGAAACTGTGATGATTGTTCTATCTTTAAATTCTGTATATAATGTTTTTAAAATACTCTTCTCGTTTAGTGTATCCAGCGAACTGGTTGGTTCATCCAATATCATGATCGGTGTATTTCTTAGACAAACCCTTGCGATTCCAATCCTTTGCCGCTCTCCGCCGGACAGTCGAGAGCCCATTTCACCGGCATGGCTTTGATACCCATCCGTTAAGTTCTCTATAAAATCGTGGATACAGGCTCGCTTAGCGGCTTCCACAACTTCTTCGTGGGTTGCATAGGGATTTCCTATTTTAATATTCTCTTCAATTGTGTCATTCATCAGCCAAGTATCCTGTGATAACATGGCAAAATTGTTTCGGCAATCTTTTAAAGACACATCCTTGATATTTGTCCCCCCGACAAGAATTTCCCCTTCATCCGGATCCCAGTATCGCAATAGTAATCGCAAAGCCGTTGATTTGCCGCTGCCACTTTCACCGATAAAAGCAATTTTATCCCCTTTTTTAGCCGTCATATTAAAACCGTTGATCACTACATTAGAGCGTGTGGGGTATGTAAATCCAATATTGCTGAAAGATATTTCTCCCGAATTCGTTACTCCCTTTTTAGGATTAACCGGATCAATAACCTGAGGTTTTTCATCTTCCAGGGCAAACACCCGCTCTGCTGCTGCAAAAGTCTGTAGAAGACTACCAGATAGTCCACTGATAGCAATAACTGGGGTAAAGGAAGCTGCCAATACTACCATGAGAACAGCTGAACCACCGATTCCCACCTCTCCAATCATCATCCCATAGGAACAAATAGCCATGATAACAACCCGTGATAGGGTTCTGCCTAAATCAGGCATGGCCATGACAAAGTTTCGATGCCGAATCAATTTATGCAGCACCTGATTGATCTCGCCACCTTTCTTGTCAATGTTTCCCAATCGCTCAGTTCCTTTTCCAAAGGCAATAATCTCTTTAATACCCTTTAGGCTATCGATCAAATATGATTTCAAATCTCCTAACCACAAACGATAATCTCTGCCAGTATCTCTGCCTACCCTGGCCGAAAAAATAGGAATGACAACCCCAATGACCAAGTAAAAAGGCAGCATTACCAGAGCAATCATTGGCCAGATCGCAGCACATAAAATCAATGATAAACAGCTTATTACCACTGCAATCACAATCGGTGCAACCGTATGGGCAAAGAAAATTTCAATGCACTCAATATCTGAAATAGCGGTTGATACCACATCCCCGTTTTTCTTATCCAACATCTTTGCCGGAGACAGTTTTCTTAGATTGTCGTAGAGATTTACCCGCATAATTGCCAGCAGTTTATAGGCAACATGATGTCCAAAATACTGTTCGAGGTAGCGGCTGGGACCTCTCAGCAATGCACAGATGAACAGTGCCACTACCCATTTGCCAGTACTCAGAAACATATCAATTCCGGCATAGGAACAGATAATACCAACCCCAGCAACAAGGGTTCCCAGGATCGTTAATTGTCCCAGTATTCCCCCGGTAATACAAAGCCCCATATATCCTGAAACTGGTTTGATTTCTTTAGCAAGCCGCTTCATAATTTTTACTCCGCTCATTTTTCTCGTCTTTTCATTAACTGACACAGAGCTCACCTCCTTTGTATAATCCCTCCAGAGACTCCTGTTCGGTAACCATGAAATAATATAAGCCCCGCTTTTTCATTAACGCTCCATGGTTACCCTTTTCTTTTATTTCTCCCTGATCCATAACATAGATACAATCCGCTTTTTTAATGGTAGAAAGTCGGTGTGAAATTACCAACAGCGTATTGCGTCTTGCTAATTTCCCAATACACTTCCAAATATCATCTTCACTTTCCACATCAACATTAGAGGTTGCCTCATCAAAAATATAAAACTCGGCATTCATCAGAATAGCTCTGGCAATTCCTAATTTTTGTTTTTGACCGCCTGACAGTTTACAACCCCCTTCACCGACATTGGTGTCCAATCCTTCCGGTTGCTGCTTGACAAATCCAGATAGATTAACCATATCAAGAGCATTCATCATTTCTTTCACCGTGGCGTCAGTTTTCGCCATTTTTAAATTATCTAAGATAGTACCTGTAAAAATATAAGTATTTTGCGGAACAATGCATACTTTTTCGTGAATATTCTGTGGATCCTGGGTTTTTATATCCTGCCCTTCCATAGAAACTTTTCCTTCCTGGACATCATAAAACCGCATCAACAGATTGGCAATCGTGCTTTTTCCACAGCCGGACTGGCCTACAATGGCTGTTACTTTCCCTTTTTCGATTGTCATCGAAATATTGTTTAAAATCTTTCGTTCAGTGTTGTACTGAAAACTAACATCTTTAAGAATAAATCCATCTTCCTTTTTATTTTCGCCATTTTCTACAATCGGCAGGTTATTTCTTTTGGATTTTAGTTTCAGCAAACCAAAAACATTCTCTGCCGCTGCTACACCATTCATTGCCGAGTGACCGGTACTCATCAGATCTCGCACCGGGGCAAAAAAGGTATCTGCTAATAATAACAGGAAAATGGCGCGTCCGAAACCAAATCCACCGGCAACGAAATTCTGAGAAATAAAAAGAATGGCAATGGCGCTGCTGATGTAAATAATCATCTCGGAAATAATCACCGAATTGAAATTCAAACGCAGCACCTTCATTGTAACATTTCTGAAATCCCAGCATTTTTCACTTAAATCTTCTCGTCTTTTTTCATCGGAATCATAAAGGACAAAGGTATTCAGCCCTTCCAGACTATCATAGTAGTAAGTATTCAGATTGGCAAATTTTGACCAATATTCCCCTTTGAGGAGCCTGACAACTTTTCTGAACAGCTGATTAATGGGAAGAACAATCAAAGATGCTGTAAGAAGAACCCAGGCTGCTTCCGGAGCGGCTCCATTCATTCTGGAAAAAAGAATAAACGGTGCGATAAAGCAGTAGATCAATGCCGGTAAGTATTTACTAAAATAGGTTTCAAGAGCCTCTATTCCATCAACGCTGGCAGTTACCGCATTAGATGTTCCCATACTTTCCGAATATCCAATACCAAGATCCAACATTTTTTTATAAATCTTGTGTCTGAGGTCAATTCTAAGATCAGCTGAGCATTTATAAGCCAATTCACCATCGATTAAGTTTCCAACAAATCTGACTAGAGCAATCAGTGACATCACTAAAACTGCATTTAGCAGCAATTGAGGCGTCAGTTTTGACGAATAAAGCAATCCCTGGATGCTTCCTGTGATGCTGAAAATATACATCACGGTAAATAACAGAGCCAGTTTAACAAAAACCATTGAAAAAATCCATTTTCCAGAAGGTCTGGCAAGTTCAATTAATTTTCTATTTATCAACAACAAATTTTTCACCTCTTTATCTATACTTTTATTCTTTGCAAAATTTTAGTTTGCTACCAAATCTGCATCCACATAGAAATCTGCATAATAATTATACATAAGTTCTTTTGCGAACTCTGTTTTAGGGAAATCTACGATGATGTTTGTTTCACCTTCTTCCAGGATCACACCCTCATTCATCACCGCAATTCTGTCACTTACCGCTTTAACCACACCAATATTATGTGAGATAAAAAGGCAGGCAAATTGATATTCTTTCTGAGCATCTTTGAGAATCTTGAGTATTTGCGCCTGAACAGATACATCAAGCATTGATGTTGGTTCATCCGCTACGATAAATTTAGGATCAACCGATAGTACTCTTGCCAAAACAGCCCGCTGGACTTGTCCGCCACTGAGTTCCCCCGGATAACGGATCAGGTGTTCTTCCTGTAGCCCCACAATTTCGATCAATTCTTTTACTTTTCGTTTTTCATCAGCCGTATTCTTTTTATGAATTTTATGAATGCGCATAATTTCCGCAATACTGTCATAGATCCTGATTCTGGGATTAAGTGCCGATTCGGGATTTTGAAACATAACCTGAATATGCCGACGCATTTTTCGCATTTCCGTCTCACTTAACTCTGTAATATCATTTCCGTCAAATTTAATCTGACCGGTGGTTGGTTTCATCAAGCGTGTAGCAATTTTTGCCAGTGTCGTCTTGCCGCAGCCACTTGCCCCAATTAAGCCTAATGTTTCGCCTTTCTTTATCCGAAAAGAAATATCTTTTACAATATCTGTTCGCTGATTGCCAAAAATATTTTTGCGATATGATTTGGATATGTTATCTAATTCAATCATGGATTCCAGCACCTCACTTCATGGGTTAATGTTGTTTTTTTCATCTCCGGATGAAATCTCTTGCATTTTTCTGATGCTTTTTTACATCGATCATGAAAACGACATCCCTGTGGTAAATTGATCAGACTTGGGCTTACACCATCGATTGGTATCAAACCATTTTCCGGTTGGGCTAAAAATAAACCCATGAGATAGGGATGTATGGGATTTTTAAAAATCTCGTAACAGGTACCAACCTCAATTAATTCTCCTGCATACATCACTGCAATCCGATTACAGACCTTGGTGGCAAAATTTAAATCGTGGGTGATGAGCATCATCGCAGTTCCTGTGTTTTCTTTAAACAGCATCAGAGTTTCTATAACCTGGCTTCGAACAATGGCATCCAACCCCTTTGTAGGCTCGTCTGCAATCAGAAGACTAGGATTGCCACAAAGTCCCATTGCCGCCAACACCCGCTGTTTCATACCACCACTTAATCGATGGGGATAGGATTCCAGCACCTTTTCCGGTTCCTTAAAATGCATCTTTTGTAGAAGTCTTATCGATTGCTTCTTTTTTTCCATTCCTTTAGCTTTGCCATTGTGGTCGATTGCTTCGTAAATCTGCTTCTTGTTTTTAACCAGTGGGTTTAATGCCTCCGAAGGGTTCTGAGGAATAACCGCAATTTTTCTCCCACGTATTTCCCGCATTTGCTTTTGTTTAAGCCCCATCAATTCCCCACCCTCAAACACAATACTCCCTGTCGATATGGCATTGTAAGGAAGAACTTTTAAAACCGATTCTCCCAAAACCGATTTTCCACATCCAGTTTCACCGATCAAACCTAGAATTTCACCTTTTTTAATTTCAATGTCCAGCTCACATACTGCCGAAACATTTCCGTCTGGTGTCTGAAAGTAGGTATTCAGATTTGTGATTTTCAATACAGTCTCAGTTTGCATCCTTCACCTCTAAATTTCTATCATTTGTTTTTGCGGATCCATTTTATCCCTTATTGCATCCCCCAATGCATTGATCAGTGCCACTACCATGGCAAGAACAATTCCTGGCCCAACCAAAAGCCAAGGTGCCCGGTTAATAAACATGGCTGAGTCCTTCAGCATCAGACCAATTTCCGCATTTGGCGGTTGCACACCAAAGCCCAGAAAACTAAGGCTTGCAATAGCCATGATTCCATGGCCTATCATAAGCGTCGCCAAGGGTAAAATCGGCAATAAAACATTAGGAAAAATATGTTTTCCCAGAATATAAGCACTGCTTCCCCCGGATGCCCGTGCTCCCAATACAAAATCTCTTTCCTTGAAAATAAGTGTTTCACTTCTTACGATCCGTGCGTATGCAACCCATCCCATCACCGAAAGAGCAATAATCAGCGTGGTATCACCGGTGCCAAGTACCGCAATAAGGGCAATGGCGGCAATGGTAGTTGGAAATGCCTGAAAAACATTCATAATATAGTTTAAAAAGCCGTCCACTTTTCCACCCATGTAACCTGATAACAAGCCAATTATCAGGCCAATTATCAGTGCAATAGCTTCAATGATCAGTGAATACATCAGCGATGTCCGCATGCCGTTAAAAACCCTTGAAAATAAATCTCTGCCAAACTCATCTGTACCAAACCAATGCAGAATACTGGGTTTTTGTAATTGCAAGGAATAATTGATCGTATTAGATTCAGGAAAAATATACGGTGAGAATATAATGAGAGTGAGTAGTATAAATAACAGCCCACTCCAAACCCATATTAAATTTTTTTGTTGTTTTTTCGTTTTTACTTTAAATTTCCGCATTGGCACCATCCCTCACTCTTGGATCAACAAATTGATATAACACATCAATGAATAAATTGATTAAAACAATGATGATTCCATATGCGAAAAGAAAACCCATAGAAACCGGATAATCTTTTGCTACGATGGCCGAAACCAGATAAGTTCCTATTCCTGGCAGACCAAAAATATTTTCAATGATGAGGCTGCCCCCAATCATACTGACAAGACTAACTCCTGTTAATGTAATAATCGGTAAGGTTATATTTTTCAGAATGTGTTTGAAAAATATCTGTATTTCACTTAAACCTTTTACTCTGGCCGTATAAACATAACCACTACTTTTTTCTTCTAGAATGCAGGTTCTAACCAATCGAACCATTCTACTTGAGTTACTCAATCCCAGTACAAGTCCCGGCAAAATCAAATCTTTGGGGCTATTGTACCCAAATGCGCTAAACCATTTTAATTGTGTAGCAAAAACATAAATAAAAAAAAGTGCCAGCCAGAAGCTTGGAATGGACATCTTAATTGATTGGGTAAATCTTAGGAAATTGTCAATCCATGAATCCTTAAACTCCGCAGAAAGAAACCCCAGTGTAATACCAATAAGGAGTGAAAACGCCAACCCGGTAAAGGACAGCATTAGCGTATAGCCAATGCGATAAAAAAATTCTTCATTCACCGGATTCCCGGTTTTGAAAGACTCTCCGAAATCTCCACCTAAGACCCCGGTAAACCAATTCTCAAATTGGGTGAAAAACGGGTCATCAAGTCCCAGCATTTCTTCATAATGTGCCAATGCCGCCGGATCTGTGCCACCTTCAGGATTGCGATATCGCATTAAAATTTCAGCGGGATTACCCGGAGAAAAGTACATGATACTGAAAGCCAGAAAGGCAATGGTAATAACTGTCGGTACAATCATCAGCATTCGGTTAATAATTATCTTTTTCATTTTATCTCCAATCTTAAATATTAACCTGTTCTATTTTCATTCTAAAAAATTTGTTTAAGTCGGCAAAATTTAAAAACTTCGCCGACTTAATTGTTTTTTTTTGTTATTTAATCACTACATCACTTAAATCAACTTCTGCTGTATTAGGACAGAATTTCAAGCCTTCAATATTGGATTGAGCAACAAATATACGTTGCGAGAAATAAAGAGGTACTCCAGCCACAAAATCATTTTGAATTTTCCATATTTTGTCAAACTCTTCTTCTCTAACTTTATCGTCTCCAGTTACGCTGACTGTTTCGGTTAAATTATTCATTTCTTCGTTAACGCCATAGCCGATACCATAATCGTCATATACACTGGAATTCCCACGCCAGTAAAGATATGAAACAACTGTCCCTGTCCATGGATGTGACGTGGACATATCAAAATCTCCAGCTTTTAAAGCAGTTTTTGTAGTTGTTGCATCTAAAACCTGCAGGTCAACTTCAATCCCGATTTTTTTGAGTGCATCCTGTAAGAAAACACCAACACTTCTGTTGACTTGGGTATCGCTGACGACCATTTTTAATGTCAGCTTCTGACCATCTTTTTCCACAATACCATCTCCATCAGTATCTTTATATCCCGACGTTTCAAGTGCTGCTTTTGCTTTGGTAAGGTCATATTTCAGGGCTTCTTCTTTTTGTGAAAATTTATAGGTTGGTAATACGTACCTTGATGTCGGTTCTGCCACACCATAAAGAACAGTGCTTGTAAGCATATCACGATCAATACCCAGTGCGATGGCAGTTCTTACATTCTGATCTGCGCAAACTCCCTTTGCCCAATTTAAACTGTAGGTGGTAATGGTTCCATAATCTTCGCAAATGCTTACCTGTAAATCTTTATTTGCCTGTAAATCCGGAACATCGGCAAACGGCATAGCGGTATAGTGTTCAGTCAAACCAATTACATCCACGTCTCCACTTTTAACCGCCATGACCCGGGAGTTTTCATCGGTAATGACCTTATAATCAATTTTTACGATCCCCGGCATTTTATCTGTTCTCCAATAGGTTTCATTTCTTACCAGGGTAGCACTCATATCTGCCTGATACTCTTGTAATACATAAGGACCCGTTCCCGTCCAATCAACAACGTTTCCTTTGGCATCCACACCACTAGGAAGGGTTACCCATATTTTCGACAATTCATCGATAAAATTCCCATAGCTTCCATTAAAGCTTACTTTTAAAGTATTATCATCAATTACTTCAATACTTTTAAGTTTTTTGATGTAACCGCAATCTCTGTAAACAGGCCAGTATTCGATATTAAATTTTGCTACTTCTGCATTGAACTTTTCTCCATTGGAAAAGGTTACTCCTTCTTTAAGTTTTAATGTATACTCGGTAAAATCCACATTCTTTTCCCATTCGGTTACAAGTCGCGGACCACTTGACATATCTTCCAACGAATCTGTCAAAGAATCAAAGATCAATGTTTTTGGCTCACTTCCCGATTTAAAATCTTTAGCTGCACCTACTACCAGGGTTTGCTCAACATCCGACGTCTCATCCTTTGCAGAGGCACCTGAACACCCTGTAAACCCTGTTACCAAAACTGCCACAATCATTAATAAGACTAATGCTCTTATTCCCTTTTTCATAAAGTTTTCTCCTCAATTTTTCTAATTAAATAACAAATAAAAATCCAAATATGCAACGAGTTGAAAATGTTATCATAACCGATTGCAAATAATCCTCCAACTATTCATTTTTTAGAAATTCCTCCTTTCACCAGGTCTTTTCTCCAACTCAATTTTAAATATAAAAAACCGCAAAAGCTGAGTCCTGTTACAACAGGACAGTCAACCTTCACGGTTTAAAATAGTTTTATATGATTTTATATATATAGTTGTATATATGTTAATATAACAACAAATTCACATTAATATGTCAATTTATTTTTAGATCCTTTTCCTATTGGTTCATTAAGTTCTTTTATTTTTCTCCCATAAAAACATACCAGCAATTATTCTCATTTGCCTCTGCGCCGTGCATTGGGGGCAGGCTCATTAATGGAATGCCTTTAACGTTTGAAAACCCTGCGGATTGAATCAGGTCAATAAAATCCGAAACCGGTGCGCCTTTCAGAGGCAATGAATCCTCTATGTCCTGTTCATAATGGCTGCTGTGAACCGGTCCTTCTTTGATATGGACAAAGCAAAATAATTTCCCATCGGGAATCAATAATCTTCGCCATTCTGATACCGCTTTTAAGGGATCTGTTAAAGTCCACATCAGAGATTTATTTGTAATAATATCAAAGCTTGCATCAGCATATGGTATATCTTCAACACAACTTTTGATAAAATTCATTTCCAGGCCTCTTGTTTCAGCATCTTTTTTTGCAAAATCCAACATTCCAACTGATAAATCCAATCCGGTTGTCTGATAACCAATCGATGCTTCAATCAATGATACAAATCCTGTTCCTGTTCCAACATCCAACACTTTTTTTGTTAAATCATCTCCTAGAAGCGCTTTTATCTCTGCAGTCCATTGTTCCATATTTTCATTTTTTCCATGATTCTCATTGTATCTGCCAGCGTTTGTGTTCCAACGATTTTCGATTCTTTCCAGAAATGCTCCCATCGTTACACCTTTTACGCCCTTGATGATATACCACGACTTATCATCACTCATATTACGGATCTTTTCAAGTTTAATGGCTTCAACATTGGAAAAGCCAGCTTCAATAAGGGTTTTGATGAGCTTATTCTCATCAGCACCTTTTAGTGGCAGCTGATCTTCTATATCCTGACTATAATGATTGCTTGAATTCCCCATCGATCCGATGGTTACGATGCTGAGAAGTTTGCCACCCGGTTTTAAAACCCTAAACCACTCCTTACAGGCTTTTCTAGGATTCAATAGGGTCCACATCACATGTCTATTGATTATCACATCCATACTTGAGTCTTCGCATGGGATGCTTTCGACATTGCTTTTTATAAAATCAATAACAAACTCTTTTTCTTTTGCATGGCTTCTGGCAACATCCAACATCCCGCTTGAGATATCAACAGCGTGACATTTATAACCCAATTCCGCTGCCATTAGTGTAATAAAGCCGGTACCTGCACCGACATCCATCAGTTCAATATTTTTGTCTGATCCAATGTTCTCCGCTAATGCTTGCATCCAATATTTCTTATCTTCTGGGGTTGTATTGACTTGATGTCTGTCATCATACTTTTGGGCGTTAACATCCCAGCGTTCTTCAACCGCTTCTATCATACTATTCATCTTTTTCTCCTCTTCAATCTAGTTTTTTACTTTTCTTTTTCTTACATTAAAGTAATACGTATTGGTATATTTCGTATCAGAGTAGAGCCCAGCTTCACCAACGGGAACAAGGTTTCTAGCTATGAGTAGATATTGCCCTGCTTCTTTCGCATTTACAGAAAGTTTTCCTCTTGCATCCGTCTTCAATTTGCTTTGTACTACCGCTTTGTCCGATTCATCTTTAAAGGCCAAATCAATTTCGGTATCTGCTAAAAAGCCATCTGCGGTCAGAAGTTGAAACCCAATTTCTTCTCCAGGCTGCCATTTGGTATACTCATCAGCTTCAACCCGCAATGGTAACTTTAACATTTCAGGTATGAGATCTAGTGTGATATTATGACCTACCATCATCGTCATATGAGAATATTGTGTGAAGGATGTCGCACTTTGTGCGTCAGGATAATCTTTTAATGTGCCTCTCTGATGCTTTCCTTGTTGATCAATGACATATAATCCTACGTACTTACCAATAAAATGGTATAAACCTTTCTGAACTGGTGTGTAGCGGGTAACGTAACAATCTGCATCATATCCCTCTATACAAAGCTCCTCGGTATTGCCATCCGGTAACACCACACAAGCAGTCAAGCCTTCTTTTCTTGCCAGCCCATGAGCTTCCATGTTATGTCCCCATCTAATAAAGACCTCAACGGCATCACCCTCATGCACATGGTTTGTTCCAGGCACTAGCCAACCCTCGTGACCATAAACCATATGGTCTGTGGTATCAAAAAATTCAATTTTCATAGTTTTTTCCTTTCGATGTATAATTATTTTATTGTGCCTCATCGGCAACGATATTATGGGTATTTACATATTATGACAGGCAACAAATCGGTTCTTATTTCCAACTTTTTTCAATATTGGCCTTTCTTCTTTACAGATCTGTGAGCAGCAATCACATCTTGGATGAAAGGTACATCCTGATGCTCTATTTTTAGGATCAGGTGGTTCTCCAAACACTTTGGCCTTTCCCAATTTTCGTTTATCGCCGTCGATTGTTAAGACTGAACCAATGAGCATTTTCGTATATGGATGCATCGGATTTTCGAAAACATCTTTAGTATCCCCGGTTTCAACAAAGCTCCCCAGATACATAACATTGACTTTTTCTGTCATCATGCTCACGATTTTTAAATTGTGGGATACATAAACAAGGCCAAGCCCACTATTTAATTTCATGCGATTTAATAACTGTAGAATTTGTGCCTGTACAGAGCTATCTAAGGATGCTGCCGGCTCGTCGGCCACAATAAAATCCGGATTCAAAGACAATGCCCGAGCTAAACCAAGCCGCTGTCTTTGTCCTCCGGAGATTTCATGAGGGTATCGACCGTAAAGTTCTTTCCCCAAATTAACATAGGAGAGCAATTCATCAATTCTTTGATTCGCATCACCTTTTGAAATTTTATTGATGACAAAAGGCTCTTCCAATAACTTTTTCACCGTTAACTTAGGGTTCAGAGTACTATCAGCATCCTGAAAAATGGGTTGTAATTTTGATCTCAGCTTTTTTATTTCGTTGAAAGGAAGCCTGGATATTATTTTCCCATCATAATTCACACTGCCTTTTGTGGGCAACGTTAATCCCACCAGCATTTTCCCCAGCATGGACTTTCCACAACCGCTTTCACCGACAATCCCGACACTTTCGCCTCGGTTGATTGTTAAAGAAACATTATCGACTGCAATAATTTCTTTTTTCTTGAATACTGTGGACTCCTTGTCCTTAAAAACTTTTGATAATTGGTTTGCTTCAATTAGGCACGACATTTAAACATCTCACTATTCTTTCACCCATCACAATGTTTTTGGGTTTATTTATTTTGCAAGCTTCAGTTGATCTTTTACACCGTGGTTCAAAGGGGCACCCCGGTACCCATTCCATTAAATTAGGGACCGTTCCGGGTATCGTATAAATACAGGGATCTCTTACCACATTTAATAATTCCACGGCATAGGGATGAAGCGGGCGCTGAAAAAATTCGTCGCGATCTGCAATCTCCATCATATTTCCGGCATACATGACCCCAATTCGATCTGCCATATCATGCACAACTCCCATATCATGGGTGATCATTAGAATTGTCATGTTATATTTTTCTTTAAGTTCTTGGAGTAATTCCAATATCTGGTATTGTACCGTAACATCAAGGGATGTTGTCGGCTCATCGGCAATTAATAACTGGGGATTGCACGCAAGGGCAATGGCAATCATTACCCGCTGCTGCATACCCCCGCTGAGTTCATGGGGATATGAATTATATCGATTAGCAGGTAATTTTACTTCTTCCAATTTTTTTAAAGCTTGTTGTTTAGCTTCTTTCCTTGAGCAGTTAAAATTTGCCCGATAGGTTTCCGCAATCTGATCACCAATTCTCATCACCGGATTAATGCAGCTCATGGGCTGTTCAAAAATAGTAGCAATCTTTCGTCCTCTTATTTCAGAAAATTCTTTTTCTTCCAATTCCGAAATATTGAATCCTTCAAACTTTATTGAACCCTTAATAATGGCATTTTCCGGTAACAATCGGGTCAGTGACAGCGCCACCACACTTTTACCGCAGCCACTCTCTCCGACAATGCAGAATGTCTCACCTTTGTTCAGTGAGAAATTTATGTCATCAGAGACATTCACATCACCAATGCTGGTAGTAAATTTTATATTTAATTGTTCTACTTCTAACAGCTTTTCTTTTTTCATAGTACCAACTCACTTTTTATTCTCGGATCCCAGTAATCCCTTAGACTGTCATCTAAAATATTGAAACTGAACACAACATAACTGATTAATAATCCTGGAAAAATAAACAGATGCGGTGCCGTGGTCATGAAATTTTTTGATTCATTGATCATAGCACCCAATTCAGGTGTCGGTGGTTGGACACCTAGTCCAATAAAACTAAGCCCTACAATCGCCATCATTGTATGGGCGATTCTTTGAAATGCAAAGGTCGAAAGCGGTTGAAACACACTGGGTAAAACGTGTCTTATAATGGTATAACCTCGGTTTGCACCCAAAGCAATTGATGCATCAATAAAGGGCAGCTCTTTTGCTGTTAGAACGCAACCTCTCACCATTCGAGCATAGGATGCCCATGATGTAATAATTAATGCAATTGTAATATTAATGGCTGACGCTCCCAATATACCCGCAATGGCTATTGTGAAAATTTTTGTGGGAAAAGCCATAAAGACGTCGATAATACGCATTAAAAATTCATCCACAGCCCCGCCTATAAAAGCTGCAATACTGCCAAAAACAAACCCAATGATCATGGATACGATCACTACAATCAATGATATTTTAACCGAAGTGCCTGTTGCATAGATCAGTCTGCTGAACAAGTCTCTCCCTAACTGATCAGTACCCATAATATGAGACGCGCTTACTCCCTGTAATTTAACACTCATATTTACCTGGTAAGGATCATAAGGAGCAATCAATGGACCAATAAACACAATGACTGCCAAAATAGAAATCATGATTGCCCCTACTTTTAAATTTTTACCCATTATTTTTGCCGCCTTCATTTTGATAATCAATTCTTGGGTCAAGCTGTTTACAAATAATATCGATGATTAGATTTGCAAAAATAAAAAAAACAGCACTTAATAAAACAAAGCCTTGAATTACCGGAATATCCTGACTGCCTGCGGCTTTTGCAAAGAAATTACCAAGACCCGGCCATGCAAACATTGATTCGACTGCCACTGCGCCACCGATAAAATGGGTCAGATGGATCCCCATTACCGTAACAATGGGAATCATGGCATTTCTCAGGGCATGTTTCATCATAATCTGGTTTTCACTTAGGCCTTTTGAACGTGCTGTTCTGATATAATTCAGATGCAGCACCTCCAATACGCTGGTGCGGACAATTCGAATCAGTGAAAAAGAGCTGGACAAACCCAACGCCAACATTGGCAGGATTATGTTTTTAGGCGTGGCATATCCAAAAGACGGCAATAGATTCAGCCCAATTGAAAAAATATAGACTAACAGCATTCCCAACCAAAAATCCGGAATCGATATTCCCACCAGTGAATAGGTCCTGCTGATACGATCAAATATTGAATTTGCTTTAAATGCCGAATAAACACCAATGGGAAGCGCAATGATCAATGCCAGTAACTGACTGGAAAAATATAATTTTGCACTTGCTTTGAAACTGTAAATAAAATCTTCCAGCACATCTGATCCATCCGTCAATGATTTTCCTAAATCACCTTGCATTGCATTTTTCAGCCAGGTTGTATATTGTACTAAAATCGATTGATCAAATCCGTATTCCTCATTAAATTCAACGATCTGTTCCTGGGTCGGCTCTCCTGCATAACGGGCTTGCAGAATGATCTGAGCCGGAGAACTTGGCGAAAGGTAAACGAGCATATAGGCCAGAAATGATGTTAGTATCAAAACCGGAATTAAATATAGCAGTCTTCTGAAAATGTATTTAATCAACTTTTCTCCTCATGTAATAAAAATGTCAGCAAGCTTAAATCTCATTTAATGATTTATCCACATATTACAGGGTCATAAACCTGAGTTTCTGATAATGCAAGTGTAATGTTTCTGATAAATTTCGTTCTAAGCTTAGTTTACTGACACTTTTATTGAAACCTCAAATATGAATTTTTTATATTTGAGGTTTCAAAATTTTAATTATTTTTTATAAGTAACATTATCAAACACCGGTTCTGTGCCAACAAATTCAATTCCTTTCACACCTTCGTTGGCTACCACAAAGACTGCATCATAGTAGAGCGGTACACAGGCAGCTTCAGCGTCGATTGCGGCGTAAAATTCTTTAAACCCTTTTTTTCGCTCATTTTCATCAAATGGATCGACGGCACTTTGAACTGCTGTTACAATACTCTCTGAGGTATAACAACCGGAAGCACCAAATTCAGGAGTAGATTTGTCGAATCGGCCTTCGTTTCTTGAATAAATTCGTCGTTCCGGGCCCCCAATGTAGTAAGAGTAAACATCCCAATCCGCACCTTTTTTTGCTTCGGCGAACTTTGTTGCATCCATCACATCCAATTGAAGATTGATGCCGGATTCTTTAAGCATGGACTGTAAAAGCTCAGCCATCTTCACTTCATCAATATTTTCGCTATTAACGAGCATTTTAGGTGAAAAACCTTCTAAACCACATTCAGCTAATAAACTTTTTGCTTTTTCCGGGTCATACTTGTAGCTTTGTTTACCCAAGGCTGTTGTAAATGGGGAACAATCTGAAAAATAGGCATCATTTGCTGGACTAATCCAGCCATCAAACAACCCCGCAATTTCATCTTTGTTAATGGCGTAATTCATGGCCTGTCTCAGTTTAATATTTTTCCAGGCCTCATTATTGGTGTAGTTAAATGCCAATACCGTTGTCATTGGCATTTCCTGTTTCAGAATCTGAAATCCTTCCTCTTTCAGGGTACTTAATAAATTTCTTGGTGTGTAAGCTGATCCTCCATGATAGTAGTCAACAATGGCATCCACATCCCCGGCTTGAATCGCCAATACTCTCGCTTCGTCGTCTTTTATCATATTGACCGTAACTTTTTCAAGTTTTACGGCTTCCCCAATATAATTCTCATTGGGTACAAAGGTTGTATATTGATCTTTAACATACTCTTCAACCTTCCATGGGCCGGATCCAATAAATTCCACCATTGGTGTTGTGGGATCCCCAGGGGTTTGAAACGAATTCGATCCGACAATGGTATTTCCATATTCGGCAAAACCAGCAAGTGCTACATATCCATCCATACCGTCTTTATAGTAAAAATTAATGGTATTGTCATCGGGTATTTCTATTTTGTCAATTCTGTCTAGTTCAGTCCACTGAAAGCTCTTGAGCGCAATATTCCGATCAAACTTTAATTTAACTTCCTTTGCTGTTAAATCAGTGCCATCAGAAAACTTCAGGCCTTTTTTGATTTTAAACGAGATGCAGTTTTCAGCATCTTTCACTTCCCAGCTTTCTGCAATACTGGGTACCACCTCGCCATCCACAACTTCTACCAGCCGCTCACCGGCAAAAATTGTTAAAAGCATATCACCATTTCCCTTTTCTGATACAGCACCGGTATCCTTACCATAAGCAATCTTTAGTTCTGTTTGCGCTGTTTTGGTACTCGCTCCAACGTTGCTACAGCCAACAAAACCCACCATCATCAGTGCTGTCATACTAAAACACAGTATTTTTTTTAATTTTAAATTCATTGTTACTCCTCAATTTCTTTTCAAATTTTCACAAAATCGTATTCAAAAGATATATAAATTTACTCCCCGGTTACCAACTTCTTTTTTAATCATTCACCCTCCAAAATTATTTTCAATTAAAAAAACCGCAAAAACTGATACCTGCTGCTGCAGGATTATCAACCTTCACGGTTAAATTAGTGGATTTAATTATATAATTCGCTTTGCAATCGATATCTGTTCACGAATATTCAATATAATACTATATCTTTGTTAACTTGTCAATACCTGTATATACTTGCCTTTAAATTAATGAACCATCAACACTATGTTTTACTGAACATATTATTGAAATGCCTCATAGGCAGCTGTCATTAGATCATAGAATTTTATCCCAATGATAGCTTCATAAAAAACGCAGAATTCGGTTTATTTAAGTATCACCGTTCCTGCGTCTTTTTATTCAACTCAAATATTTACTATTGAATGATCCTAATCTCCTATTTTTCGAACAAACGGATGCTCTGCTCACCGATCCGTTTTCCAAACAGATTAAAAAAATCTTTCCGTTCTTCTACACCATTATTCACTCCGATCCCAATCGGACCAAGGTGGATATAAGGTCGACCGCAACCTGCTCCGGAAGAGTAGGTCAGCATGCCTCTGACCAGCATATGGGTGATCATGGACTGTAATGCAATGTCACCACCACCATGCATTGCATTGGCTGTGGCAAATACAGCTCCCAGTTTTCCGCCCAGTTGGCAGTCCCAATCAGTGTCGAACCATTTTTTAAATTGCCAGCACATATTTGCAACATAGGTGGGTGTTCCCATAATGACCGTATCACTTTCATTGATAAAGGTATTATCCATGGTTGACGGTTCATTTAAGTTCATCAGTCTGATTTCAAAATTACCTGCTTCCATAAGACCTTCTTTAATATATGCAGCGGCTTTTTCCGTATTACCGGTTTTACTGAAATACAAAATTGTTATTTTCATCATTTTCTTCTTTCTTTTGTTAATTTTATTCCTCCCATGAATAATTTTAGATGACCGCTGCTCAAAGCTTCACTAAAATTTTTCCCCGTCGGGATATGGCATTTGTTTTAAACATCCCATTTTCCGATCGAGCAGTGACAAATGCCTCCACCTTTTCATGCAAACCAGTGGTGTCTTTCCCATAGAAATTCAATCGTGACATAAACTCTTCCACTGCATTTTCAATTTCCGATTCGTCTGTTCTGGCATCCTGTTGTACTTTAAAATCAAGATTATATCCTTGGGTATAAAGCCAGTTCAGATTATAAATAATATCACTTCTCCAGGCCGGAGGTTCTTCGCCATAAATTTCTTTCCAGAGTTCACCAAAGGCTTCACTATCTCTTCTTCCTGCCCAACCACTAAAATACACGTATTTTTTCGCACAAGACATGGCTTTTTTGAAAAGCTTGGCATTGTGAACCCCGGGGCACATGGAGATAAAGACCAGATCAAATGCCTCGTTCCAGCCCATTTTTTCAATATCAACTTCTTCCCAGGGTACCTGGACAACCGTCACGCCGATTTTTCCTTCATTCTGGATTACTTTCCTTGATAAAAGATGACATGGCTGTTGTGGGTTCCAGAGCTGTTACTTCAGCATTTTTTTCTGCAAAAGCAAAAGAAAAAACCCCCGGTCCTGCTCCAATATCCAGAATCTTTAATCT
Source organism: Acetobacterium bakii (assembly GCF_001263355.1). Lineage (GTDB taxonomy): Bacteria > Bacillota > Clostridia > Eubacteriales > Eubacteriaceae > Acetobacterium > Acetobacterium bakii. The sequence goes on from NZ_LGYO01000044.1 coordinate 37,508, forward strand.
TTCAAGGCAAACTCCCTGGTATTCAAGCCAGGAAATCACTTCATCGGTTCTCTTTTTTCCCCGGTCCCCTTTTACATTGGATTTAAACTTGTCCGCCCGTTTTTCCCATAATTCAACACTATGAGCCGGTCCATCACTTCCCGAACGATCTCTGTAGGTTTTCGATTTATCCCAAACACTCTCCCAATATGCCGTATCTCTTAGCTTTAATATTTCTTCTCTCATTTTTATCACCTTGCTATTTATCGGAATTTTTAACTTTTTCAATATTAATCAAAATATTTTTGCTGATTGTTATCGATGCGAACTCAGCATCAATTTTTCAAAAAAAAACGCGAAGACTGATACCTGCTACTGCAGGATTATCAACCTTCACGGTTAAATTAGTGGATTCAATTATACAATTCGCTTTGCAATCGATATCTATTTACGAATCTTCAACATGATACTATATCTTTATGAACTTGTCAATGCCTGTAATTATTCGTTAAAATTCCGATTCCTGATTTTATTCATCGCTATTTCAGTAGCTATGGCTATCTCAATCAAACTGGGCCTGATACAGTTGCCAGTACATTCCCGCTTTTTCCATCAGTACCTCATGGGTTCCTCTTTCCACCACGTCGCCCCGATCCACCACCAGAATAAGGTCCGCATTCTGGATGGTGGAAAGCCGGTGGGCAATGACGAAGCAGGTTTTATTTTTCATGAGATGACGCATGGCTTCCTGGATCTTTTTTTCGGTTCGTGTGTCCACGTTGGAAGTAGCTTCATCCAGGATGAGCATTTTCGCATCCATGAGCATGGCCCGGGCAATGGTTAACAGCTGTTCCTGCCCCTTGGAAATAGGGGTTCCTGCATCACTTAAAATGGTTTCATAACCATTCGGCAGATGTTCAATAAAAGAATGGATGCGGGCTGCTTTTGCCGCCTTCACTACTTCTTCCATGGTGGCATTTTCTTTTCCATAGGTCAGGTTTTCATAAATACTGCCATGAAAAATCCAGGTATCCTGTAAAACCATGGCAAATGCTTTTCTGAGACTGTCCCGGGTTAGTTCGTGAACTTCATTTCCATCCACATAAATATTCCCGGATTCCACATCATAAAAACGCATCAGGAGATTGATAATGGTGGTTTTTCCGGCCCCGGTGGGGCCGACAATGGCAACGAGTTTTCCCGCTTCCACCTGGAGACTTAAATCACGGATAATCACCTGATTGGCATCATAACTGAACCGAACATTTTCCAGGATGATATTGCCCTTCACAGTCTTTAGTTCAGCCATTTCTTCAGTGTCCTCTGCCTCCGGCAATTCGTCCAACAAGGCAAATACCCGCTCAGCGGCAGCCAATGCCGACTGAAGATCATTCATGATATTGGCCATTTCATTAATCGGCCCGGAGAACTTTCTTGAATACAGCACAAAGGAGGAAATCTGTCCAATGGTCATTTCTCCTGCCAGATAAAGAAGCGAACCAAACACACTGATACATGCCAAAGAGACGTTGTTGATAAGATTTATGGTCGGAAAGATCATGCTTCCATAGTATTCCGCGTTGTAATACGCCTCCACTGCTTCCTTGTTCTTGACATTAAATTTGTTGATGGTATTTTCTTCCTGGTCATAGATTCTCAATGTCTTTTGACCGGATACCATTTCTTCCACAAACCCGTTGAGTTCGCCCATTTTCCGGGAACGGCGGCCAAAAAGCGGCCGCGTCTTTTTAACCAGATATTTGGACATAACTATGGAAATTGGCACCGTAAAGACGAAAATTAAGACCAATTTAGGTGATATCGCCAACATCATCAAAAAAGATCCCAGTACGGTGATCACCGCCGAAGATACCTGTATCAGATCATTGGAAAGAGAGCTGTTAATAGTATCGATATCGTAGGTAATCCGACTGATCACATCCCCTGTCTGATGAACATCAAAATATCCGATGGGCAGATCCAGCAGCTTATTAAAGACATCCTTACGCATCGCATAGGTAACCTTTCGGCTTACCGTTATCATCAATACTTCCAAAATATAAGTCAATCCGGCCGAGGTGATATAAAAGATAACCATCCAAAAGGCGTAATAAAAAACCTGATTAAAATTAACCTTGCCAAAGCCCAGCTCAATGGCATCAATCGCATAACCGGAAAGCAAGGGGCCCACCAGTGCAAGGAGATTACTTCCGATGGTTAACACAATAGCCAGAAGGAGCCGCCACTTGTAACGCATTAGATAGCCGCCTAATTGGATAAGAGTACCTTTTCTGTTTTTCGGCTTTTCGAATTTTTGTGATCGTCTCATTAAAGGACACCCCCCATTTGGGAGTGATTGATTTCTCGGTAGACCTCGCAGGTCTTTATTAAATGTTTGTGCTTGCCATAGCCAATGGCCATTCCATTTTCAAGCACCAGAATATGATCTGCATGCCTGATGGAGCTCACCCGCTGGGCCACAATGATAATGGTGGTATCTTCAAAGTTTTCTTTAATCGCTTTGCGAAATGCAGCATCCGTTTTATAGTCCAGGGCACTTGAGGAATCATCCAAAACCAGTATCTCCGGACGGGAGGCCAGCGCCCTGGCAATGAGAATTCGCTGTTTCTGACCGCCGCTGAGGTTGGCACCTTTGATGGTAAGCTGTTCTTCGGATTTATCTGATTTTTCATCCACAAATTCTTTGGCGCCGGCACTAATAATAGCCTCTTTGATTGCCTCGTCAGACAGGTTTCTGCCCAGATTAATATTTTCATTAATGGTGGCTTCAAAAATGATGTCATTTTGAAAAGCGACCCCGAACTTTTTATGCAGTTCCCGTGGATTGATGGATTTTATATTTCTTCCATCAATGGAAATAGTCCCTGCATCTGCATCGTAAAGACGCAGCAGCAGGTTTAACAGGGTGGATTTTCCTGAGCCGGTTTCACCAATGATTCCCAGGGTTTCCCCTTTTTTTAAACCGAAAGAAATATTTGAAAGATTCGGTTCTTCTTTATTGTATGAAAAAGTGACATCCTCAAACTCCAGATAAAACGGCTTCTTTGTTTTTTCTTCCATCACCTGAACTTCCAGTGAATCGTCAACATCCAATACCCTGACGATGCGGTCAGCCGAAGCTGTGGCTTTCGTCCAAACCTCGAATATTCTGGAAATGGCCAAAACAGCCTGAAGAATAATGGTAAAGTAAGTCATAAAGGCCAGAATTTTCCCTACTTCCGAGGTGCCGTTGTTGACACCATAGGCGCCAACTACAACCACACAGACCAGCCCCAGATTCAGGCATACATTCATAGCCGGTTGAATAACCGCCACGGTCATCCGGGCCTTTTTTTCCCGATTGACCACCTCTGCATTGATGGCATCAAAGCGTTCTTTCTCATAATCGGTTTTAGACAAGGCCTTAATAACCCGAATGCCATTGATATCTTCCCTTACCAATCTGACAAAACCATCAATGGCTTGTTGAAATCCTCCAAAAAGAGGAATGCTTTTTTTGGAAACCAGGATGATGATCACAACCATAATGGGCATGATCCCGATCAGCACCATGGCCAAAACCGGATCCAGAGTCATCGTTACAATAATTCCGCCAATCAGCATAATCGGCGCCCGAACCCCCAGCCGCTGGATACGAATAATCATCTGGTGGACATTATAGGTATCCGTTGTTAACCGTGAAATCACCGATGGTTTTGTAATCGCATCCATCTGATGATTGGACAAAACCATAACTTTGGAAAAAAGATCGTGTCTGATAACCTCGGTGGCATCGCTGGCCACTCTGGCAGCCATGCGGTTGGCTACAATGTTGAAAACCATCCCGATAATAGCACAGATCACCATCATACCGCCCCAGTAGTAAATTTGATTTTTATCGTTAAGTGGGATGACACTATCAATAATATAGGCCAGAATATAGGGAATAAAAAGATCCATGATCGAACCGGTGAATTTAAAAAACACCCCAAAAGCCATTCGACGATAAAAAGGCCTTAAGTATTCTGTCATGATTCGCTTCATGAATGCTTCCCCCCTTCATTTTTTATGGAATAATTGCAGACTTAAATTTTAAATTTTTTTGATACTTCGACGCAAAATTAATTCACACATCTTTCATTTTAACCGTTTTATTTTTTTTATCCACTTATTTTTTATTTAATTTTACTTTTAGCTTGTTTGACTCAAAAAAACAAACCGCGCACCTTCCTAAAGGAATAGTTCACGATTTGTCTGCGCTGAAGTAAGAACAAGCTTGTATTTTAATTTTTAATAAAGCCAGTAGCATTGAATTTGGCAACCAGCAGGTCATTGTCTTCATCATAAATATCCACGGTATAATTGCAGAGACTTCTGCTCGAAGAGGTTTCTGTGGCTTTTGCCAGAAGATATTTCCCCTTGGCGGGTTTGGAATAGGTGATATTTGCATTAATGCCGACGGTTACCCTGCCACCGGCGTTTGCTGCCGCTGCAAATGCAAAATCAGCCAGGGTAAAAATAGCACCTCCCTGGACGATTCCAATGCCATTGAGATGCTTTTCCTTAATTTCCATTCTTACTTCTGCGTAACCCAACTCCACTTTCACCAGTTCCAGTCCGATAAGTCTGGCAAACTGATCATTTTCGATAATCTCAATCATTTCTTTTTCCATTAAATCTCCCTTTTTTATTCTGGTCTAATTCATCTTTTTATAATTAATTTGAGTCATTATACCATAAAAAAAAGCCAAAGATAACAGGTGATTTCCACTAAAAAATCTTCGCAGCTGAATTATGAAAAAACAAACATTGGATTTTTAACTACCGATTACCGCACTTTATTTAAATGAGGTTTCCATGTCCCTCTTGTAATGCTCTATGATATCCTTTTAATTTTTTATTTACATAGTAAAAAACACTGCCCTGAGAATAATTTCCATCGTCGCCTATTTCTCCTGCAGGCAGTCCGCTTAATAATTCAATTCCTTCCTCAATATTATTAATGGCATAGATACGAAACAGCTCATTTTTAACCGCATCCAGAACTTCATCTTTTAGCATTAGATTATCAATATTCCGTGAGGGGATGATTACCCCCTGTTCACCGGTCAAGCCTTTTGCATTACAGATATCGAAGAATCCCTCAATTTTTTCGTTAACGCCGCCGATGGGCTGAATTTCACCCCGTTGATCAACAGATCCTGTCACGGCAATGCTCTGTTTCATTTCTATGCCTGCCAGACTTGATATGATTGCATAAAGTTCGGCACTGGATGCGCTATCGCCCTCCACACCTTCATAATTCTGTTCAAATGTAACCTGAGCGGTAAATCCCAATGGTTTTTTCTGAGCAAGTTTTCCGCCAAGATAGCCTGCAAGCGTAAATACACCCTTTGAGTGAATATTGCCGCTCATTTCCGTTTCCCTCTCAATATTAATGACACCCTTACCACCAATATGGGTGATCGCTGTAATCCGTGCCGGCAGCCCAAATGAATACCCGGCCATTTGCATAATGAAAAGACCATTTATCTGACCCACAGCAGCGCCATCTGTATCGATAATAATTTTCTTGTGTAATATCTCTTCCTGGATTTTTTCTTCTAGTTTGTTAAACCGATATTTACGCTCTGTTATGGCTTTTTTAACATGGGACATATCCACATATTCCGAGTCTTCAGCTTTCGCCCAGATTATGGCTTCATAGACGATCTCTTTTACATCATCAAAGCGTGTGGAAAGTTTATTCTGATCACCTGCTACTCGGGAACCATATTCAATTATTCCAGCCAGTCCTGACTGACTAAAATGCTTTAGCCCTTCCTTATGACAAATTGAACTGATAAATGACACGTACTTATGCAGGTTTCCCGGATTTCTGGGCATTTCATAATCAAAATCCACTTTAACTTTAAAGAGCTCCTTAAAATCTTCATCACTTGATAAGATCAAATAATATATGGGGCTACCAATCAGTATTACCTTAATATTTAATGGAATTGGTTCCGGCTTTAATGTCACTGTTGGCACTGTTCGGTATTGTTCGCCAATATTTTCCACAACTGCCTGTCGGTACTTAAGCATCTTCTTCAGGGTGTTCCATACAAATGGATCAGTCAAGACATCCTTTGCCTGTAAAATCAGATATCCCCCATTAGCAAAGTGAATGGCGCCAGGCTTCACCATAGTAAAGTCAGTATTCATTACTAAGATCTGGCTTTTATATTCAATCTTTCCAAAAAGATTATAATAATATGGGTTGGCCTCAACCACCACCGGTGCACCCATTTGTTTTTCATTATTAACAAACAAGTTTATCCTGTATCGGTTAAATGGATTCTCTTCTTCCTGGCCCGCAATATAATTCAATTCATCTGTTTTTACAATACCTTTAACTGAGGATTCGTTCTCTTTTTGTTTTTGGAAAGACGTTGTCCGTCCTGAAAGTGGCTCTGGTTTATTAAAAATGCTATTGCGTTCAGCAACATCATTGAGTACCATATCAAGATATTCTATGATTTTGGGTATGTCTCGATACTTTTCTTTCAATTGCTGAATTAAAGGCGTCGCCGCAAAAAAAGCAGTATCTCTAGCTAATTCATAAATCTTGGCAGTCATTATTTTTTCGGATATTTGCCCTTCGACAAGTATTTTATCCAGGTTTTTTACCAGACTATATCGTTTTTCATTCAACTTACGACGTTCCTCATCAGTCAGATTACTGTAGTCTTCTGGTTGAAATGGCTTACCTTCATGAAGGGGGATGAATACAAATTTCATTTCAACCGGCTGCACGCTGAATCCTTCGGCCAACGCCTTTTGCCCAATGATCTGAACCAGTTCTTCCATTTTCATTTGATAGGCAGTGAAGATCCGGTCCTTCTTCAACTCATAGTCAGTGCTTTCAAAAGCTTTTCGAATGGTAGTTCTGAGTTCAGCGATTAATTTTTCCATGTCTTTCTGAAATTCAAGACCCCGTCCCGAGGGCAAGGATACAGCCAATGGTTTATCCCTGGTGCTGAAATTTTGAAGGTAACACCAGTCATTAGGGACCTTACGACCGGCTGCTACCCGTGAAACGACTTCTCCGGTATACTCATTTTTACCTGTTCCAGCGGGTCCTACAACAAAAATATTATACCCATCCACATCCATTTTAAGACCAAACTCCATTGATGTTACTGCTCTTTCCTGATCGACAATCGTACCAATCAGTGGCACATCAAAAGATGTCTTGCAGAAACTCAGTTCATCTTCATAGTTGCAAATCTTTTTCAGTTTTTCCAACGGAACACGGTAATAATCCTCATAATTCATATCCGGTACACCTTTCTTGATTTATTTAATTACGACTTACTCGATCCCATCCATTGGCGCTTTACTCATAATAAACAGAGTTTCTTGTAAGTTAACATTTTTTTCTTGAGTGAATATCTCCTACAATTAACAGCCACCAAGCACGCATTTCCATTGTTTTTACTATATTCATATCCAACTTAATTAATTTTACACATGTATGCCAATATAAAAACACACCAAAGGTCTAAATACTGCTATTTAGACCTTTGGTGTGTTTTGTTTGTTATATTCAATTTAAGCGTCTTTTGTAAACTCTTATTCTACTCTTTGTTTTTTTTGTAGCTTGCTTTTCTTTCGTTTTCCACAATACGAGCACGGACCATTTCTGCAATTAGATCTAAGGGAAGCGGTTCATCCATTGGAAACTGGATGGATCCTTTCGCATGTTTGTAGGCGGTAAGCTGTTTGTGAAATTTCTCAATGCCAGCCGGGGTCGGATAAAAACCGATATGATTTTTATACGCAGCAAAATGAACTAGATTGCCATGGAAATAAAAAGTCGGCATTTGATAGCTTATTTTTTCCTGAGCTTGCGGTGCCGCAGATTGGATGGTCTCTCGGAGTTGGGTAAGTTTCTCCTGAATCTCGTTTGGGAACTGATTAATATATTCATCTATTGATTCGAATTTGATTGCTTTTTTATCCATACTTTCCTCGCCTTCCCAACGATACTGTTTGTTTTGTCGCAGCTTCTCAAGGTCACAATGCAGACAAAGCCCATTATGACAGCAGATTATATGGCCACAGACCGGACAAGTCCACTTCACCTTTTCCGCTTCCAAAAACTTTTCCAGCCCTTTGTCTTTAATCGATTCGAGGTTTTCCTGCATACTCATATGATATTTGGTTCGGTAGCGTTTATCCAGGGCTTTCAGTCGGCTACAGGGAAAATCTTCGCATTGAAAACAAAAACGGATCTGACCTTTACCAATTAAACCGCAGCTTTTTTTCAACGCACAATGTTTCCCCTGGGGCAGACAGCCGGGGCAATAGGTCTTTTTAAATCCCTTCTTATTAATCTCTTCCTTCATTGCCTGATAGCTAATACAAAGACTGCAATTCATTCCACATGGTGCAATGAGTTCTTCTTCCATCTCTTATCATCACCTCCAGTTTTTGGTTAAGATTCGGAAATTTTCCGGCTGAAATCCCCTGCCTGTTTAATTTTTTGTTTGTTAGATATTTTTTATCTATTTATTATTTATTATTGATTATCGGCCCCGATGTTTTCGTTTTTTCTTCTCTTGTCGCAATTCAAATAGTTGCAGTTTTTCTTCTTCAGTTTTCTGCCGATTAAAATCTTTCCTGGTTATTTTTTTCTGCTCCTGCTCTTCCTTAAGTGCCTGTTGAGCTTTCGTTCCAATGCTTTTCTTTTCCAATTGACGATGAATATCCCGCTGTATCCGTTTGGGATTAATCCGCTTTTCCTGGATTTTTTCATCATCAACAGGATGACTGAATTGCAACCTGTTGTAATTTTCAAGTATGAAATTATAGAGTTCCCCATCTTTGGGCTCGGAACCAAAGGTCACCTTTGCAACTTTCAGCTTTCCTCTGTCTCTACATTCAAAAACACCAACCCAAAAAGGATCTTCAAAAAATACTGTCAATTCACCTGTTACTTTGTCCATATTCAATTCCTCCTAGAAATATTTACAAAGAACGGACAACCTTAGGAGGCAGGTTACTGACAGTATTGCACTGCGTCTGGACTACCAACCAGAACTGTGTTTTTTTCTTCACTTAACATTATAGCATGTTCGTTTTATTTTTCAACTCCCTTTTATCTATGGTCTTATTTGGATGTTATTGCCAGTGAACTATAAAAAAACCGTGCCTCATCCGCATGGGATGAGGCACGGTTTTTCTTCGATCAATTTCAACTCCTAATTTTGAATTGAATTTTAATATTAGTTTATACCATTGTCTTTCATCATCTTGATCGCAGGGCAAACTGATCAATCATATCTTTTAATAATACCGACTGACCGGACAGTTCTTCACTGGCGGCAGCGCTTTGTTCCGCAGTTGCCGAGTTCTGCTGAACAACCTGGGCAACCTGTTCAACCCCCAGGTTGATTTGGGCAATGCCGGTCGCTTGTTCGTTTGAGGCATTGGCAATATTGCCGATCAAACTGGCAACTTCCCCAATCCCATCGACCATCTCATTCAGGGCACCGGCGGTTTCATTCGCAATCTTTGTCCCTTCCTGAACTTTGATGATGGAGCCTTCAATTAGCCCGGTTGTCTCTTTGGCGGCATCGGCGCTGCGGGCTGCCAGGTTTCTGACTTCCTCAGCCACCACTGCAAAGCCTTTACCATGCTGGCCGGCCCGGGCGGCTTCCACCGCGGCATTAAGAGCCAGTATGTTGGTCTGAAAAGCGATATCATCGATGACTTTAATGATTTTTGAAATATCTACAGAGGACTTGTTGATGGCCGCCATCGACTGCTGCATTTCGGTCATCTGTTGATTGCCTCTTTCGGCATTGCCCATCACGTCTGTTGCCAATTCTCTGGCTTTATTGGCATCAACGGCATTGCCCTTTGTCTGTTCGGCAATTTCGGTAATCGACGCCGTCAGCTCCTGGATCGAGCTGGCTTGTTCCGTCGAGCCCTGAGCCAGGGCCTGGCTACTGTAGGAGATCTGATTGGCGCCAACGTTGACCTGTTCTGCGGCGTTGTTGATGTCCCCCAAGAGGTCATTTAATGTCAAAATGATTGTATTGAGGGCATTGGAAATATCATTGAAATCGCCGCCGAAGGCGCTGACATTTTCAATGTTGAGATTCCCATTACCAATTTCTCCTGTAATCATCGATATTTCGGCAATAATCTTCTTGAATCGGCTCCCCATGGTATTGACAGCTTGTTTTAATGCTTCAAAGCTGCCCTGATAATAACCGTTAACGGTTACGTCGAGATTTCCGTTGGAAATTGACTCCATAACGGACGAAACCTCTTCAAGTGGTTTTGCCATGACTCCCAGAATACCGTTCATGCCACTGATCAGTTCCTGCCATGATCCGGCAAACTTGGTATCATCTGCCCGCACATCCAGATCGCCCTGCATGCCAGCGGTGGTAAGAATAATAGCATCCTCAATCAGATTGTCAATGGAATTTTTCACTTCCCGGAGATTTTTTTCGATGGCCGTGAACTGACTATTTACTTCAGCAGTATATTCATCAGGCTCCTGAATATCCATATTGAAATCTAAATTTCCTACTGCCAGGCGGCCCAGATTATCTGCAAGTCTTTTTATTTCTATTTCTGAATATTTACTAACACTCATGGTTGCTGTAGTATTAAACGAAGTCTCCACATACCCAATGGTTTCGCCTTTTTTATCGAGAATTGGAGTGGTGTCCATCCGGTAGTGTCCGCCCCGATATTCAAAGGGATATTCGATTCTGCCGGTTTTTCTGTATGCTTTTACACCACAGTCCTCATTTTTACACATATCCAGATTTGAATTACAGCAATCCAATCCGTAGATATCTTCCCGACCTCCCTCTCTTCCCGTTGCAGCCCTTAGGTCTTGGAGGGTTTTGTTAATGAAGGTCCACTTTAATTTGGTGTCCACGACAGTAATTCGATAAGGCATGGCATCAAGAATTGCCTGAAAGAAATCTCTCTTGTCTGCTACCCTTTCAATGGCCTGACTGACGTTTTTAACCGCTTTTTTGAAATCACCATTCAGGTCTTTTGCCGGATTTGCATTCATGTGATTTTCTTTTTCCACCAGCTCCGGCATCGACACCAGATAATCAGTGACTTTTCCCATGGACCGCTGAATTTCTAATAAGCTATTCCCCATAATGTCTTTTTTTGATACCGGATTAATTTCAATCGACAAATCCCCATCAGACAGCTTTTTTGCTGCATTTGATTGACTTTGGATATTTTCAGCTATATTCATTAAGGCAACGCTTAATTCGCCCATTTGATCCCGGGACTGCTCAGACTTGAACTCTCCCTCAATGTCCCCAATTGCAAGGCGATTGGCAATCTCGGCAAGACTGGTAATTTTGTTTGAAGTTTTTTTCATACCGAAAATAATTACACCAATGATTACAGCTAAACCGAGTCCGTAAATCAAAAACAGATTGTTCTGAATACTTGAAAACTGGTCAATGTTCTGATTTATAACATACATCGACGCACCCGCTATGACAATAAAAATTACCGCAACGGGTAAAACAATCGACATAAAAATCTTTGACAATAAACTCTTTTCACTCTTCAATTTCTTCTCCTTTATATGTTGAATATAAAACAAACTTTAACTAATTATTCTCAAAATTCCTCATTTCTTTACTCAGTAATCTCTCAACGTCACAAATTTTACTATACATTTTTAGTAAAATTACCGCCCTTATCTATTATATCGACATTCTTTAATAATAATTTACATATATTTAACATTATTTGATAAACTATGTTGAGTCAATTTAAACTGTAGCATACACATTCTATTGTTCGTACATTTGGCGGCTAAAAATGATGCATTAAAAATAGCCAATCTTAAATGTTTTTAAGATTGGCTATAATAAAACATTTCACCATTTAGAATAACTTGCTGCACAAACATCGCTTATTTTGGTTTAACATCCCAATAAGTTTTGTTTTTTTCAAAACAATTATTTATATTTACCGATGCTTTTCTTAAATACATAATCATTGACTTCTACATCAAGTGTCTTTGCAATATGATGACATTTTGCTTTTAATAGAAAATAAATCTCCCGTTGCTGATCTGATAATGCTTCAAAATTCCCCTGTCCTTTGCTGATCACAATATCTGCTTGATTAAAAATATCGATAAATACCTGAGAGCATAAGTCTAAAACAGCACCTGGCGTATCACATCCCATTGAAATTATCTGAGCATAGTCATTTATGCCTGTTTTAAGAGCATCCTCCATAACAGCATCATTAATAATCGCAGCTCCCCTTACGGCATAAATCACGTGATAATTCCGAGCTAAGTATTCTGCTAACAGCTTGTCAAAAACAACTTCTCCGGCATTGTCACCGATCATTAAAATTAATTTTGCATTTTGAAGATCTTTCTTAAATAAATCCAGCTCACAGATTGCAAAGGGTTTTTCCACTTCCTCCTTTAAACAAGATTCAATCTCCAGATTATTATAGACACCAGAATCCATTATATTTCCGGTAGCTGATACTTTTAATACACCAAGTAAAAGATCAAGATCCTGAGATGCAAAATGTCGGATCGTCGGTTCAAGTTTAAGTGACTCTGAAATATCATGGTTTTTAATTTCGCCATAAGGATCATCGATACCCGAGTGAACTTTGACAATTCGATGCATGGCCCCACACATTTCCGGTACACAGCTGTAGTCACGATATTTTGATAGTGTCGCAATTGCTTCATCCATAATCTTTTGATGAATAGCTTCATTTTCAGTAGCCATACCAGCAGCTTCATTTACCTGACGTAACATACATGGCAAACAATCTAAAAATATTTTCATATCCAAGCTCCCTCTATAACTCTTTAATTGATCGCTCTGACTGCCATACATTTATCATTAATGCACATTCAACCCTTTTCTTTTGAAGCATACAACTTACTTCATTCGGTTCCCGGATATTTCCGCTTGTAAAAAATGCATTTGCATGACAGCCCCCTGAACAATATAATTTTGCCCAACAATCGCGACATTTTTCTTTTTTAAATATTGTGTTTTCTTTCAATGTATCACATAAATTTACATTTGAAATTCCTGAATATACATCCCCGATAATAAATTCATCATGGCCAACAAACTGATGACAAGGGTATAATTTTCCTTCCGGAGATACGGCATTATATTCATAGCCGGCTCCGCATGCTGTAACGCGTTTAAATAAACAAGGACCCTCTTCCAAATCAATGTTAAAATGATAAAACCGCAATTGGTCATCTGATTTAAGCCGTTCCATATATTTCACCGATAGATTTTCATATTCTTTCAATATCTCTGGTATATCCTGGTCTGTAAAATACAAATCACCGCCAGAGCCAACAACTGGTTCCACTGAAATTTCTTTAAACCCTAAATCGGCAAGATGCATCACATCATTGGAAAAATCTTTGTTTTTAGCGGTAAATGTTCCTCGAACAAAATAACTCTTTCCATTTCTTCCGGCAATAAGCTCCTGGGCCAATGGTACGATTCGTTCATAAGATCCTTTGCCGTTACAATCATGACGAACCACATCATGGATTTCTTTTCTGCCATCAATGCTGATCACGACATTATCCATATGTTCATTTATAAATTCGATGCGATGCTTGTTTAATAAAGTTCCATTCGTTGTAATTGTAAAATAAAACTGCTTGTTTTTTTCTTTTTCAATTTTTCTTCCGTACTTTACAACCGCTTCAACAACATCGAAATTCATTAATGGTTCTCCGCCAAAAAAATCAATTTCTATTATTTTTCTGCCACCAGAATTTGCAACTAAATAATCAACTGCCTGAATGGCAACTTCCAGTTTCATTAGTTCTCTGCCGCTGTTATAATCCCCTTCCGAGGCAAAACAGTATTCACATCTTAAATTACAATCATGTGATACATGTAAACACAATGCTTTCAGATTCGTATTTATATTTTCTGTTATTGAAGCATTTTCAATTTCTTCAATCGAACTAAACAAAAAACCCGTTGATTTCAATCTTTTTATTTCGTCAAATGCTTCTATAATTTCTTTTTGGTCGTATTTATTTTGCAACTGATCAACTACCAGGTCAATCACCGGCAACTCTTTTTCATCCTGCAATATTTCGTATGTTAAATCATCAAGTAAATGGACCGAACCGCTATTTCCGTCTACTGCTATATTATATCCGTTTAATGAATAGGTATGAACCACAATTTTCTCCCTTATTTCTGCATTTTTTAATTCGTAACCTTACTTACCATTTTATCAATAAATAATGTACCATCCAGATGATCTATTTCATGGCAAAAAACACGCGCCAAAAAATCAATCCCTTCCAGTTCAATTAGTTTCCCCCGCTCATTTTGTGCTCTTATACAAACTTTTTGAGGTCGTATTACATCACCAAATATGCCTGGAATACTTAGACAGCCCTCTTCTTCCACTTTTTCGCCAATTGTTTGAACAATAACAGGATTCACAAGTTTTAACAAACCAGTTCCAATATCAATCACAACAAGTCTCTTTAATATACCTACTTGAGGGGCAGCCAAACCTATACCCTTATTTAAATACATCGTTTCTGTCATATCTTCAAACATCCTTATGATTTTTTCATCAATTTCGTTCACTGTTCTCGATTTTTTTCTTAAAATATTTGTTATATCTTTATAATTTCTGATGTTTCTAACAGCCATATTTACTCCTTTAGCTCGAAATTTTTAAATTCCGACAATTCTTTTCATCAATATATTACTCAAACAAACCCTTAGTTATTTATTTTTGTCATATGTCCATAACCATTGTATCTTTATAGCGAACATATGTCAATAACTTGATTGACTTCAATTCAAATCGAAGCTGCTGTCAATTATTTTATTACAAGTGTTTCTTCTCCAAAATCGATTTTTAAAAGTTGACTTTAATAATTATTAAAGTAAATATATTCAACTTCAGGTGTTTCTGCTTCTGTTATGGTTACATCTGTAAGCATCGGCACAGCATAACCATTGTATTGATAAGCAGTTATTGTACCTGTAACGGTAATCCACTCATCATCTGTCAATTTGCTTCGTATATCGCTTTCGCAAACCATCCCATAGCCAGCCAAATCCGCAGCGCAGCATACCATAAAATGCCTACCTGCCAAAAACTGATCCGCTTTAAAATCCTTCATCGAATACACTTGTGCTAAATATTGATACTTCTTTCCAACAAAATTATCAATATGATCATAAACATCAAAAAACCAATCAGAAAAAATATCATCCCCAATAACAATGACTCCAGCTACCTCATATTGCTCATATTTTTTAGATGCATCTTCTCTCACAACGGATTCCTCTGTTGCGGTTTCTGTGGAACTTTCAGGATCAATGTTTTCATCTGCCTGCTTTTCACTCGTTGACGCTGAGAGGCTGCTTTCAGCCATGTTCATATCCTTACCGCTCACTCCTGCCGGCGGAAATATAAGTGCCGCCATTAATGGGATGATAAAGATTAAATAGTGTCGACTATTAACATTATGTCTTGCTTTTTTAATTTTTGATATTAAACTTATTGCGAATAGAATCAGTATGACAATAGAAATCCATAATCCGATATAAAACCTAGGATGCACATAATAGTTAACTTTTCTACTAAGCATGACATAGATTAGTAAACATGCCATACTTATTAGAATAAAAAATTGGATAACCGCTTCTTTATTTATTTTTCTACCCACAGATGCCTCCTTATAAGAAAAATGCTAAAGCACCAAACACAATGGCACTCTCAATTATTACCAGGCATGCAAGAAAGATCAGAAAACCTTCTTTTAGAATTTCTGAAAGCATTACCATGTTTTTTAAATCCAGCATCGGACCCATTACGATAAAAGCTAAAATCGGTACCGCTGAAAAATTATTAGAAAAACTTCTCCCAATAAATGCATTGGAAGTCGAACAGGTGGACATAAGCATGGCCGCCAGTATCATAACCAGAAATTGAAGTATAATATTGCCGCCAATAAAGTTTTTCATTGTCTGGGGTAAAATCGTCTGCAAAATCGCCGATATCAAGGCTCCGATGATGACATATTCCGATACCCTGAAAAATTCCACTTTTGCTCCAGCGAAAACTGCTTCGATTTTTCCTTTTGTTCCTTCATACTTTAACGTTAAAATGTCGTTGCCGATATTTTGAAATTGCCGATGTTCTTTAAGAACATCATGATTTTCAAGCTGAATGAGCTTTAATATAATCCCCCCCACAATTCCTATCACTACTCCGGCAACTACCCTAATTGCAGCCAGATAAGGTTTCTCCGGAAATGCATAGAGCATGGCTAAGATAACAATCGGACTGACCGCCGACGAAGCTAACCAGAAAGTAATAGTTTGGGGTAACGGCGTATCTTTTTTTAATAGCCCCGATATGATCGGAACCATACCACAGTCGCATATCGGCAAAAAAAAGCCTGCTGCTGCAGCAATTAAAAAAGAACTCCAGCTTCCCTTAGCGATTTGATTCATAATCCATCCGGTAGACGCAAATATCTGAATTCCAGCTGAAATAAATGCTCCTAACAATATAAAAGGCGTTGCCTGCATCAGAATACTTAAAAATACAGTCACCGTGGATTGTATAGCGCTATATACATCAAAATCATTGGTAATTAAAATCAGAAATAAACTTAAAGCCACAAAAATAAATACCTTTAAATTTAAAAAGATATTTCCCTGTTTACCGCCTGCCCAAAAACGTTCTTTTATTATTTTATCTGATTCAAATTCTTTTAAAAAAATAGTTTGTATTCTTGGATTAATATTTTTTATATCACGAATCAGTTTTTTTTGAATCGCTGGTTTGATTTTCTTATATCTGTTAAAAATCACAAGATTACTATTTTGAATATGAGGGTGCATCAGCGATATCATATTATTTAACTGATTTCTAAAAGTTCCAGCTTCACTTATAAAAGCTATATTTCTAAATTTGTATTCGAATGGTGTTTTCAGTCCTAAAAGTTTGGAAATATCCCACGTACCATTATATTCAACTATTATGTAGTCCGGATTAAATTTAGTGAATATCTGCTTAAATAATTCATCGTTTAGATCAGAATCATTCTCTAAGATGATACTTTTTACATTCTTTTTCTCTAATAACTCTTCGTCATAATCAGTAAAACCTTCTTCACAGATAAGCAGCACTATTTTATTAAATGCTTCAGCTTCACGGCTATTCAATACTTCTTTAATAAATGTGGTTTTTCCGCTTTCCAAAAATCCTGTAATGATGTCTACATAAGTTGCCACATCTACCTCTTACAAATCAAATAATTCAGAAAGCTGCGTATCACTAATCTGCTCTCCGATAACACAAATACGTCCTGTAAAATCCGGTGTCGTTTCTCTGACCACGGCTTCTTCGGGAACATAATCAAACTGAATCCATTGATTCTGCTCCACTCTTATTATCCCTTTCGCCCGTAGAACATGTCCTTCCATCTGATCAAGCTGCTTTAAGATCGCATCAACTTTGCTGCGTTCAAAAGCTTTTGCTGTTTCTCGTCCCCAGACATGGAATACATCATCTGCATGATGATGTATTCCATGCACATGCTCATGTTGGTTTAGTAATGCATTAAAACTATCTGGAGTATTCGAGCTTTCTGCAATTTTCCTTATCTTGTTTCCATCTACTTTTTGCCAATCGGTAGTTACTATGTGAGCCCACGGATTGTATTGTTTCATATCTTTTAGTAAGCTTTCCAATACTTCCTCAGACACATTTTGACTTCTACTTAAAATAATGGTTTTCGAATTTGTTAGTTGATTCGCATAAAACTCGGCAAAATTCTTTAAGTAAACTTTATATTTCATGGCATCTACTACTGTAATGCACATGTTTAATTCAACAAAACCTTCCTTTAAAAATTTTTTACATCCATTTATAACATCAGAAAGCTTACCCACTCCTGATGGTTCAATAATGATTCGGTCCGGATGATAAAGTACTAACATCTCTTTTAATGCTAAACTAAAATCACCGGCAATCGTACAGCATATGCACCCGGAATTCATTTCCTTAATTTCAATGCCATAATCTTTCAGGATTGCTCCATCAATTCCTATTTCTCCAAATTCATTTTCAATAAGTACGACTTTTTCTCCCACAAAAGCTTCTTCCAACAGCTTTTTTATCAGGGTAGTTTTGCCTGCTCCTAAAAAGCCTGAAATAATATCTATTTTTGTCATTGCATTTCTCCCTCATACAGTAATTACTTCGTTTAATAAAACCTATAGCATAGATTTATCAATTGCAAATGCAACCCATTTGCGTTATAATTATATGTCTGTTACTGTTATCTGTCAATAACAATATCGTAGTGGGCCATATCTAAAATACTGAAAATACCAAGAACAACCATTTCTCTCAACAAAGAAAAAAGGCCACCTTATCACAAGGCGACCTTCATTGTATCAATATTTGATTTTTCTCTTAATTATTGCTCCTGAGGCAGAAGTGCTTCATCTCTTCGACTTCTCAGCATTAAAATAATCGACAAGACTCCACCAACAAAAGAAGCCAGAGCAAGAACCGGTAAAATTCCGATGATATCCATTCCTCCTTTTAGCGCTTGTATATAAGTCGATATAAAAGCGGAAAGAAAGATTGCGATCCCACAGGTGGCCTTAACGCACCGATGGCAGTGCCGGTAAAGCTTTTGGAAACAACAATGGTCGCCCGGAGGTAATAGAATGAATAGGCATTTCCCCAGGCGGCGCCAAGCAGGGCACAGCAAATGGCACTGACCACAAAACTGGACCAGTGATAATCATATTCACCAGCATTGTATTATCAAAAGCTCGATATATGCCGCCAATTGCAGGAATAATCACCAGATCGGCCATTGTACACACATTTGTTAGAAATATTGTCGCTAAAAGGAGGAGCGGCGTCTACCAATTTTTTAGAATGGGTTGCAATCACTTCTCTGAAGGTTTTTCCCCGACATACATTCTCAGAACATTTTCCCGGGGTGTAATGGGGGTGTAGCTTGTAAAGATTTTAGAATCATTACAGATTAGGAGACCAAGTATGAAATTAAATTTATATGTGATCGCAGATTATTTAACGGAATTTTCCTTTAAATCTCAGTTTGTTGATCCCGTGCTGGAGGGTTCCTTAAAAGGGATTTTATTATTCAATCCCGGTATGGATTTAAAAACGGATCAATTGTATTTATCCTATGCCAGCGATCTTCCCAAAACACTGAATGCTGATGCGCATTACAGCATCATCTGTATTGGCACTCCACCGGAATCTTATTTGAAAAACAATGTCAACCTTCTTTATTTAAATACAGAGACCTCACTGATCAGCCTTTTTAATGCAATTGAGACGATCTTTCAGAAATTTACGCAATGGGATGAAACCCTTCAATCCATTTTCTACCAGAAAATAAGCATTAAGGCTTTATGTGAGGCCAGCCTCATTGTTTTTGAGAATCCCATTTCCGTCTATACCTCGGATTTGAGGCTCATTTGCTATGCTGAAAAAGAAAAGCCGGATCATCTCATGCTCTTTGAAACATCAGACACTGAAAAACACATGAGTATTGATGATATAAATGCGTTAAAAATCGATTCCGAGTTTATTGAAACCATTAAATCCTATGAGCCCACCATTTTTTCAAAAGACGCTTTTGGATATCGGATTCTACTTAATAATCTCCGTATTCAAGATATCTATGTGGCGCGGATCTGTATTAGTGAAACGGACCGGCCTATCAAAAACAGCGACTTTTTACTGATCCAAACCCTTTCCTTTTACAGTGAGTTATGCTTGCGTGATCATGATAATCAACAATATAATACTCATCCTCAGGATTTTGATCACCTTTTATTTGACCTGTTATCAAATAAAGAGATTGTGAGGTTTTGAAGGTCTATCTGGAGAATAATATGAGTATTGCAAAAACGATTCGAATCATATATCTTCAGCGAGCCACTTTTTTGTACCAGCTCAAACGAATTACTGAAATATTCGGTTTGGATTTATCGGATTACAAGATCCGACTTCACCTGATGCTGAGCTTTGAGATTTTGGGAAAAAAACCTATCCCTCAATCGGGTAGGAGGCTGGTTATTAATTGAGGATCCATACTTACAATATAAAATTCTGAGTTATTTTGAGCTTATGTTTGCTGGGCAACCCTACTCAGTCGGCGATGGTAGATGTGACTTCTGTTTGTCAGACCAGAAGTATATCGTCAGCTTTCTTTAGATTTCCTGTCGCCGGAGACCCCCTTGCCTCGAGCTATGCACTTGTCATACTCGGGACTCTAATCCGTTGGATTACGCTCACGCCGGACGTACAATAAAAAAACCGTCTAATTCAGACGGTCTTCATTGTATCAATATTCGGGTTTTTATTTGCGAAATTAGGTGAATAGTGATACCTATTAATTCTCTCACCTTACGGCTGTAATCTCACCACACCAATATTTGGGATTTATCGGTCTTTTGAATTTTCCTTATAATATACAATCAATGTAATTGCATTAAGTATAATTGTAACGGCAAGAAGCATCGTAGCGACCCATGCTACCGCAGCGGACGTATCCATAAGTGCTGACCAATCCTCTATCTTTACCAGATAATTAGTATAAAACATTTGCATGCACAGTGAGATGGCACAGGCGCTGACGCTTGCTAAGGAAACGCCAACCCAGTTCCGGTTGCCAACCTTATTTCGCCGCTCGAGATTAATAACAGGAAGTATCCATGCAATCAGCCCAAGTACAAAACTTCCTAAATTTAACCAACCCGCTTCAAACATAACTTGCTCCTTTCAAATTCCTGATTGTCCACATGCTATATATAAAACAGAATAATTGCAATCATCCCAATCAATCCGCAAAGATACATACCACGTAATGACTTCACAAAAATTTAATCAATAAGGTCATTCTGAAATCTTGAAAGATGCTCATACGGAAGAATAAGTCTTCCGCGGTAAAGACCACAGCCATCATTGATCAGGGAATTATTCATAGCTGAAAACATATTTACATCCAATTTTGATAATTCAAGCTGCTGCAACAAGATCCCTCTTTCATAGGCATCATCAAAATAAATATTTTCTCCTTTGGGAATTGCATCGCGTCTGGCTCTTTCACTTTCCTGCCGTTTTTCGTAACCGAAATGATTAGCAGGACCAATCTCAGCAAAATCGTCCATTTCTTTGGTGCGAAGTTGTACTTCCACATAACAACGGGCAATGTTATCATAAAATGTAATATGCAGCGAACGATAGCCAGTAGACTCTGAATTTACAATAAAATCCCGATAATACGGGCTTACGCTGTCTTTTAACAAGGGCGATTTTTTCTGACCCCTTAACGAAGACAGTTCTGCGGTAAATCCGCGTTCCTCCAGAAAACCAAGCAACTGGTTGGCAACATCATATAAATATTTTATTTCTTCATCCGCGCAAGTCTCCCCTTCTTGCAGATGACATTTTGGAAGGGAAATCACGATTCTATAGGCAATCAGGTCCCGAAAACAATTTAAAGCGTTTTTCAGTTCAGGTAGCGAAGGGTAATTGCCGTGTTCAATATAATAATCGTAAATATATTCTACAATGTATCCGTTAAATTTTGCTTCCGCGCGGATCAGCGATTTAATTCGTCCCTTAAAAGTAAATGCCAGAAAAGGATATTCACTTGCCATAAGTTTATAGAATTCCCGGATCCGCTGGGATTGCGAAGTCAGGAAATCGTTGTGCTGCCAGAGTTCCGCAATTTGAAGCAGAAAATTACAATGCAAAAGATCAATCTGATTATGCGTTTCTTTCGCCGACTGTTTCAAATCCTCAGAATATCTCTGTAAAATTTTAAGCACGGTATCGCCTGAGTATAAATAATCATTTAATTTTTTCATCGATGCACTTTCCTTTCCTAAGTGTTGATAATATATAATAAATTTCGCAAAAGTAAATATGAAAATTGACATGATTAACTATATCACAATTTAGGCAAATGAATGCATCAGTTTTCATCTACATGGTTGATTTCTCTGTTTCAACCAGCATATGCATAATCAACGATGGTCTTGATCTGGAACAATCCTGAATCTAGTTTTTAAGATTGGCTGTTTTTGAATCTTTGAATCCGGTTGTTCCTGTTCCGCTTCCTCCTGATTTGTCTCTCGATTTGATTCCTCATCTATTTCAACATTTTATTTAAGTTTCATCTCAGACTTTTTTATTTCCTCCACCGGTTTTTTCATTACTTGTCTTATTTCATTTCCAATTATTATGTTCATGTTGATCAAACATTAATACAGTTTATCTCAAATTATACTCTTTTAATTATACTGTTGCAATAATG
The DNA here is from genome assembly GCF_001263355.1 of Acetobacterium bakii. GTDB lineage: Bacteria > Bacillota > Clostridia > Eubacteriales > Eubacteriaceae > Acetobacterium > Acetobacterium bakii. Next base: position 59,904 of record NZ_LGYO01000044.1, read on the forward strand.
TATTTCTATTTCTCTTAAATATTCAGTTCGGTACCAAGCTTCAGGCAAATTATAACTCATCCTTAAACACAATTATCCTTTTCGTGAGCTCCGAGCCTGACACCAATAAACTTATATTTTCAATACCCCAAAACAATATTTTAAAAATTAACAGTAAAAATACATCTCACAAATTCCTTAATACGCCATTTCCCTCCAAAAATAAAAAAACCGCCTCATTACAAGGCGATCTTTATTGTATTAAATTTATCATCAGCATCTCCACTACAATTAACTTGCAAAGAATCAGCTTATTTTCTCCGGATATAAACGGTTCAAGATTTCCCAGCTGATCTATTCGTTTATAGAATTCCCTGATTCTGGAACTTCCTGTTCTGGACCTCTCTCCCCAAAGTTGAATTTCGCAACTGTGGGACCAAACTTTTTCAGCGCTTCTGGAGCGTCTTCAGGATCCATATGAACTTCAATGAGGATTCCCTCTGTAGCTTTCTCTGCTTTCTTCATTGCTTCTTCCAGCTCTCCCTGTGAGCTTACCTCAAAGGTGTTCATCTGGCTGCTCTTTGCCATCACTTCATGAAGTTTGGTATACTTCCATGGAGCAATATCATTATACTCAGCGTCCATGCCCATAATATAACGTTCAATGGTATATCCATCATTGTTGATCAGGAAGATGATGGGGTTCTGTTTATGACGCAAAATGGTCGAAAACTCCTGAGCGGTGACCTGGAAAGACCCATCTCCAATAAAGAGAAGCTGGCGGCGATCAGGGTCAGCCAGCATGCTTCCGAAGTATGCTGGCAGTGTAAAACCTATGGCACCCCAGATCTGTGAGCCCACATAAGTGCTCTTACTTGGCAGACGCATGCTCATCAGAGCGTGATTGCTGGTGCCTGTCTCTCCGAAAATCATATCTCCCTCTTTAAGGAAACCGCCAATCTGTTTCCAGAAATCCTTATGACTTAGCTTTTTATTCTTTTCCAGCTGGAATTTTTCAACCTCCGGCTTTTCAATCGTTTCTTCTTCCTGTCTATCGGTAAGATTATTTAGAATTTCTTCCATCAGATCATTTCCATAGATTCCTTCAAAATCTTCCTCACCAATGATCACATAATCTCTTACCAGCCTTACCATCTTATCTTCAGGAAGATTAACGCTGTATTGGCCGGAGTTCCATTCAATAAAGCGTGGAGATACACAAAGGAGAAAATCAGCATTTTCAACGCGGTCCTGCACGCCCGAATCAGAATCATCACCCTTATAAGCACCGAGATACAGAGAATGCTGCTCCGAAAGTATCGCTTTTCCTGTACTCATGGCAGCAAAAGGTACCCTTGTTTTTTCAATCCATTCGCCAAGAAGATCCGTCATTTTCAGTCTGTCGACATCCATGTCCACGAGCACTACCGGCCGCTTTGCGGCCTTATACATTTTCACAGTCTTTTCTAGTGCTGATTTAAGACGTTCAGGGTCACTGGAAGGCCTTACTGGGGCCAGATATTCCATGTCTGTTTCAATAGTCAGGTAGGTGATATTTGATGGCATCTGAATATTAACCGGTTTTCGGGTCCGCAATGCGGTGACAATAGCACGATCAATTTCGAAAGATGCATTCTCTGGTGTTATGTTCACTTGGCAGGCAGTAAACTCCCTATAAACATCATTAATATTACTGAAATCTCCATCTGCCAGGCTATGATGGACTTTATAGTTCTCTTTCATGGCATAGAGTGGTGGGGCACCTGAAATCACTATGACCGGTATGTGTTCTGCACTGGACCCTGCAACGCCGCCTATAGCACCAAGATCACCTACTCCGTAGGTGATACAGAGAGCGGATATCCCATGACTTCTTGCATAGCCATCTGCTGCATAGGCACCATTGAGCTCATTAGTTGTCCCGACAAATTCGATACCCTCTGTAGCTTTGATCTGTTCAAGAAACTGCAGGTTGAAATCTCCTGGTACACCTATGATATGCTTGATTTTCAGTTCTTTCAGACGCGCGATCAGATAATCGCCTATCGTTATTCTCATTTTTTATCCTCCTAGTCTAACTTACCTTACTTCCCTACAGAATCACCCTCTGTATAAGAATATAACATAATGATTTGAACACACTGTTTCCTATTGAAGAACCCTACCCTAGCCTGACCCTCCAAAAGTTCCTGAAGCAACATTTCCCCGAGGCTATATAAATACTAAGCTGGGAGAAGAGACCACCTCCTCGGTTCCTAGGTACTATATTACCCTTGGATGTGCAAACTATTCATAAATGCACTTCTCCTTGGTAAGTATCTGCTATATATCGCTTTCATTCCGACCCCGACGCTAATCAGTGCGAAGCAATCCTAGCTGAAATGCACTTTGAAGACCTTCTCATATAGGTAAGTCCATGGCCATTCCGCCTATTCCCCTTTAATTTATTGATTAGATGAATTTGTAGGTATACCGTATTTAAATGTGTTATTAAAATAATCCATATAATTCATAGAACCGGCATAGTTGAATTTCTAAGTTCTAGAAACATATAAAAAAAGAGCAACTAACTTTTGTTAATCGCTCTTTTTAAATAAATTAATATTCTTCATTCTTATTCTAATGTTTCAATAGGAAGGTTCATTCCTTTCCAACCCTCAAGTGCTCCTGCAAGCTCATAAGCTTCAAAACCTTCTGATAATAAAATAAGTAATGCTGTTTTTCCAAGCGTGGTACCACCAGTCCAGTCATATACAACATACGTTTTGCTTTTATCTAATTCATCTAAATGGTTTCCTAATTCTTTTGCAGGCATTGCAATAGCACCTTTTATTTGGTCTTTTTTTACCTGTGCCGGAGCGTTGCGAACGTCTAATATGACATATAGTGAATCTTCTTTTTCAATGTTTTCTAACACAGTAAAATGATTTATATATAAGCTAAGGTATGTTTCTAATAATTCGATTTTTTTTGTTTGCATCTTTTATTTCTCCATTTCTTGGGTATATTTTTGAGTGCTCTCATTAATTTTTTTTAATAAATTTGAGAGTTGTTGAATTTCTTCACTAGACAGGCTATCCAGCAAATTATTAACGATGCTAAAGTTTTCAGGTAAAAAATTTTCTAAAACATGATTTCCTGTTTCAGTAAGTTGGACAGATAACGAACGTTTATCTGTAGTGGAAGTACTTTTTAAAATCCAACCCTTCATCTCCATTGCTTTTATTAATTTACTAACTGTTGCACGAGTAGCTCCCAATTTCTCAGAAATAACTGAAGGCAACAATGTTTGGTTTGGAGCATGATATAAAAACATCAAAATAATAAATCTTGATTCACTTAAACCGTTCTTATCAAGGGCATAATCATATTGTTTCTGCATATTACGATATGTCCATTGAAAATCAATAAATAATTTGACAACATCTGAATTTAATTCCGAATAAACATCTTTCATCAACTGTAAACGCTGATTATCAGGACGATCAACAAAAGTAAAGTTATCCATAAATAATCTCCTTTATAATAGTTAGCCGGCTAACTATTAAAATTATAACATAATATATTTTGAATGTCAATTTAAAAGATTACAACTGTTACTCATGGCCCAACCAACGATTAGCCGAGAGTGCCAGTCAACGATGGCAACAAGATAGATGAATCCCGTGGGCGTGCCACAGTACGTAATGTCAATGCCCCAAACCTGTTAACATAAGTGATGGGGACATTCCGCAGTAAATAGGGGTAGGTTCGATCTTTCAAGTCACGTTTACTTAAGTTAGAGCCTGGATAAAAAGCGACGATCCCCATTTCATCCATATATCGACGTACTCTTCGTTTGCCAATACCATGGAACCCCCTCTTTCGTAGTTCTTTCTGCATCCTTCGGCAACCATAAGAACACTCATCATAGTGGATCTTGTCGATGGCATTCTTAATATCTACTTCTTCCTGACTTGGTTCGGCTTCTCCATGATTTTTGTAATAGGCTGATGAACAAGGTGATCCTAAAAGTTAGCACTGTTGCTTGACCGTAATCTTCGGGTTTGCGAACTCTATAAGTTCCTTCTTTTCTGTATTTCTGAGACTTGATCCTGTTTTTTTTTTTGAGCCAGGTTAAGTCAACGGTTAACTGACCGATCTGATTGATAAGATCATCTTTCTCAGCAGAATGCTCTTTCTTCATCTGTTCGACTTCTGTTTTCTTTTTATCAAACAAGGCTGGCATATTCTCAATAAACTCCACTTTCCATTGGCTATTAAGCTGTGGACTGACTCCATAGTTGGTGGCAATCTCGTTGAGAGGACATTCCTCTCTGATAACCTCTAAAACAATCTTCGCTTTTTTTGATAGGCTGTAGGTTTTTCTTTTCTTACTCATATTATAATCGTATGTGTTAGTGTTCACAATCTGAAAGGCTACCAGTCGAGACGTTTACCTTAACTGATGGCCTATTTCACATTCTCAACGTGTTCTGTTTAAGGAAACCAATCCACTGAATTCGAAGAATTAAAAATCGCACACTCCTTTTACACACCCCCGCTCCGATTCAAAACTTTTCTACACTTGGCCAACTATTCCCAATTCCGGCGGACAGCCTATCCATTTTATACAATTTCACTTATCAATAAAATGCTTTAATAAAGCCATCTCTCTCCAAATAGAAAAAAAACCGCCTCATCACAAGGCGGTCTTTATTGTATCAAATTTTGAGTTTTTATCTGGTGGAGGCGGTGGGAGTCGAACCCACGTCCGAAAATCCATTCACAGAAGCTTCTCCGAGTGCAGTCATTAATTATTTTCTCATTCCTCTTCTTCTCCAATGACAAAGAAAAAGTGAAACCAGCCTCTTGATCGTTAAGGGTGCGAGACCCTACCCAGAACGGTTCCCTGCTTCAATGAACGCCGAAACCCTAAACCACAGGTTGAATCGGGAGGCGTGCGGCAATTATTTTACCGTGAAAGTCTTAATATTGTACTTTAAAGCGTATTTACGCTGCTAAAGCCATCTCGCAGTTTCTGTTTGTTTTAGAATTTATATTTTTTTCCATTTCACCGATAATTGCAACAACTTCTCATCAGAAACTTCCTCCCGTTCTTAGGAGTTCCCGATAGTTCATCAGCTTCTGATTTAACGCTTCAAGTTCATGCAGGTGTTCTTTTTCATTCCTGGAGGTTTCAATTATCTTTTCAATACCACCATTCTTGATGACAATTCGCCTTTCGGCGCTGAGGGCAAGAACAGGATCATGGGTTGCGATCAAAACAATTTTTTCATTCGTAACCAGTAGGGATATCGCTATTTTCCGATCAATGCCCGCATTTTCGATTTCATCAATCAGGACAATAGGAGATGAGCTTAAAAAGGCGGTATCGGCAATCATCAGCGCTCGGGACTGCCCTCCGGAAAGTGCGGTTACCGGGGTATCAAGGGATATTTCTTCACCGGCAAGTTCATTGGCCTTTTCCAGAATCAACCGAATCTTTTCTTCGATATCACAGATCATTCTACTTTCGCCATGCATTTTTATGAATTCTTCCACCGTCAGATCCATGACGAAATTCATGTTCTGCGAAAGCTGGGCTACAAGTTTGTGCTCAATGGAAAAACGCCAAGATTGAGGCGGAATTGTTTCATTTATCAATATTCGTCGTTTAGTTGGTGTATCACCCTGGGCAAGCCACTCAATATCCCCCAGCAATCGACTTTTCCCGGAACCAGTTGGGCCAACAATTGACACAACATCACCCGGTTTGAGACAGATGCTGACATTTTCCTGTTCGCCATGCTTGTTCTGTCCCCCGATAATCGTAAGTGACTCAATATTCCACTGAACGCTTTTTTGACGTTCTTCCATATTCTCCAAAAATGAAACAAACTGGCCGACGAGATCTTCCTGTTCAACCCCTTTTGTTTGGAGTTCATAGCTATCAAGGCTCTCAAAATATTCTTTGACAGTCAGATGATATTTATCTTTTGGAGGATAATCGACAACCATTGCATCGAAAAAATCGTGACAATAAGCATAGGTTTTGAGAATTATAGCAATCTTTTCGCCTGGTATTGAATTAATCATGAAATTCGACCTTTCGCGTATTGCCTAATTGATACTCCTTACCGATTTTTTTCTCTCCCAGGCAATAGGAGCAGACGGCAGCAGGCATGGAAAACCGCAGCTTTTCACCGGTTACCGCATCATGTTCCTGGGCCTGTGCCAAAATTGTTGCAAATTCGGTGCATCCCTGACCGGTTATCCCGTTCACATTGAGAATCAGACATTTCGAATTGGCCTGTCTTACCTTAAACGCAAAGACTTCTCTTTCAGCCTGAGAGACGATATCCCCTTTTGTTATAATCACGATATCCGCCATTTTAAGCATCGGGCCAATTTTTTTAGGCGTATTGATACCCATCAGATTATCAATCACACAAACAGCCATAACCCCGGAAATATGTGGCGAACAGCGATTGCAAAGACCGGCGCTTTCGGTAATCAGATAGTCGACCCTTTTTTTAATGCCCCACTCAAAACATTCTTCAATATTGGTGATAAAGAAGTGGTCTGGACAAAGATTACCGGAAAGTCCGACCCCAACCGGTACGTTTTCTTTCTGATAGAGCTCCTTATCATCAGAAGTAAGGCAATCCATTTTCACAACCGCAACATCCGCTCCATTATTTTTAAGAGCCCTGATTGTGCTGATAATGACAGAGGTTTTTCCCGATGAAGGCGGCCCTGAAAAGGTAATGAGACGCATTCTATTCCTTCCTTTCCAGCGAGTGTGAGTTAACCACCTGATTGAGCTCATCATGAAGTTTTTCCACATCAATTTGCAGCAGAAAATCCCAGCCGATCCACTTGTATTTTCCCGAGCGGGGCATTCTTGCCTCAAGCTCCGGACGGAGCGAGCAAAAACCGACCTGGCTAAATAAATCACCAACCGCTTCACTGATAAAGTATTTTGAAGCGGCCTTTGCGTCTTCGCTACAATTCTTTTTCGTCAACATGACAACCGGATTCATGACAGCACCGTCTTCCGGCCAGATCACCCGGACCTTGTCGCTTTCCTTAACAAGATTCGCAAAGGATAAAGGAATCACACTGATAAAGGGCGCTTCCCCTTTTTTGCTTCCGGCAAGAGCTACCATCTGCGATGGATGCAGTCTTGATTTTATATTTCGAGCCAACTTTTTTATTCCTTCGATGCCATGGGTATGATAGATTTCAAATAATATACCCTCACATAAATCCTCGTCGGTATGGCCTCTAAAGGCAATTTTCTGCTCATATTGCGAAGACAGAAGATCGGCCCATTTTTTTGGCGGCTCAAGGTCGGGATAATTCGTTTGATCAACTAAAAAAATAAGTGGGTTGACAGCGACGATATCATAGTAAGCATTGGGGTCAATAACACCTGATTCCTGATAGGCCTCTGACACCTCAAAGTCAAGTGATGATTGGAAGGCTCCTTTTTTTATAAATCGTTCAACAAATGCGGGAAAGAAAAAGCGGCTAAATCCCGAAGCAACCATGATATCCGGAAGTTTATCAATATCCTCAATTGTTTTAAGATCTTCAAAAAAACCAGCCTGGACGACAGCGTTGGATAATATCTCATATTTTAGGGAAAGATTCTTATTTTTAATGTAACTTGCAATCTTTGCTTCCATTGGCACTTTAACCGCACAAGGCATAAGAGCCAACACATTGTTTTCAAAATAATTCATAGACTACTCCTTTTAGAATAAACTTTACTCGTCACTATTGCTATAATAATCATCAAAATAATAATTACGAATCCGTTTTTTATAAATTTTCCATCCTCTTTCTTCTTTTCAGATACTGATCCAGACGCCGCACCTAACGAAGTGTCTGGATCATATTCCAGTTCTTCTAATGTTGTAAGCCCTGATGTGTCAATTTCCTTTTCGATTTGATTTCCACTAAGCTTTAGGTATCGGAGTGTATCATTTTTTATTTCCGCACCCCATGAAGTAATTTTGTTATTGCTTAAATCTAATGACGTTAATTCTGTAAAACGATTTAAATCCCCTACATTAATAATGAGATTATCAGATAAGATTATGTTTTTCAAGGTGGGTATCTGGTTTAATCCGGTAATATCATCAATTTTATTGCTGGACAAATCCAGGTAAGTTATTTGTGGTGCTTTCAAAAGCGGAACCCTTTTTAGGTTATTTCCCGAAGCTGTTAATTGCTCCAACCCGCTTAAATTATATTTACTCAGTTCATCCAAGCTGTCTAATTGCATATCCGCCAAATACAGTTTTTTAATGCTGTTTAAATCTCCCCCCAGTAACCGTATCTTCAATAGTTTTGCCAAAACAATCAGCAATCGTTGCCGCGATTTTGCCACTAAAAAGCTCTCCAATTTTACCGAGTACTACGTCATCCGAATTAATAGTTGCATCGTCTGTACTTTCTGATTTTAAATAATAATTGCCACCATGCCGGACATAAAATTCCACATATCCATCAGTTACTGTCAGCCCTGAAGCAACTGCTTCGGCTCCCGAACATGTATAGATTTCTCCCGGCAATATCAGTGGACTGTCGCCATGATCACTCGTTGAATCATAGCCGCCATAGTAATTCAAAGCCAAAACGGTTCCATCCGCAAAATTGTCTGAAACATTAAGTTTAATTTTGACTTGTCCGGGGAAATCCCGTTTTAAGGCAAAAGAAAAATAGAGCGAGTCGTTACTGCTTCCCCCGGGCAAATTGTCAGATTTACTTATTGAATATTTGTTAATCCCCAAGAAATATGGTCCACTAATTGAAGGATTTTTACAGATTTCAGGTGAAAAATACCAACTATACTGCACCACCCCATATTCAATAATTTGATATATTTCATGAATCTGCTCATCCCCAATTGTTTTCAGGTGTTTCCATGATACTTTCGAAAGAGCATCAACGTTATATATATAAGGATCTTCCACTATTCCCGTTCCTGAATCATGAATGGTGTCATCCCCAATTGTTTCAGCAAAAACCTGGTATGTAGTTGTAAAACTAACAATCTGTATAATAATTATCGTAAACAATACTCTAAAAAGGCATGAAACTGTTTTTGTTATTTTTTCACTGCATACCATAATTATTTTTCCTTTCACTAATTAATTAGTTATCGTGCTTGCCTTTTCTTTTCAGGAAAACAATGATTCCTCCAGAAACGACCAGCACCAAGACGATTATCAGAATCACTAATCCAATATTCACCGGATTGGGTGATTCGGCTGCGGCGATCTCATTATCTGTTGTATTTTCTGAGACTGCATCGGGATTGCCTTTTGCTACATAAGTGCCGCCTTTGTTGACATCAAAACTAATATAACCATCGACTACACTTACTTCCTTACTATAATCATCTGAACCGGTGACAACAAGTTTTGTTCCATCAGAAAAAAATTCAGACACCTTTAGCTTTAAATTTGCATATCCGCTCAGACTGTTATCCTTGCCATCGGTATGTGAATTATAGAGATCAAAAGTAATTCCAAGCGCATTTTCAGTTTCACTCGCAGTTTGGACCGTAAGATTTATTGGTCCTTTTGTTTCTTTGGTATATGGTTCGGTGAAAGTACTTCCGTCAAATGTCCAGGCATATTTCAATTCTCCATCAGCTGTTCCTCCGGCGCTAAATTCATAGATACCCGTTGCCGGTGATCCTGTTATTTCGGTTCCCATATCATTGTAACCCAATAAAATATTAAATGCTTTCCATGATAAGGTTTCTGTTGTTGAAGCTGAATCATACACTGTTGTGTCCACTTTGTCAGTAGCAAAAACCGGTATGCTTATTGATATCGTCATTAACACCATTATTATTAAACCAAATACTGCCTTTTTCTTTTCTCTTTTCAAAATCGTCTCCTCCTCTTTCTTAAACCCAATTTAATCAATCGTTTTTTCCTGTTTTGAATCGTTGACTGAAATCCAATCGTTTTTTATGGACCAGATGTCAGAACCATTCTGTCTGCTTCAAAAATATTTTCATTGCTGCCCCCCTGATTATTTTTTTACTGCATCATTAAATAATTTGTTTATCTGTTCATCGGATAATTCTATCCTGTAAAACAACTTGTAGAAATCTTTTGTTGTCTGGACAATATCAAAATTATAGTAGTCAGGATATAAAAGTTCTGCCAGCCAGGTTACCCCAACAATTCTATTAGCCGACGGCGGCATATCCAGCCAATTATATGGCAGGCAGGGAGTTTCAAATATTCCACCTTTTTTTACGGCTTCTAAAAGTGTCCATTCCGGATTTGCATTGGTAATGATATCAAAAACATCGGTATTCCCCATATTGGTTCCGCCATGGCCATCACTATACGAGGCGATTATCATATCAGGGTTCCATTCAAATAATTGTTCCATATCAATTGTCAGACGACCACTATCAATCGCATTCAGACTACATACATTAATTCCGCCAACCAGTTCAATCACCTGCGAGTGAGCTGACCCCATTGGCGCTGTCTGAAGCCCTGTTGAGCCCTGAGCATAATAGACCTTCAATTTATCTTTGTCTTGAATTGTTTTGGAAACTTCCTTAACATTATTAATGACATTTGCACAATACGATGCCAACTCTTCGGCCCGTTCTTCTACTCCTAATAATTTGCCAAGGAATCTGTAACTCTCATCCATGGTAGTCAATTCATCATCAACTACTACAACCGGAATTTGAAAAGTTTCCTGCATTTCGTCTGCCGAAGCTTTCGTATCTTCTGTATTAATATCAGTCATTAAAATAATAATGTCCGGATTTCTGGCAATAATCTCTTCGGTATTTGCATTGGAATTTGTTCCTTGACTAAGTCCCAGTACTGGTAGGTTCAGATATTTTGCATTAATAAATTCTGCTTCAGCATCAGAAGGTTCAATACACCATCCTAAAAGCTTATCCGGACATAGTGTATAGAGAGCGACAACACCTGGTTGCCCGACTGAATAAACACTATCAATTGCTAATGGCGCTTCCACCGTTCTGCCCGCCATATCGATAATTGTTTTGTATTCATCATTTTTTGAATCAGAAGAATCCGAACAACCGCCTAATATAATTACAAAAAATATCATTATTATTACAATTACCGGTCTCTTTATTTTGATAAACATATTATTTTTTCCTTTCCCTCCATATTTATCTTTTGAACAGTAACTTTTACGCCATAGATTTCTTCAATCAATTCCTCTGTTAATATTTCTACTGGTAATCCTGTTGAAATTACTTTATTTTCTGTCATTGCGACAACTAGGTCGGCACACTCAAATGCCTGTTCAGGATGATGCGTTGTCATTATTACTGATATTTTTTCTTTTGATAACGCTTTAATGGTATTAATAATTTTAATCTGATTCCCATAATCCAAACTTGCAGTTGGCTCATCCATAATTAAAATTTTAGGATTTTGAATCAATGCTCTTGCAATAATTACAAGCTGCCTTTCACCTCCACTGATTTCTGTGTATATTTTTTCCTTTAAGTATCCAATTCCAATTTTTTCTAGTATTTCATCTACCCGCGAATAATCAGAATCTCCCGGTACCGAAAATATGGATAAATGTGGCGTTCTCCCCATAACTACAACATCTCTGACTGAATATGGAAAGGGCGGGATATGAGACTGTGGGACATAGCCGATCTGCTGTGCTCTTTCTTTATTGCTGTAGCTGAAAATATCTTTGCCATTAAGAATAATTGAACCATTTAGTATATTAAGACTTCCTAAAATTGTTTTTAGCAAAGTTGTTTTCCCGATACCATTTCTTCCCATGATACATACGATACTCCCGGGATGAACCTTGAAATTAATCCCTTCATAGATCGGCATTTTGTTATATCCACAGGAGATGTTATTAAGTTCCAGCATTAAATCCATCCTTTCTTTCCTCTTAAAATCAGATACACAAAAAACGGTGCACCAATTATAGAGGTTAGTATCCCGAGAGGAATTTCAACCTGCATAACCGTTCTGGCGATATTGTCCACCAATAAAAGAAATACACCTCCAAGAATTGCTGTTGTAGGAACTAAGTAGCGGTAATCGGGTCCTACTATCATCCTTGCCAGATGTGGTATAACGAGTCCAATCCAACCGATTTGACCAGCAACACTTACCACAGTTGCCGTCAGCATTGTTGCGCAAATAATAATAACCAGTCTTAAATGCCCAGCATTAATCCCTAAAGCACTGGCCTCTTCATCACCAAAACTTAGAACATTGATTTTCCATCTGACCAAAAATATAATAGTCAGGCAAATTACAACAGGCACAATCATAAAAATCAAATCACTATTTTTAATGTCTGAAATACTTCCCATCAGCCAAAATGTGATCTCTGGCAATTTACCATATGGGTCTGCCATGTATTTAATAATGGAGATAAAAGCACTAAATAATGACGATACCACCATGCCAGCCAGCACCAGAACAAGTGTTACATTTTCACGCCGTCCGACAATTCCGGCAATTAAACAGCTTAACGCCACAGATGTAATCCCAAAGCCAAATGCCATTAATTGAATAAGTATTGTTGGTAAAGACATTATAATTCCCAGCGATGCCCCAAAGCCAGCTCCTGCTGAAGCCCCTAAAATGTCCGGTGAGACCATAGGGTTTTTAAATATACCCTGATAAGATGCCCCTGAAACTGAAAGTGCCAAGCCAGTCAAAATGGCTGCAATTATTCTGGGAAATCTTACACTGGAAATAATATGTTCATTAATCTGAACAATCTCCAGATTCATCCCGAGTTTTTTTCCCATATAAAAGAACAAGTCTTTTATGTCAACATTATATCTTCCCAAAGTAAAGGAGGCTAATAAAAGAACGATCAATAGAATAAACATGCCTGATATTATTATCTGATTTCTCCATCCTCGTTTTTTTTCACTCTTCTGACCGTTTTCTATCTTGCCTATGTCCATAAAACTCCTTTATTTACAAAAAAAATGAAGGTATACCCATATTATCTGCGTATACCTCCTTGTATCACTTTTTGTATCGTTTTGTATTTATTTATTTGTTTTTGTTATCTTTCGTTTGCTTTCGTTCATTATAACTAAGACAATAATTTTTGTCAATATAAAGTTTACCAGGCAATTACTGAATATGAACCACTTATGATAATGTCCTAGTGTACCACTTTTGATTATGTCCCAAATTTGAAATTCAGTGTATGTATGATGTAACCTCAGGAAATATGGATCGAATTTATTTAGAAAGAGGTAGTACAATCTAGAAAGATTATTTTAAAAATGAATGCAGCATTGAAATATCAGACAATAAAAGGCTGCTGCATTAAGAATCGGATGCTCAGCGCGGCACATCAACCGCAATATTTGCGAATATCGAGAAACTAGAGTATTCCATAATGTCACCCTTACAAATTCAAATTTGTTGTTCATTATACAACTTTTTCTACGCTTGGCCGATCATTCTAAATTTCGAACGCCAACCGTTTTATTTTCCAAAATCATCATCGGCGTTCAAACCGATAACTGTGAGTTCATTTCTCACAAATTATCGGCTCTGCATCTTAGCGTCTGGCTTTTTGATAACTGACATATTTAATTTTTGTATGTTGATTAGTGTTTCCTGTTTGCATTTTGAACAAAATAGCGGGAAATTCTCAAGCATAGTGTCATCACGAATTTTAAGTCGTGTTTTACTATTGCAAACAGGGCATAATATCCAGCCAATTTCCGTCATACTATCGCTCTCCTGCTCAAATGCAATAATTCACACTTTCTAAAAACACACAATCCAATCATGATAGATAAAAACATAATTACAATTGAGTTTACCAAGATAGGTACTATGAGGTCTGTTGAATATATTCTGCTGTTAAAATGTATTCTTTCAATTTTCCACCTCCATCAATACTATACTGGAACAACTCTAATGTCCATGAAACAATAGAGTATAAGGGCGATTGCGGCAACAGCCAGAACAGTGATTAAAATACCTTCCAGTAACGATTTAAGCATTCCTTTTCTCCATTTCTTAGACAGCTTTTCAACTGCCTCAGTTTCTTTTAAATTCAATGCCATATTGTTAATAGGCAGCTCAGTATCCATTGCTTGCAATTCCGCTTTGCAGTCATCGCAAAGAGCAAGATGTTCTTCAATCATTGCTTTGCTATCATTGCTGCAAACACCATCGTGATAAAGCGGCAACAAATCTCTTATAATCTCACAAGATGTTTTCATTTCATATCCTCCTGTAATTGTTTTTTTGCTCTGTAAAATATCAATCTTGCCCAGCTATCTGTTTTCGCGAATAACGCACCGATTTGTGAAAATGGCAGTTCTCCAAAAACTCGCAATGTAAAGACTTCCTTGTAAGGCTCATTCATACTGTGCAATAAAACATGTATTCGTTCCGCTGCTTCTTTATTAAGAAAATCTTTCTCTACATCGAACGTGGTTTCTTGAAATTCTGTATCAATTACCGGAACATTTCGCTTTTGCTTTTGGTAAAGCGAAAAATAAGTGTTTTTTGCAATTTGACAGAGCCATACATATAGTTTGCAAGTACCGTTAAACTGATCCATATGTCGCATAGCTTTGAAAAAGGTTTCTTGCGCAATTTCTTCTGCAATACTCTCATCCCGGCAAAGGGACAGCATATATTTATATACGTCTGTAAAGTATTCTGTATATATTTCTCCGAAGTCTGGCACTTTCACTTTATCACCTCCTGCTTATAAGACTCGGTTGTTACAAAAGCGTTTCAAAATTATTTATTTTCTTTTCGTCTATCATCAACAAGCTTTTTTGAATCTTTTGGAATTGCCCAAACATATCCAAAACGAACAATGCCCTCAATAAAAAGATCCGCGCCTGATACCAATTTATAAACTTAATAAACAAGCTTTTTTTAATACCCCAAAGTAACATTTTATAAAAATCAGAAGGTATATATACAGCTCAAAAATGCATTAATAAAGCCATTTCTCCCTAAACAGAAAAAAACCGCCTCATCACAAGGCGGTCTTTATTGTATCGAATTTTGAGTTTTTATTTGGTGGAGGCGGTGGGAGTCGAACCCACGTCCGAAAATCCATTCACAGAAGCTTCTCCGAGTGCAGTCATTAATTATTTTCTCATTTCTCTTCTTCTCCAATGACAAAGAAGTAGCGAAACCAGCCTCTTGATCGTTAAGGGTGCGAGGCACTACCCAGAACGGTTCCCTGCTTCAATGAACGCCGAAACCCTAAACCACAGGTTGAATCGGGAGGCGTGCGGCAATTATTTTGCCGCGAAAGTCTTAATACTGTACTTTAGAGCGTAATTACGCTGCTAAAGCCATACCGTAACTTCTGTTTGTTTTTGCGTTTATATTTATGTGCCACTTTTTACGATGATCGGCGACATCGACTCGCTACTCAAGCTTCAAAATCCCCGTCGAAACCATTGCGCCCCCAAAATTATTAGCTAACCCTCATGCCTCATACTTTTCTGAATCCGTCGATCGGCATCTCGCTCGGCAATGGCATGACGCTTATCATAAAGCTTCTTACCTTTGGCCAGAGCCAGTTCCATCTTGACATGATTATCTTTAAAATAGAGCGTGAGTGGTACCAGAGTATATCCTTCCCGCTGCTTTAACCCGATTAATTTGCGAATCTGCGGTTTGTGCATCAGGAGTTTACGGATGCGCAGGGGATCTTTATTATAAATATTCCCTTGCTCGTAAGGATCAATGTGCATTTGGTAAACATAAACTTCACCTTCATAAATGTCGGCATAGCTTTCCTTCAGACTGACCTTCCCCTGGCGGATGGATTTAACTTCGGTGCCGGTTAACACCAACCCAACCTCGTAGGTATCTTCAATTTGAAAATCGTGACGTGCTTTTCTATTTTTTGACACAATCTTTATGTTTTCTGCCATGCATATCACCTCTGTTCTTTAGCTAGTATTTTATTATAACACGGTTTCCTTTATTTTTCAATAAGGTCAAAATCAATTTGTTTTAAATCCACATCAGCCTTGGCCACTCTGATCTTAACAGCCTGTCCGAGTCGATAGAATTTCCCGGTTCGTTCGCCGATGTGCTGGTGAAGATCAGGATCATAGATATAATAATCATCCTTCATATTCTGGAGTCGAACCAATCCTTCAACGGTATTTGGCAGTTCCACGAAGAAACCAAAGGAAGTGACCCCGTTGATCCGACCTTCAAAGGTTTCCCCAATATGGGCGGTCATGTATTCAGTCATTTTAAGCTTGGTGACTTCCCGTTCAATTTTTTCGGCCTGACGTTCGGTTTCTGATGAGTGCACACCCACGGCATCAATGTGTTTTTCGAGATAATCGATGGTCTTCTGGTTAAGCTTGCCCTTCAGGGATTTTGCCAGGTAACGGTGAACAAAGAGATCCGGATAACGGCGAATCGGGGAGGTAAAATGGGTGTAATATTTTGCGCCCAGGGCGTAATGTCCCAGATTATGTCCCTGGTAAACCGCCTGCTGCATGGTTCTGAGCATTAACAGCGTGATAACCCGTTCTTCGCCTTTTCCTTCAATGTCATCCATCAGGGCCTGGAAGTCTTCGCCGGTTGGGGTGACATCTTCCTTGGAGCCGAGTTTAAAACCATAGCGATTGATAAATTTTCTAAACGCCGCTAATTTCTCAGCATCGGGCTCTGGATGGTTTCTGAATAAAAATGGAGCATTGGTTCCGGAAACGTGTTTTGCCACTGTTTCATTGCAGACCAGCATGCATTCTTCGATCATGCGATGTGATACCAGACGTTCTTCGATCACAATATCAGTGGGGAACCCTTTTTCATCCAAAAGTATTTTTGCTTCCGGAAAATCAAAATTAATGGCGCCGCGTTTGCCCCGCCGTTCGGTATGAAGAATTTCAAACAGCTCTTCTAAAACCCGAAGATCATCGATGAAAGGCAACAGTGCCTTGGCTGTGGGATTATCTTTTCCGGCTAAAACATCGGACACGCCCTGATAGGTCATTCTTGATTTGGAGTTGATGACGGATTTGAAAATGGTATAATCCAAAACCATTCCTTTTTTATCAATTTCCATTTCACAGCTAAAGGTCAGACGATCTTCATTTGGTACCAGGCTGCAGACGGTGTTAGATAATTTAAACGGCAGCATCGGTACCACCCGATCCACGACGTAGACACTGGTGCCGCGATCCAGGGCAGATTCATCCAGCGGCTCTCCCTGTTTGACGTAATGACTGACATCGGCAATGTGAACACCCAGGATATAGTGACCATTCTCTTTTTTCTCAATGGAAACCGCATCATCATAATCTTTGGCATCGTCCCCATCAATGGTGAAAATTATTTCAGCTCTTAGATCTTTTCGTTTTGCCAATTCATCCGCTGTTATTTTTTCAGAAATATGATCGGCTTCCTTTTCAACATCCCTTGGAAAATCCATGGGGATATCGTATTCTTTTAATACTGAAAGAATATCAATGCCGGGTTCGTCTTTATTTCCCAGAATTTCGGCAATCTCCCCTTCCGGATTTTTCCCTTGATCAGACCAGGTGAGAATATTGACGACTACCTTGTCTCCGGTAACCGCCTTTTTCCCCCGCCGATCGGGGATGAAAATATCCTTGCACAGCCGGTCATTATCGGGAATGACAAAACCGAAACTTTTCCCTTTTTCATAACGGCCAATGATTTTCTTGTGACCGCGTTCGATGATTTCAGCAATCTCACCTTCAGGTCTCTTTTCGCCTGGCTTTGAGGTCAGATTTACCCAAACATGATCCTGATCCAAGGCCCCGTGAAGGTATTTTTCCGGGATAAAAATATCCTCGGTGAAAATGGTGTTATCGGGAATGACGAAGCCAAAACCGCGTTGGTTTCCCTGCAGGACACCAATAATTTTACGGGAGTCTTTGGTCTCTTCAGTAACGCTGGTTTTTGGCGCATCTTTGCTTTCTTCGGTTTCTCTTGTGTTTTTGGTGCTTCTTAGGTCTTTGGTTTTTCCGGTATCGCCTTCGGAACTGACATCAATTTTTTTCTTCTGCTCCAACTCCCTTAAAACATGGGTGAGCATTTGCCGGTCTTTTTTCTTTTTCAGTCCAATGACATCCGATAATTGATCAAATGGCATTTTTCGGTATTTGGGATCATTCATTAATCGCTGAACGATTCGTTTTAATTCTTTGGTTCTCATAATATCCTCTTAACCTTCTATTTATATTTTATATTTTTTCTCTTAAATGATAAATCACATTCATCACTTCAATGGGACTCATTTCATCAATATTCAAATCCCTGATGGTTCCTAAAGCTGCTTCCTCTTCGGGGCTGATGCCCTTTGCCATTTCAAAGAAATTAAGCTGACTAGCTTTTCTTTCGGTGAGGATGGGCGGATCAGCAACGATGAGATTTTCGCGGTAGGTGTTTTCGCCGGCTTCCAGGTGTTTGAGAATTTCCTGAGCACGTTTGGTTACCGGTGATGGAAATCCGGCGAGTTTAGCCACTTCAATGCCATAACTCTGATCCACGCTGCCAGGCTTTATTTTTCTCAAGAAGATGACCCCGTCCGGGGTTTCTTTTAAACTGATGCTATAATTTTTAATCCCCGGTTTCAGGGTTTCAAGCTCGGTGAGTTCATGGTAATGGGTGGCAAAAAGGGTTTTGGCCCCAATCGCCGCTTTATCCCAGAGATGTTCAACTACCGCCCAAGCGATGCTAATGCCGTCAAAGGTTGAGGTTCCCCGGCCAATTTCATCGAGGATCACCAGGCTTTGGTCTGTGGCATTTTTTAGAATGTTGGCAACCTCGGTCATTTCCACCATGAAGGTACTCTGTCCGCTGGCCAGGTCATCGCTGGCACCCACTCGGGTAAAGATTCGATCCACGACACTGATGGTGCCGGCGTCGGCAGGAATAAAGGAGCCTATCTGAGCCATCAGCACAATGACTGCCACCTGTCTGATGAAGGTGGACTTCCCGGCCATATTTGGGCCGGTAATGATCATCATCTGCTGATCGTCGTCATTGAGCAGACAATCGTTGCCAATGAAATGACTTTCTCCGATAAAGGCTTCGACCACCGGGTGGCGGCCATTTTTAATATCGATGCTTTTTTCACTGGAAATTTCAGGTCGCACGTAATGGTTTTGGAGGGCCACTGTGGCGAGCGAGTAAATGGCATCCAATTCAGCCACTTCGGTTGCTTTCTTCTGGATGCGCTGGATTTCCGCTAAAAG
Source organism: Acetobacterium bakii (assembly GCF_001263355.1). Classification (GTDB taxonomy): domain Bacteria; phylum Bacillota; class Clostridia; order Eubacteriales; family Eubacteriaceae; genus Acetobacterium; species Acetobacterium bakii. The sequence continues at coordinate 79,129 of NZ_LGYO01000044.1, forward strand.
GGTTTCCCTGATTTCCTGAAACACCTGGGTTTCACATCGCAGCAAACCTTCCTGGGCACCCAGGATCTTGTTTTCCATTGCCTTAAGCTCCGGGGTAAAGTACCGCTCGGCGTTGGCCAGGGTTTGCTTCCTGATGTAATCCTCGGGTACCTGATCCAAATAGCTTTTGGTGACCTCCAGAAAGTATCCAAACACTCGGTTATATTTGATTTTAAGAGATTTAATCCCGGATTTTTCACGTTCCCGACATTCCAGATCGCGGATCCAGTCCTGGCCTTTTTCCGAAGCTTCCCGATAGGTATCGACCTCATCGTTATACCCGGTTTTAACCACATTTCCTTCTTTAATAACCAATGGTGCATTGTCATCAATGGCTTTTTCAATCAGCGTCCAAACATCCTCAAGCAGTTCATCCTGATCGTAAAGACTTGCCAGCTTTTCAGCTTTCAGCGATGCCAGAAAAGCATTAATTAATGGCAAGGCCCCCAGAGATTGTTTAAGGGCCAACAGGTCTCTGGGGTTAGCCGTCCCAAATGAGATCTTGGCGCAAAGCCGTTCAAGATCGTAAACCTTGGTGAGAATGGTTTTAAACTCCGGCAGACGGCTGGCGTGATCATAAAATTCCTGGACACTTCCCTGTCTCTCTAAAATATTTGCAGTTTTTATCAGCGGCGCTTCCAGCCAGCGTCTTAACGTTCGGCCACCCATGGCGGTAACAGTTTTATCCAACACCCACAGCAGACTGCCCTTTTTTTCCAGGGTCCGAATGGTTTCGGTGAGTTCTAAATTCCGCCGGGTGGACAGGTCCAGAACCATGAAATCCCGGCTTTTATAATAACGGATGGTTTTGATATGATTCAATGCCCGTCTCTGGGTTTCGTCGATGTAACCCAGCAGCCCTCCGGCGGCGGCAATGGCATGGTCTCTTTTTTCCAGATCCAGGGCGCCCAGTGAAAATACTTCAAATTGAGTGGTAATGCGCTCACTGCAACTCTTAATATTAAAATATTTTTCAGGGTACAGACTGGCCAGGATCCCGAATTTCTTCTCGATCAGCTCCAGGGCCTGGGGTTGTTTAAACAAAGCGGGATTTAGAATCACTTCCGCGGGCAGCATTTTCCCGATTTCATCTGCCAGTTGGGACAACCAAAGCTCCGGGGTTTTTCCCTCAATTTCAGTAACGTAAAAGTCTCCGGTTGAAACGTCAATGCTGGCAATACCCAAACGGTTATTTTCAAGATACAGGGACATCAGGTAATTATTTTTTTTTGATTCCAAGAGCGTTCCTTCGGAAATGGTTCCCGGGGAAATCACCCGGACAATTCCCCGCTTGACAATGCCTTTGGCATCTTTGGGGTCTTCCATTTGTTCGCAGATAGCAACCTTATATCCTTTTTCGACCAGCCGGGTAATGTAATTCTGGGCAGCATGATAAGGCACCCCACACATCGGGGCTCGTTCTTCCAGGCCGCAATCCCTTCCGGTAAGCGCAATTTCCAGTTCTCGGGAGGCTTTAAGAGCATCGTCAAAGAACATTTCATAGAAATCGCCTAATCGAAAGAAAAGCAGGGCATCTGGAACCTCTTCATGAATTTGCAGGTATTGGGTCATCATGGGTGATAATTGCGCCATGGGTCTACTCCTGTGATACTTTTATGCCATCAAGGCTGAAGGTTTTGGTATCGGTTATTTTAACCAATACAATTTTTCCGATGTCTTCCGGGTCGCCTGCAAAATTAACCAGTTTTCCGGTTTCCGTTCGACCGGTTAAACGATTAGCTTTGTTTCGACTGGGTTCTTCCGCCAACACGGTGACCAACTGATCCTGATAGGTTTGATTGATACCAAGGCTTTGTTCGTGAAGAATTTCAAGGCTTCGATTCAAGCGCTCATGCTTGATTTCCTCAGGGATCTGATCTTTCATGGTAGCCGCCGGTGTTCCGGTGCGGATGGAATAAAGAAAGGTAAAGGCCGAATCAAACTCACAGATCTTGATTACCTTAAGGGTTTCCTCAAAATCTTCTTCGGTTTCCCCTGGAAAGCCAACGATAATATCGGTGGTTATGGCGATCCCCGGGATTTTTTCTCTGATTTTCGCCACCCGATCAATGACATCGGCCTGGGTGTATTTCCGATTCATGGCCTTTAGAATCCGGGTGCTCCCAGACTGAATTGGCAAATGGATATATTTGCATACCTTGTCACAATCCGCAATGGCATCAATGACGTCATCGGTCAGATCCTTGGGATGGGACGTCATAAAGCGAATTCGACCCAATTTTTCAATGGTATTCAATTCCCTTAACAGTATCGCAAAGTTGATGTTATCCCCCAGATCATTGCCGTAGGAATTGACATTTTGTCCTAAAAGGGTTATTTCCACACAGCCGTCTGCGGCCAGAGCTTTTGCCTCGGCAATGATTTTTTCGGGCTGTCGACTAACTTCCCGACCCCTGGTATAGGGAACAATACAATAGGTACAGAAATTATTGCAGCCATTCATAATCGTTATAAAAGCTTTAAAAGGATAGCGATGATCCACTGGCAGATCTTCAATAATCGTGTTCGAATCAGTCAAAACTTCAACCATGCGTTTCCCGTTTACCAGATAATTATTGAGCATTTCCGGGAAAAGATGGAGATTATGGGTTCCAAAAACAAGATCGACCTGTTTGTATGTTTTAACAATTTTTTCGACTATTTCGCGCTGTTGCATCATGCATCCACACACCGCCAGGATTAAATCGGGATTTGTTTTTTTGATGGTTTTAAATTCACCGATATTTCCAAAAACCCGAACGTCGGCATTTTCGCGGATGCTACAAGTATTGAGGATCACCAGACCGGCCTTATAAACATCTTCCTCATAAGTGTAACCCATAGCCTTGAGCAGACCCGAAAGTTTTTCGGAATCATTTTCATTCATCTGGCATCCAAAGGTTCGGATACAGTATGTTAACTTTTTATCATGTTCAAATACTCTTTTTGCATTCTTTTTATGACTCATATATATTTTTTTCTCCTAAATAACTTAACTTATAAATTGATACATCTTATTATATACTAAATAGATTAAAAAAGACTGTTAATATTTAAATTGGTGTTGCGCTAAATTAATAACAAAAAGATCCTTTTGCCGGCTCGTTTTTGATATTGCGTGAACCAGCGGAAATCGACATTTCTTCCGGTTGGTTTAATAAATTCCGTAAAATTCTTCCATGGTTTTGCCGCTGTTATAAATAGCTGTTGCCGCATCCACACCCAGGTAGCGGAGATGCCATGGTTCATAGGCATAACCGGTAATATTGGTTTTTCCCTCGGCATAACGGACAATGAAACCATATTTATGGGCGTTTTCTTTTATGAAACGACCTTCCGCGGTTGATCCGAAGCTTTCTAAAAGATCATACCCCACGGATGCACTGGTGACGTCCATGGCCAGGCCCAGCTGATGCTCACTCATGCCCGGCCGGGCACTCACAAGCTCAGCGCCCTGAACCCCATAGGTATCAACGTTCCATTGATAAAGCCCGGCCTGGGTTTCATAGGAGCGATACCCTGAACAGCAATAGAGGTTTAGCCCATTCGCACTGGCCGCCTGGAAAAGCTGGGCCAGTCCCTGGGCGGCAACTGATCTCAATTGGGTGCTTCGGGTGGATGGCAGATTCACCCAGACCAAGTCGCTCGGCACATAATTCGATGGAATGCTGTGATTTTTATTGACTAACCGGGTGATTGAACCCAAAGGCTGCTCCGTTGGCCCAGGTGCCGGGGAGCCCTTTGGGAGAATTAAAATTCTAATAGCTTCTAATTTTAACGACATCCCTTCGGTTCCGGCAAGCTCGCCATTTTTAGACCAGTTTAGCCAGCCTAAGTTTCCTACGGATACCAAATAATAGAGATCGCACATTTTAGCATCCGATCCAGTTAGCTGCATTCGAATGGCTTCCAACTGCAAGCCCCGCTCTTCTGTACCACTGGTTTCACCTTCACTTTTCCAGTCCTGCCAGCCAATATTTTGAATGTGTGTCTGGTATTCAATACCAACATCATAGTCGGAATCATTCAGCTTAATTTCAATGCCTTCCAAACGCAGGTTGTTTCCGACGGTGCCGCTGAGCTGGCCATTTTCCTGCCAGCCCTGCCAGCCGATATTCTGTATATGCGTTCGGTAGGTTGATCGAATATTGCCAGTTAAAAAAGGAAGGTTGGTAGCTCCCGGGGCTGGCGAGCCCTTTGGCAGGATCATAATTTTAATCCCCTCCAGCCGATATGATAAGCCTTCTGTTCCGGCACTTTCATCGGCTTGTGCCCAATCCAGCCAACCAAAATTTTGGGCATGGACTTGATAATACAGATCACACATTTTTGCATCGGCACCGGTTAACCTGATTTTAATGGCTTCCAGTCGCAGGGCTTCGCCGGTGGTGCCGCTCAGCACACCGTTGTTTTTCCAGTCCTGCCAGCCAATATTTTGAATGTGCGTCTGGTATTCGATGCCCACGGCATAACCTGAATCATTCAGCTTAATTTCAATGCCTTCCAAATTAAGACCTTTTCCCGTGGTACCGCTGAGCTGACCATCTCCCTGCCAGTCCTGCCAGCCGATATTTTGAACATGGGTGCGATAGGTACAATGAATATTCCCCGTTAAAAAGGACTGATCTGTGGATCCAGGTGCAGGTGTTCCTTTGGGAAGAATCATAATTTTAATGGCCTCCAGCTTTAATGATAAGCCTTCGGTGCCGGCACTTTTGCCATTTGAAGCCCAATCCAGCCAGCCGAAGTTCTGGGAATGAACTTGATAGTAGATGTCATACTTGCCGGCACTTGCTCCGGTTAATCTTATTTGAATGGCTTCCAAACGCAATGATTCCCCGGAAGTCCCACTCATTGAACCACCGCTTTTAAATCCTTGCCAGCCGATATTTTGAACCTGGGTTTGATATTCGATGCCAAGGTCGCTTTCGGCATTGTCTAATTTGATTTCAATCCCTTCCAATCGAAGGGATTGGCCTTCGGTTCCGCTTATAGCACCATCTTTTACAAAATTTTGCCAGCCGATATCCTGTACATGAGTACGATAGGAGCAACCCACAGCTGTTGAAGCTACTGTTTCGGCGGCATTTAATTCTGTCTTTGCTTCGCTCTCGCTGGATTCCTCTGCCGTGACATCGATGCCTGCCACCTCCGCAGCCTCTTTAGCAACCTCTTCTTCTGCCTTCGCATCAGTGATCGGCGACATAGTTATAGCTACTAAACACATTACTAAAACACCTGCCAGTAATTTCTTCCAGGACCGCTTTCTTATCATTTCCCCTTTTCCTTTCCTTCGTTAAATATCTTTATATTTGGATTATATTGTTATTCTTTAAAAATCGGAATTTATTGCCAGCTGTAAATATTCTGAGGCTTCTTCGAAGTTTCTCTTTTGCTGAAATATTTTCGCAATTTTCTCATAGATATTTCTGGTGCGCGGTGACCGATTGAATTTATAGATGGCTAAAGCCTTATTATAATAATTCAATGCGGTGTCATGGTCGCCTTTAAGCACGTATGCACCGCCAATGCTATCATAGGAAGAGGCAATATCGATATTTTGAGATTCCAAAACTTTTTCCCGAATCGCTAAAGCCTTCTGATAATATTCGATGGCTTCCTTATCCTGACCTTTTAATGAATATACAATGCCGATGTTATTAAAGGTATTTGCAGTATGAGGATGATCCGGACCCAATACTTTTTCTCGAATGATTAAGGATTTTTGATAATATGTGAGGGCCTGATCATGCTCACCTTTAATCAAATAAGCATACCCCATATTATGATAAATAGTGGCGGTATGGGGGTGATCTCTGCCCTGGACCATTTCTCTGATTTCCAATGATTTTTCCAAGCACGCAAGGGCTTGCTCCACCTCGCCTTTAGCAGAGTATGTATTACCCATATTTTGATAGGTGTTAGCGGTATCCGGATTATTCATCCCCAATACTTTCATTCTTATATCAAGTGCCTTTTGATAGTATGAAAGGGCCTGGTCATGATCCCCTCTGGTTTGGCTTACAACTCCGATATTGTGATAGATGGCACCCGTTTCCAGGTGTTTAGATCCCAAAAATTTCTCTTTAATTTCTAATGCCTTATGGTAAAACTTTAGAGCTTTATCGCTATCACCTTTAACCTGATACACCTCTCCCATATTATTATAGGATGTCGCGGTGTCCGGGTGTTTGGTTCCCAATGTCTTTTCCCTTAGTCCCAATGCCTTCTGCAAATATTCAAATGCTGCTTCACTATCGCCTTGTTTCAAATAGGCATTCCCCATGTTATTATAAATAGTAGCAATTCGAGTATGTTTTGAACCTAAAATTTTCAGATATATTCCCAACGCTTTTTCATAATAAAAAAGGGTCTGGTCACTATTAGCCTTTAACAAATAGGCATTCCCCATGTTTTCATAGCTTGTGGCAGTTTCAAGATGCTCTACACCCAACTCGTTTTCTTTTATTTCCAAGGCCTTTTGAAAATAAGAAAGGGCCTGGTCACTTTCACCTTTTACTAAAAACACCTTCCCCATATTGTCATAGCCAGCCCCGGTTTCGGGATGATTTGTGCCTAAAACCTTTTCTTCAATTTCCAATGTCTTCAGAAATGATTTTTGAGCTTGATCAATGAAACCACCTGACATATAACACACCCCGATATTATGATAAACACTGGCTGTATCAAGATGATAGGACCCCAATTCATTCTCTCTGATCTCCAATGCTTGATACAAATTTTCAAGTGCCTGCTTAAAGTCAAACTGACTCATCAGATAAATTCCGGTGTTGTAGTAGCTTGTGGCCTGTTCAATGCTATTTTTCCCAACAATAAAATCATATTCTTTCTGAAAATAGGACTTCAACGCTTTTAAAAGTTCTTGATAATCAGAATAATGAGCTGCCTTAAGATGACGTGTAACCGTAGAAGGATTTAATCCAAACTCGACTGCAATCAAATTTTGCTGTTCCTTCATTTCAACCATTTTCCAAACAATTTCCCGTTGTTTCACAGTCCATCCTTTGTTCAATAAATTAATGGAACGAAACAATGCATTAATAAGTTCTTCGTCATTTTTACCGGTTTTATAGAAAACCGAAAAATAGGTTTGGTCCATATTTGGCGTTTCTTTTAATAGGGCTTCTCGAGCATAGGAATATGCAGGACTGCTTGCTTCTACCTCTTTTTCAGTATTTTTTTTTGCATCAATAGAGCTTAATCCCACACCAAAATTAACAGGATGCGGGAATATCTCTTTTTTAATCAATTCAATAATTTCAACGGAAATCCATGATGCACTGAACATCCCCAGAAATTCACCATCAACGGTAATTGTGAATTTGGCAACTATATTTTCTTTATAATCAATATTAATTCGCTTAAGGATATTTTTCAACTTTTCATGGACACGTTTATATTCTACCGGAGTTAACTCTTTTGATTTTAATAGCAAACCTATGATCGAACAATACATTTCAGACCTTCTTTATCGTATTTTCTTTGTGATTATAATATCATATCCGCACAACAATTAATATATATTTGTCTAATAAAACGCAATTTTGTAATAATATAACTGTACAATCTTGTGCTTTTATAGTAAATATATGTTAATTACTAAGACCTTAATGCTTCAAAGCCTTCACTCTGGCTGACTCACCATCTTTAATCAATAGTGAATTTTTATCATTCAAACCATTTGACACAATTTTGGATGTGTGGTATAATTTCGAGGCATATACACATTTTCCCCCATTTATTTTTTCAGATGGGGGAATTGTTGTATATTAAAATCATATCTTGTATATGATTCTACTTGACTTTACCTGGTTTGTAAAACTTCTTATTAAAAAAACGCATATCGTAAGGGATGATGATATGTGCTATCCCATAAATAAGGTGCTTCTTTTTACAAAACAGCTATTGAATAAATTAAAACAAGGAGAAGTCATGACAAAACAAATTAGACCTGAAGAAGCTGTAAAGATGATAAAAAACGGGTCGACTGTTATGATTGGTGGATTTTTAGGAGCTGCTGTCCCATTACTTATGATTGATCAGCTTGCTGAAAGCGACATTAAAGAAATTACGCTAATTACCATCGGTGCCGGTTACCGTGGCGGTGGTGTGGATATTGGAAAATTAATTCTAAATAGACAAATAAAAAAAATCATTTGTTCTCACGTGGGAACTGATCCAAATCTTATTAGCCAAATTGTGAATAATGAAATCGAAATGGATTTATCCCCTATGGGAACCTTTGTTGAACGGGTCCGAGCTGGAGGCGCCGGTCTGGGGGCTGTTGTAACCCCTGTTGGCCTGGGTACTGAAGTTGAAAAAATGGCCGAGAAAATCACAATCGATGGCAATGACTTTCTTCTTCACAAACCAATCCGGGCCGAAATTGCGATTGTTAAAGCTTATCGTGCCGACAGTCTCGGTAACCTACAATACAGTGGAATTTACAGTTCGAATCCTGTAATGGCTACTGCGGCAGATCTCGTAATCGCAGAAGTGGATGAACTTGTTGAGATTGGCGATATCCTACCTGAGCAGGTGGGGACTCCAGGCATTTATGTTGATTACATTGTTCCCGGACATTCCAGCAAAAAACGCCAGGAAATTTATGAAGCACTTTGGATTGCCACAAACAAATTATAGGAGGTGTGTTAAATGCCAAAAAATTATATCGCACAACGAATTGGAAAAGAATTTAAGAACGGGATGTATGCCAATCTTGGAATTGGCATTCCAACCCTTTCAGCTGATTATATTCCAGAAGGTGTTGAAGTATTTCTTCAATCCGAAAATGGAGCCTTGCTTTTTGGTCCAAAACCCCAGCGAGGTATGAGCAACCCAGATTTATCCAATGCCGGAACTGAGCCGATCACCATGCTTCCCGGTGGATCTCTTTTTGATATCAATGCCTCATTTGCCATGATCAGAGGCGGTCATATTGATATGACCGTTCTTGGAGCGTTGGAAGTCGATCAACACGGTAATCTGGCCAGTTGGAAAATCCCCGGGAAATGTTTAAGCGGTATGGGTGGCGCAATGGATCTCTTGTATGGCTGTAAAAAAGTCATTGCCGCTTTAACACATACGGATAAATATGGTCACTCAAAAATTAAGAAGCAATGTGCTCTTCCCCTTACCGGAGCTCATGTGGTAGACATGATTATCACTGACAAGGCCGTTTTTTCGGTTACTGGTGAAGGAATAATCCTTGATGAACTGGCACCCGGTGTTACAGTCACTGAAATAATAGACCTTACTGAGGCGGATATCATAAATATTGATGATTGGAAAAATAATGAAAAATAATAATGTAGCAACCTATGATAAAAAAAGATGGCTGATCTTAGCCATCAGCGTTGCAATTAATTTGTGTATTGGTTTTGCGTATGCCTGGAGTGTTTTTCAAAAACCCCTGATGACCGAATTCGGTTGGACAGCATCTCAAACATCGATGGCTTTCACCGTCAATCTTTTTGTGCTTCCCATTGCTATGATTTTTTCAGGAATTTTGGTGAAGAAATTTTCGGTTAAGCCAGTCGTTTTATTTGGCGGCGTTGTTTTCGCATTGGGTCTTTATTTAACCGGTTTGACCGTCAATGTATACACCTTATATATCACCTATGGCATTATTGCCGGAAGCGGCATTGGTTTAATTTATTCCTGTACCGTAGCTAATACCGTCAAATGGTTTCCCGATAAAAAAGGTCTGGCAGGCGGTTTATCGGCCGGCGGTTTCGGCGCCGGATCCCTGATATTTGCTCCTTTAGCAGTAAAGTTCATTACCCTGTATGGTGTTTTAAATGCTTTTCAGATTTTAGGACTTTTGTTCGGAGGAATTATTATAATCCTAGGCTTATTTTTGAAATCGCCTCCTGAAGCTCTGAAAATATCTGATGAAAAAATAGTCACTTTGGCTAAATTCCGGGATATTCCAACAAAAGATATGCTGACAAGCCTGGATTTTTATATTATTTGGCTGTTGATGGTGCTAGGCTGCATCTCTGGTCTGATGATTATCAGCCAGGCCTCCCCCATCGGACAGGTCCAGGTTGGACTGACTCCTGAGCAGGCAGCCTTTGCTGTCGGATTTCTGGGACTGGCCAATGCTGTAGGAAGAGTAGCCTGGGGTATGATTTCCGATAAATTTGGCCGCTATAATACTTTGATGATTATGTTCACAACCAGTGGTATTGGCTTGCTGATTTTATACAGCACATCCAGTTTATCCCTGTTTATGGCTGGTATTTGTCTGATCGCGGCAAGTTATGGCGGCGTATTTGGTCTGTTCCCTTCACTGACCGCTGATAATTTTGGAATGAAGTTCCTGGCTATGAATTACGGCGTTGTTATGACGGGCTTGTCCATCGGCGCGGTTATCGGACCTAAAATAGCATCATACGCTGTTGAGTCCAGTGGCGGCACCTATAATTTGGCATTTTTGATTACGCTGATCATTAATATTTCTGCCATTGTTTTAGTCTTTGCCGCTAAAGTCATCAGCAATAAAAAGCAAAAGACTGTTACTTTAACCGAAGAGTCTTAATGATTTAACAATACAAAAAATTTATAAGAGCATGTTCAAAAACTTTTTTCAAGTATTTTGAACATGCTCTTTTATTTAACATTATAAAATTAAGGACGAATGAATGGCCCTACATCTGATCAGTCAAAATATTTGTTTTCCTGCAATAGCTGATATAATGTTGGGTTTAAACCAAATTCCCTGATAATATTTCGGACCTCTTCCAGGCGTTTGTTTTTCACGGCTACTGGAATGTTCTTTTTGATTCCACGGATTAAAATATTCTTAGGCGTGTGGTCAAAATCAATAAATTCCAATAGCTGGGTTTTATACCCGCAATACTCCAGTAAATGCCCTCTTATGGCATCAGTCATCAATGCAGCTGTTCGTTCTTTAATGATACCATAGTGGGTCAATAAGGATAGCTTATCGCTTTCAATTTGCCCATTTAATTCATGTTGACAGCAGGGAACAGAAAAAATCATTTTCGCTTCCCACTCGATGGCATTAAAAAGAGCATAATCCGTTGCGGTATCACAGGCGTGGAGGGTAATCACCATATCAACCGGAAAATTACACTGATAACCATTGATATCACCTAATTCAAAGTGCAACTGTTCATATCCGTATTTTTCTGCGGTTTCATTGCATTTCGCAATCACATCTACTTTTAAATCCAAACCGATTATGGTTACATTAATCTTTCGAATCACCCGGAAATAATAGTACAATACAAAGGTAAAATAAGATTTACCACAGCCAAAATCGATGATTGTAAAATCATCAATATCCAGATCTTTAATGGCATCATCAATGATTTCGATAAAGCGATTGATCTGTTTGTATTTATCATACATTGCCTTAACCACCGTCCCGGATTGGGTAAATATCCCCATGTCCACCAGTGGTTGAATAAGGGTTCCTTCCGGCAAAATATAATTTTTCCTGCGATTATGGTCCATGGCTAGGGGTTGGATATTTTTATTCCTGACTTTTGAAAATAAACATTTACCCTTTTTAGATATTCGGATCATTAATTCATAGTCTTCATTCCAGGCATTTAATTGCTTGTAATTATTCTCCATAATGCCAGTAATAAAGGTTTTTATATCCTTTTTGGGGATATTTTCATGATAAACTTTGTCTTTCGAAAATTGTTCAACATGATAAAATTCATTTTTTAAATTAATGATCATTCTGCTGAATTTTTCTTCTTTTTTTATCGGATTGCTGATTATATATTTATGTGGCTCATATGATAATATGATGTCTATATTGTGTGTAAAATTATCCATTTTTTCTCCAAGCTTTATGTCTATTTAAGCACATACTTCAGCGATTCAGTAATGCTTCGAGCCGTCAGAGTAGATTGTCCAAAGGCCTCGGCATAGTAATCTCCGGCTTTTCCATGGTAGTATACTCCCGCTTTTGCGGCTTCGAATATTTCCACATTCTGACCGGCAATCCCGGCAATCATTCCTGCCAGGACATCACCGCTTCCGCCGGTTGCCATTCCCGGGTTTCCTGTGGAATTAAACCAGATTTCGCCGTTGGTTCCAAAAATCATGGTACGATAACCTTTAAGAACTAATACCACCTGGTATTCGGTGGCAAACTTTTGTCCGTAGCCCAGGGGATCCTGAAGGATTTCCTCTCGGGGAACGCCAATCAGCCGCGAAAATTCACCAAAATGCGGAGTAATGACAACCGGCGTCTTGGAGGATTTCAGGGTATCCATAACAAGGGATAAATGATGAATTCCATCGGCATCAATCACCACCGGCAAGGATCCCTGTAATATATGTTCCAGAATAAAACTGTAGTTTTTGGCCCGGCCGAGACCAGGTCCAATAAGAATTACTTTTTTTCGGTCTTTTTCGATGTTCTCAGCGGTAATATTACAGTCATAGGTTTTAATCAATGCTTCCACAGGGGCTCTCGCCACCACTGGAAGATAGATGTCCTGAGGCACATAACAGGTCACCAGGCCACCGCCGCTTTTCAATGCGCCTTCAACCGCGAGAATTCCTGCACCGCTCATTCCCTTTGAACCGGCAATCACAACCACGGAACCATAATCAAATTTATGGGTATTCTTTTTTCGCTTCGTGGGAAAAGAAAGATCAGATTCCCGAGTGTAATATTTATCGTTTGGAATACTGTTTTCATCTATACCAATATCAATAAGAACCGTATCGCCGGTATAATCCGGTCCGTCATTAAGCAGACAACCGGTTTTATAATTTTGAATCACAATGGTTTTATCTGCAAATATACCATTGCCAAGGTTGAGCCCAGTATCCCCTCTTAACCCGGAGGGAATATCAATGGCAATCTTTTGCCCGGTAAATGCATTAACAATATCAAAAATCTGATGATATTTTTCTGAAAATTTCTGCTCCGTTAAGCCAGTTCCAAAAATCGCATCCACAAGATGGGTGGCACGTTTTAAGATTAAATCAAAATCTTCAAACTCAGTTTTTTCTGAAATGAAACGAATTGGAACGTCTAATTCTCTTAATCGTTTTAAGTTAATAAGACTTTCTTCGGAGAATTTTTCCTCGGGTTCTGTAAAAAAAACATTTACGCCATACCCTTGACCAAAAAGAAGTCGACTAATAACCTGGCCGTCTCCGCCATTATTTCCAGGCCCGCAGATTATAACCACCCGAGAATCCTTTTTCAAATCCTTTTCAATAATCTCAGTGCACTTATTCCCAGCTTTTTCCATTAGATCAATACTATTTATTCCAGCTGCTATGGCATATCGATCCATAACCGCCATTTCTTTTGGAGTTACAACTTTCACTTTTTTCCTCTTTTCGTGTTAACAGGTATGTTTTCTGTGTCATTCATTTTTAGACAACACTATGATTATACCAATTATTACTATTTTGTAAACAAAAAAACCGTCATCTTAATGACGGTTTCGAAATTAAGCTATTTTTTATTTTCTAAGAGCATCCAGGGCCTTCAAAGTATTTGAATCAATCTTACCGGTTTCCGTTAAGCCACTGGCCTTTTGGAACGCAATGACCGCAGCTTCGGTCGTATCGCCAAAGTTACCGTTAGCCTCTGATTCTGCTAAATACCCTTGATTAACTAAAATTGTTTGGTAGGTTTGCAGCAGCTGACTGCTATCGCCTTTTTCAAACTTAATGTTTTCGGCTACCAATGAAATAATAGTAGATCGGTCAAATTTACCGGTTGTTTCCAAACCTTTCATTGCCTGATAGGTTTTTAGTGCGGTTTGAACTTCTTCAGTGAACTGGGTGCTTGGCTGATTGATCATAAAACCCAGGGTATAGAGTATTTGCTGATATTCCAGGATTTCTTCACTGGTTTCGCCAACAGAATATTCTGTAATCACAATAGTCTGACCATCCTCAGTTGTAATTTCACTGGTTTTTTCTTCCTCAGCTTGAGTGTTGCTGTTTGTTTTTGCTCCGATATTAATTGCGTAAACTTCGGCAATACCTTGTGGTTCCATCGAAATTTGGTCCGCGGCGGCATAAACATCTTCCACAACAAAAGATGATGTGAGGGACACAAATACAATCGCCGAAACTAGGTATAGAGCAACGTCCTTCGTTTTTTTCCATAATAGTTTACTGGTCATCTTCTGCTCCGATCCAATTATGCCAAACTTCTTGTATGTCTTCATTGTCATCAAACATATCAATCATTCGCTGCATTTTTTTAATATCTCCTGGTTCCAGTTCAGTTTCAGTGGCTGGAATCATCGCAATCTCGGCTGAGGCAAGCTCATACCCGGCACCTCTGAGTGCTTCGCAAACCGCTCCAAAATCAAAAGGTTCAGTGCTGATTTCAAAGCCCTCATCGGCTACTTCAACATCCTCTGCGCCTGCTTCAAGTGCGATCATCATGAGTTCTTCTTCGTCAATATCCGCTGACTGTTCAATCATGATCTGTCCCTTTTTCGTAAATAAAAAACCAACACAACCACTGGTTCCAAGGTTTCCGCCATTTTTATCAAATGCGTGACGAACGTCCCCGGCAGTTCTGTTTTTATTATCGGTAAGGGTTTCAACGATCACGGCAACGCCACCCGGGCCGTAGCCTTCATAGGTAATTTCTTCATAAATACTGCCCTGTAATTCTCCCGCACCTTTTTTAATGGCCCGATCAATATTATCATTTGGCATATTCGCTGCTTTTGCCTTAATAATTGCTTCTTTAAGCTTTGCGTTCATTTCCGGATCGCTGCCGCCCTCACGGGATGCAACTGCAATATATTTTGCTATTTTTGTGAAAATCTGACCTCTTTTAGCATCAGCTTTTCCTTTTTTGTGTTTAATGGTCGACCATTTTGAATGTCCTGACATCGACAACCTCCTAATATACTTTATGCTTTTACAATAAATAATTGTATCATATTGTTATTATAACTACAATCCTCTTTTTTTATCTTAAGCCTCAGCTTCCAGCTTGTTCACTTCAGTTTCCAGTTCTTTTCTGAGCAGAATAAGCTGAATAATATCTTCCTGAGCAAAAAGCTCATCAAATATTTTCTCATAGCGCGAAGCCTTTTCGCCCTGGTTGAGTTTGTATAAATTCCCGATATTATCAATAATACTGGTTACTGAGCTTGATTTCAAACCAAAAACGCGCTGGGCATTTTGAATTTCTTCTCTGATAGACGACATTTCCCGATCCACTTCATTAACCGCATTAGCCGCATTGATCAAACGTTTTTTAACAACTTCCGGAATGTTTTCCTTATACTTATAGTTTAAGGAATGTTCAATGATCGACCAAAAATTCATGGCCAGGGTCCGGATTTGTATTTCCACCAGAATAGATTTAAAACCGGATACACAAAAGACCGGATAACGAATAATGAGATGATAGCTTTTATAGCCACTGGCTTTTGCTTCACTCAGATAATCCTTTACCCGAACAATTTCCATATCCCGGTGGGCGCGTTCTTTTATGAGTTCCACGACCTCATAAATATCCTCTTCAAACTGACACATAATGCGAATGCCGGCAATATCCTGGATGGTATCTTCCAGAGCTTCAATATCGACACCATAATTATGAATCTTTTCCAAAATGCTGGAAACACTCTTTACACGTCCATAAACAGATTCAATGGGAGAATATTCCCCTAATTTTTCATATTGATCTTTTAAACTATTGAATTTAAGTACAATCTCATCAACAGCCTGGTCATAGGGGATGAGAAATTCTTGCCAATATTTTGTTCCCAAGGCAGTTACCTCTTATTATCTTTTACCAGAGAACAGTCTTCCCTGGCAGTAATTTTCATTTGTCATTTGAGCTTCAAGTTCGTCTCTTATTTTCCACCAGCTGGTATCCCAATTTGTGACGATGCTGTCCTCTTTAGGTGCCCGGCCAATCAGTCGCTGGACAACCACATCCGGTGAAAGGTTTTCCAAAAACAGAATTGCTCTGTGAATGTAAGCTTCTTTTGTAAGCAGTTCCACTTTTCCTTCTTTATACCACCGCGCTAATTCGGTATTTTTCTCAATATAAAGACTATGGCATTTCACAAAATCGGTTCCCTGTTCGGAAATAATTTTTGCGCCATTAACCACATCTGCTTCCTGATCCCAGGGCAGGTCCAGGATTAAATGGGTACATGCCATCAGTTTAGCCTGTTTAATTCGCTTCATTGTATCCAGATAATCTTCCAGTGTGTGTCTGCGATTTATAATTTTGAGTGTATTTGAATTAGTACTCTGCAGCCCCAGTTCAATGGTTATCTCAATATTGTTCTCTTTTTTTATTTCCTGCAAAAAAAATAACTGTTCATCTGTCACACAGTCCGGTCGGGTGGAAATGGCAATTTCAACCACATCAGGTCGAATGCATTCTTTTATCCATCGTTTGAAATCTGGAAATGCACAATAGGTATTGGTAAAACTTTGAAAATAAGGGATAAACTTTTTTACATTGTAACGTTTCCCAATGTATTTCGCATTAATTTCCATTTGTTCTGTAATCGATAACATATCAGAAAGCGTTTCATTACCGCCGCCCTTTTCGCCGCAATAAATACATCCGTCATGTCCCAGAGTCCCATCGCGATTTGGACAGGTCACTGGTATGTTAATCGGTATTTTATATACTTTTTCGCCATAATGTTCTTTTAACCAAACAGAATAGACCCGGTAAGGTTTTGTTTGCTGACTATTCATTGACTTCCTTGAAAAAGATCAAATGGACGAAAACAAATGGTTCAACCCATTTGCATCGTCCAGATTCATCATTTATAATAGATTTTTAACACACTGTGGTAATTCAGATTCGTCACAGCTCATACTTAACACAAATTTAATGTCGTGTTTCTTGTTAATTTCTTGTATCTTCTCAACAATCTCACAGGCATCCTCAGGTGTTTTAACATCAATAATACGTAACAGGTTGTCGATGTAAACAATTTTTACATCATAGTTTTCTGAAATAACGCCACTGATAAAACCAAATAACTGTGCCGTACCTTTTATTCCAAACTCTGTTAAATTCATAAATCTGATCTTTGTATCAACTGTTACTCCGTATTTGTCTTTGTCATTAATAAAAATGATATCTCCTTTACAGGTTTCAAGATCTGCGTTGGCCAAGTCGATCATTTTCTTTGTTTTGCCGCTTCCTTTTGAACCATATACAAATTCAATCATTTTAGACACCTCTTTCCGTATTGATATGATCATTATAAATGTAAAACCCTATTATTTCAATCCTTTTTAACTAAATCCTTAAAACAACTGAAAAAGATTATGCTATAATGTAATAATCAATAAATCATTTAAGAGCCTTTCATTTATTTACACTCATTTATGCAGATTCAATGGAATAAAATTTTTCTAATGTAAATCTAATATTTTCCCTGTAAAATTTAAGTGTAGATTTATTGGGGGTTCCCGCTTCTCTACAATCTTCAGAAAGGATGGTTTATCATGTCACAACCAAAACGTATTCTCATCTTGTCCTGTTCCCATGGTTCTGGTCATAAAATGGTAGCAGCATCCCTTAAGGAAGGCTTTGAAGCCATGGGCCATACAGTATCAGTACAGGATTTATTTAATGAAACCAACCCTACACTTAATCGGTTTATTGAAAAATCATATCTTCTTTCCTATACTATTGGGAGCAGTTTTTATCAACGTATGTATTACGATCTGGAGGAAGGCGTACACGAAAAATTCATTCATAACCTTTGGCATTTCACCGACAAAACATTGCTTGGCATGATTGAGAACTTCCAGCCGGATTGCATCGTTAATACCTATCCATACACTATTTCTTCGATTATGAAGGAAGATTATTACCCTGATATTCCGGTTTTTTCCGTTGTTACCGATTTTTGCATTCCCAAAGCATGGATGCATAAAAACACTGAGTGCTACTATGTAGCTTGTGATAATGTGGAAACAGTGCTTTTAAACAATGGTTACAGCAGTTCTCAAATTTTGAAAACCGGAATCCCGATTCGGGAAGCATTTTATCATCATGAAAACCGCCTCCACTTAATGAAAAAATATGGCCTCGATCCAAATAAAAAAACATTGATCATTTTTGCCGGCACTTATGGTGTTCTCAAAGACATCAATGAAGTCTGCACCCGGACCGACGCTTTAAAGGATCTCCAAACCGTTGTTATCTGCGGAAAAAACCGTAGTCTCCAAAGAGAACTGGACCTCGAAAATTTTCTAAACACCAAAATCTTCGGGTATGTTTCGAACATTCATGAGTTTTATTCAATAGGCGATTTGATGGTCACTAAACCCGGGGGTATCACCTTAAGTGAAGTGATCGTAAAAAAAATACCTGTTATTTTATACAATCCCACCCCGGGACAAGAGGGTGAAAATGCCCAATGGTTTAAACAACAAGGGGCTGCTGTAGTTACAAATACAACATCCGAGCTCATCCTAGCTATTGAGGGTTTAAAAGACAATGAGATCAAGCGTTTCTCCATGAAAAACACATTAAGAAAAATGCATTATGGTCATTCAACAACACT
The DNA here is from genome assembly GCF_001263355.1 of Acetobacterium bakii. Taxonomy (GTDB): domain Bacteria; phylum Bacillota; class Clostridia; order Eubacteriales; family Eubacteriaceae; genus Acetobacterium; species Acetobacterium bakii. The sequence continues at coordinate 97,725 of NZ_LGYO01000044.1, forward strand.
CATTGTCCAAGATGTTTTAAAAAGGTTAGCTGCAATAAAAGATATTTCTTATCTTAACGCAACTAATTAATGTTGATTTCATTAATTACCCCAGAATTATCCTAAAACTGTTATTTACTTTTAATGTCAATCGTGTTACTGTTTATATACTTAAAAGCTTTGCAAAATAAATATAGAAAAGAGGTCGAATTTGAAATCTCGTATAGTAAGTGATAGTTCTTGTGATTTACCCATTAATTTTCTTGAGAAGGATGACATTGATTTTTCAATTGTTCCTTTGACAATTATTGTTGGTGATCGTGAATTTATAGATGATGAAACCCTGGATACCAAAGAATTTGTTGCTGCCATGAAGGCATGTAAAACGGCATCGCAGACAGCCTGTCCCTCTCCCGAGGATTTTTCTGCGGAGTTACGCAAAAATCAGGAAACCTATGTTATTACCATAACTTCTGGCCTCAGTGGCACCTATAACAGCGCCCGGGTTGCCCGAGAAATGGTTCTTGAAGAAAACAGCGACTTAAAAATCGGACTCTTCGATTCTTTATCAACCTCCCCTTTTATGATTTTAATGATTATGAAGCTCCGGGACTTTATCAAAGCCGGAACCATGGACTTCGAAACCATTTGCGAAAAATTAACGGATTACCAGAAAACCCTGGAACTTCGCTTTATCCTCCAGGATTTTTCAAATCTTGTTAAAACCGGCCGCATGAATCGAGTTGCCGGAGTTGTTGCCTCCGCTCTGTCAATTTTCCCGATTTGCCGGTCAGATGAAAAGGGCCAGATTCAGGTGGTTGAAAAGGTACGGGGAATTAAAAAAGTCTTATCGAACTTTGCCAATATGGTTGAAGAAAAAGTCCTGATGCAAAAGCAGTTTCCTGTGGTCATCACCCATTGCAATAATCCCAGTCAAGCGCAAATAGTTAAAGACTTATTGGAAAAACGTTTCGGGCTTGAAGAGATTTATATCTATCCGATGCATGGATTAACGAGCTATTACTCCAATGATAAAGGTCTTCTGATGGCTTTTTAGTTTAATTATCGATGGCAATTAAAAAGACTTAAATCCAGATACTGGATTTAAGTCTTTTTTTTATTTTTAATTTATTTTGTATGCATCCATGGCCTGGTTCACCAGCAAATCCGCTTTGTTGTTATAGGGATTCTCGGCATGGCCTTTGACCTTATGAAATGTCACCGTATGGCTGTTGACCAGTCCATCCAGTTCCATCCACAGTTCTTTGTTTTTCAGCGCCCCGGCTTTCCCTCGAGTCCAGTTTTTGGCTTTCCAGCCGCCGATCCAGTTCTGTAGATAGGCATTGACCACATAGGCTGAATCACTGTAAACATGAACCTCACAGGGCTCCTTGAGCATTTTAAGACCTTCGATCACCGCCAATAACTCCATTTGGTTATTGGTGGTGTTTTCATAGGCTCTTTTGTATTCCTTCTCAATGTTTTTTTCAGGGTAAATCAATACGCCCCCAATGGCACCGAGATTTTCGGTTTCTTTGCCGTTACCGCGACAACCCCCATCGGTATAAAGGTGAATCTTTTTCATTTCAGCCATTTACTTCACAACAATATTAAAAATCTTCCCGGGAATATAAACTTCTTTTACAATGGTTTTTCCCTTGGTGTGGGCAAGGATATTTTCCTGCTCAAAGGCAATGGTTTTTGCCTGTTCCTTATCAGCATCCCTAGGTATTGTAATGGTTCCCCGAACTTTTCCATTGATCTGCACGGCCATTTCCACCACATCATCAATGGTTTTCGCAGCATCGTATTTTGGCCAGTCAGCATCATCCAGGGTTTTTTCAAATCCCTGGTTTTCCCAGATCTCCGAGGTAATATGCGGACATACCGGATAAAGCAATTCGATAAAGGTTTTTAACACGTCACTGGTGATTCGGCCTTCTTTGTAAATATCATTAAGCAGCGTCATCAAGGCGGCAATGGCAGTGTTGTATTTCATTTCCTCAAAATCATCACCGACTTTTTTAATGGTTTTATGCACTACTGATTCTAAAGCCTTGCCATAGCCCTTGCCGTCAGCAATCATATCCTGAAGTTTCCAGACACGATCGAGGAAACGGCGACAGCCCTTGGCCCCATTATCAGACCACGGAGCGGCTTTTTCGTAATCGCCGATAAACATGATATAGGCTCTTAGTGTATCCGCACCAAAGGCGTCAATAATAACATTGGGATTAACAACATTGCCCTTAGACTTGGACATCTTTTCCCCGTCATTGCCGAGAATCAAGCCCTGGGCGGTTCTTTTTGCGTAAGGTTCTCTTACCGGCACACATCCAATATCAAAGAGGAATTGATGCCAGAATCGTGAATAAAGCAGATGTCGGGTGACATGTTCCATGCCGCCGTTGTACCAATCCACCGGCATCCAATATTTGAGTTTTTCTTCAGAAGCAAAGGCTTCATTGTTCTTATTGTCAAAGTAGCGCAGAAAGTACCAACTGGAACCGGCCCATTGGGGCATGGTATCGGTTTCCCGTTCCGCATATCCGCCACAAACCGGGCAGGTAGTTTGATACCACTCGGGAATGTTTGATAAGGGCGATTTTCCGGTGTCGGTGGGTTCGTAACTTTCTACCCGCGGCAGTTCCAGGGGGAGCTCCTCTTCGGGTACCGGAACCATTCCGCATTTTTCACAGTGAATAATTGGAATGGGTTCCCCCCAGTAACGTTGACGGTTAAAAGCCCAGTCCTTCATTTTATAATTAATGGTTCTTTTGCCGAGGTTTTCTTTTTCCAGATAGGTAATGGTGGTGGCGATGGCATCCTTGACTTCCAGCCCATTCAAAAATCCAGAATTAACCAATATCCCTGTATTGGTATCGGTATAAGCACTGACCGTAATGTCGCCGCCTTCAATGACCTCAATAATCGGTAATCCAAATTTAACAGCAAAATCCCAGTCCCGGTTATCGTGCCCCGGTACCGCCATAATGGCTCCGGTTCCGTAGCCCATCATGACATAGTCCGCAATAAAAATTGGAATTTCGGTGTGGGTCACAGGATTTATGGCCTGAATGCCTTCAATACGGACCCCAGTTTTATCCTTGGCCAGTTGAACCCGTTCAAACTCGGTTTTTCGCTTAGCCTGATCCTGATAATCAACAATCGCTTCCATGTTGGTAATCTCTTCTTTAAGATCTTGAATCAAGGGATGCTCCGGTGCGATAACCATAAAGGTTGCCCCAAAAAGAGTATCCGGCCGGGTTGTGAAAACGCTCAGGGCTTTATCGTAACCGGCGATGCTGAAGTCAACTTCAGCCCCGACTGATTTACCAATCCAGTTTTCCTGTTCCAAACGAATTCTGGGTAGATAGTCAACATCATCCAGTCCCGAAAGCAGCTGTTCAGCATATTCTCTGATTTTTAAAAACCACACGTCTTTTTCCATTTGAACGACTTCGCTACCACAGCGATCACAGCGTCCATCCCGAAAATCCTCATTGGCCAATACAACCTTGCAGCCATTACAAAAGTTAACATAGGTCCGGTCTCTGAAAGCCAGTCCATGTTTAAACAATTGCAGAAAAATCCATTGGGTCCATTTGTAATATTTGGGATCCGTGGTATCTATTTCCTTGTCCCAGTCAAAGGCGTAACCGATCCGCTTTAACTGCTGGGTAAATACTTTAATATTTTCGTCGGTGACTTCCCGGGGATGACGTCCGGTTTGGATAGCGTAATTTTCGGTTGGTAATCCAAAGGCATCCCAGCCAATCGGAAAGAGGACATTGAAGCCTTCCATCCGGCGTTTTCGGGCTATCACTTCAAGTGAGGTATAAGCCCGAACATGGCCAACATGAAGTCCGACCCCTGATGGATATGGAAATTCCACCAATCCATAAAATTTTTCTTTATCTGAATTTTCTTCCATTCGAAAGGTTTCATTATCTTCCCAATGCTTTTGCCATTTTTCTTCTATTTTCTTGTGCTCATATAGTGACATATTTCCTCCATCTATTCTCTTCTCTATTATAACAACAAAAAAACTCGTCCCAATAAGGGTCGAATTTCCACTTGTCTCGTAACGTTCATACTCATTATTATAAAGAAGGGTGTATACACTGTCAATGATTTGTACCTTTTTTATGAGAATCATTCCATTATCCAATGTTTTTGATGAAATTTTTGATCAATTGGCTGTATTTATGGTATACTGTATCCCAGAAAAAACAGCAAAGGAGCATTCCATGTATCCCAGATTAAAAATGAACAAACGTAAAATTACTGAAAATACCCGGGCAATCATTTCCCGTGCCAAAACCTATGGCATTGATGTTACCGCCATTACCAAATGTACCGGTGGCAATGTGGAAATTGCTCAGGCTTTTTTAGATGGCGGTGCTGCCGCCATTGGTGATTCACGAATACAAAACCTGAAAAATCTTGCAATGCTTCCCTGTGAAAAGTGGTTGATTCGTATTCCGATGATCAGTGAGAGTAATGAAACCGTTGCTTTTGCAAACCTCTCGCTCAACAGTGAAATGAAAACTATCCGATCATTGAATTTAGCTGCGAAAGCCCAGGGGAAAACCCATGGAATTCTTCTGATGTTGGACCTTGGCGATCTCCGGGAGGGGTATTTTATTGGAGATGGTCGGAAGAACAGCGATGAAATCAATGCCCTGATTTCTGAAAGCTTAAGGGTTTTGGATTGCGATATCCAGGAGATTTTAACCATGAAAAACATAAAACTGCGGGGGATTGGCACCAATGCAACCTGCGTCGGAGCAACCATTCCCATTCCTGACAGCTTCCCTGCTTTTTTTAAGGTTAAACAGTTGATTGAAGAAAAATATCAGCTTCCCTGTGAAATTATATCCGGCGGCAACTCCAGTGCCTGGTATCTGATTGAAAATGCTTCCATTCCCGTAGACATCAATAATCTGCGTCTGGGCGATGTCATTCTCTTTGGTCGGGAATCCGCTTATTTTCACAGCTACGATTACCTCCATCAGGATGCCTTTATTCTGGATATTGAAATCATCGAGATTCGCAGCAAGCCCAGTTATCCCATTGGTGAAATCGGACGCAATGCCTTTGGTGATGTTCCGGTTTTTGCAGATCATGGTATCCGCCGTCGGGCCATCTGCGCGCTAGGCCGCCAGGATACCGAACCCGAACATCTATTCCCCTTATTGCCTGGCATTAAAATTGAAAGTTATAGTTCAGATCATCTGATATTAGACATAACCGATGCCCCCATAGACTATGTAATAGGCGATATCGTCAGTCTGCGGTGCGACTATATGGGGGCTCTTTACGCCGCCACCTCGGAATATGTCGAAAAAATTATTATTAACGATTAAATTGATATTTATTTAATTACAGACTACCGTGAGCTTCGCTGCCAGTTTACACGAAACAATTTTTCACTGCACGGCGGACAGTCTGTCGACTGTTCGCCTACACGTTACAAAATCGTTTTCGTGAAGGCAGTCGCCAATCACAA
>NZ_LGYO01000045.1 GCF_001263355.1 Acetobacterium bakii
GTGCGAAACTGGCAGCGAAGCGCACGGTAGTTTCGCAATTGCCTATAACAATTAGATAAATAAAAGGAGAAACACATGGCATTTTTAAAAGAAACCGCTCGAGGTATCCGTAAGGATATTATTAAAATGATTGGAAAAGCTGCTTCGGGACATCCGGGTGGTTGCTTATCATCCGTGGAAATTCTGACGCTGCTTTATTTCGAACAGATGAATGTGGACCCCGAAAATCCAAGGAAAGATGATCGGGATCGCTTAGTATTATCGAAGGGTCACGCTGCGCCGCTGCTCTATGCAACCTTGGCTGCCAAAGGCTTTTTTCCAAAAGAAGAGTTGAAAAACCTGCGTCAGCTTGGTTCAATGTTACAGGGACATCCGGACATGAACAAAGTTCCAGGAATCGATATGTCAACCGGTTCCCTGGGTCAGGGAATTTCAGCAGCGGCGGGAATGGCTCTGGGTGGAAAAATAGATAATAAAGATCATAACATCTTTGTACTGCTTGGTGATGGCGAATTGCAAGAGGGTCTTGTCTGGGAAGCCGCAATGGCAGCAGGGCATTACAAACTCAATAAGCTGATTGCCTTTGTGGATAATAATAATTTGCAGATTGATGGTGCGGTGTGTGAGGTAATGAACCCACATCCCATCGATGCAAAATTCGCAGCCTTTAATTGGAATGTGATCATGGTTGAAAATGGTCATGATTTTGACGAATTAAGAACGGCCGTGGAAGCTGCAAAAAAATCAGAAGACAAACCAACCGTCATTGTCTGTACCACGGTTAAGGGTAAATGTGTATCATTTATGGAAAACAATGCCGGATGGCATGGAAAAGGGCCAAATGCTGAAGAAGTCGAAATAGCATTAGCAGAATTGGAGGCATAATCATGGCAGATAAAAAATCAACACGACAAGCTTACGGTGAATATTTAGTAACCTTAGGCAAGAAAAATGAAAACCTTGTGGTTTTGGACGCGGATTTATCCGGTGCAACCAAAACAAATATTTTTAAAAAGGCTTTCCCGGAACGCCACTTTAATGTGGGAATTGCCGAAGCCAACCTAATGGGAATGGCTGCCGGTTTGGCAACGGCAGGTAAAATTCCGTTTGCCAGTACCTTTGCTATTTTTGGTGCCGGGCGCGCTTATGAAATTATTCGAAACAGCATCTGTTATCCAAAACTCAATGTTAAAATCGCACTGACCCACTCGGGTATTTCCGTGGGCGAAGACGGTGGTTCCCACCAGTCCATTGAAGATATTACCTTAATGCGCGTGATCCCGAACATGACCATTTTATGCCCGGCCGATGCCATTGAAACAGAAAAAATGATGGACGCCGCTATGGAAATTGACGGACCGGTTTATATCCGTTTAGGCCGCAGTGACGTGCCCATTATTTTTGACAAAGACTATCAATTTGAAGTCGGGAAAGCGGGTTTGCTGAAAACCGGCAGTGACGTGACCATTATTGCTACCGGCCTGATGGTCGGCGCAGCATTGGAAGCCGCCGACTTATTAAAAGATGAGGGCATTTCAGCCCGAGTTTTAAATATGGGATCCATTAAACCCATTGATGTGAACGCAATTGAAGATGCTGCTATTAACACCGGCGCCATTGTTACCGCAGAAGAACACAGCATTATCGGTGGTCTCGGCGGTGCCGTTGCCGAAGTACTCTGTGATGGTACACCGGTGCCACTGGAACGGGTAGGTGTCAAAGACCTATTCGGACAATCCGGCAAGGTTGCCCCACTGATGGAAAAATACGGCTTAACCGCAAAAGATATTGTGATTGCAGCCAAGAAAGCCATCGGCCGTAAATAATACATGCAAATAAATTGGCAAACCCGTCCTGGGGACAATGGTAAATCGTTGTCGGCTGCATGATCGAACAGGCTACGCCTGTTCGCCATGATGCCGACAACTGATGTTACGATTGTCCCCAGGACTTACTTTTCTATTTGTCTACAGTCTGAGCCGGAGTCACAATGACGCTGGCTTTTGTTATTAAAAGTAATTAAGGATAAATTTTTGTTATTTTGAATTTCCGGTGTCATTTTTAAACAATTAATGGTATATTCAATTCATTCTAAATAAAAGTCTATCATAAAAAATAAGCAAGACCATGCCAGAAAGGGAACAACCATGGAATTATATCAGGAATTATTAAAACAAGGCATCGCAGAAAAACTTCTCGATGATGTGAAACACTTTATCAAATTTTACAAGCTTGAAGACCATCTTCAGGATCGTGTACCAAATACCGAAACCATTTTTTACGGAAAAGATATATGGGCGATGTGCATCACTGCTATTTTAGAAGGTGAAAACATTTTGCTGTCCGGTCCAAAAGCCACTGGGAAAAACGTTTTAGGGGATAATATTTGTCAATTATTCAATCGTCCTCAGTGGAATACCTCCTTTCACGTGAACACTGACAGTTCAAGCCTGATTGGAACCGATACTTTCATTGATAATGAAGTCCGGTTGCGTCGGGGTTCAGTGTACGAGTGTGCTGTTAACGGCGGCTTCGGCGTGTTTGATGAAATCAACATGGCAAAAAATGATGCCCTGGTGGTGCTTCATTCTGCCCTGGATTATCGGAAGGTAATCGATGTGCCGGGCTATGAAAAAATAAAACTCCATGAGGCCACCCGGTTTATCGGTACCATGAACTACGAGTATGCTGGCACCAAGGAACTCAACGAAGCCCTGGTTTCGCGGTTTATGACCATCGATATTCCGCAGATTGAGGAAGAAACCCTGATGCTGATTCTTAGAGAAAACTTCCCTGATGCCAAAGATGACATTCTGCCTCAGTTTGCCGGAATCTTTCTGGATCTTCAGGAAAAATCTAAAAATTCGGAAATTTCTACCAAATCCGTGGATCTGCGGGGACTGATCGGTAGCCTCAAAACCATTCGTCGGGGATTAAAACCGATGCTGGCAGTGGACATGGGTGTGGTGGGCAAAACCTTTGATCAGTATGAAAAGGAAATCGTTTTGGATGTCATCAAAACCCGTATTCGCGAAAGCTGGGAAGCTTCGGATGTCTTTAGCGACCTTTAAATTTTAAAATCAAATGAAGGGAGGTGTAATTTTTGAAGGATACCAAATGGATCTATGAAAATTATGAATTTGATAATCGCATCACCAATCTCATGTGGACAATTTCCGGGGACTATGATGAAAATATGGACAGCGGTGAAAAAAGCTTTATTTCTGAAAATGTTGCCCTCTATCATGCCGTCACCGCCGGCGGTCGACGCAAGTTCATTACCTGGACCAGTGTAAAAAAGTATGTTATCAGCCGTCATCGGGTAGGGTTCGATAAAAATATTCTATTGGGACTTATCGCGATGGCCAGTGATCTGATTGTTGAAGAAAAAATCATTGCTGAACGTCCCGGAGTATATGATATCCGAAAAAAAGCCTATGATGATATTCTCAGTAATTATTACAAGCTGCACACCGATAACCTCTTAGAAAAGACCAGACATGCCATGATTCTGGAGAAAATAGGCAAAAGCCCACTGGTGGACGTGGAAACAAGAAAACTCTTAAATGACCTGCTGGGCCTTCAGAAAAGTGAGGATACCATTGAAATGCTGCGCGGTATCGAGGATATCTATATGAAGTACTTTCCGCTCTTTGCCCAGGCAGACGGAAGCGAAGGGGATGCAGTCCGCGGGGATAAAAATGCCAATCGTGGGGATTTCAGCGACTTTATGCTGGAAGAGATGTTTGAGGATCCTGAAGAGTCTGATATTGAAGCCTCCATCGAGGACATTGCCAGCGCCCTTTTAGGCGATGCCCAGGGGGATACCGCTTACAATAAGAATGAGACCAGTCAACAAATCCTCAGAGTTCAGGAAGAGGATTTAGAAAAAATATATGAAAAAGTTGCTTACTATTACGGCAACTCATTTTTGCCCCTTAATGAGGTTAAACAACTCCAGAATCGGGTCTGCCAGGGTGCTCACGGCAGCTGTCGGATTCATATGACCGATGGGGTGATCCGCAGCGAATCTAAAAATGAATTTCAGGAAAAATACGTTAAGCGCCATCAGACAAAAAACATCGATGCGTTCCGAGCCAATTACAAGGTGTTTAAACGGAACATTAACAAGCTAAAGGACAGCATGGCGCGGACCCTGGTTCAGGAGGAAATTGCCGACCGCATTCCCTCGGATGCCGGAAAAATTGTTGCCAACAAGCTTTGGCGGGTTAATCGCAGCAGTAATAACAAGGTTTTTGTCAAAACCATTGACAATGACAAGGGCAGTTTCGTCGTGGACATCCTTATGGATTCCAGCGGCTCCCAGCGAAGAAATCAGTCAAAAGTGGCCATTCAGGCTTATATTTTAGCCCAGGCGCTGACACTGGTGGGCATTCCCAACCGGGTGCTGGGTTTTTCCAGCTTTCTTGATTATACGGTCATTAAACGCTTTCGGGATTATCAGTCGCCCCTGTCTGCCAATGACAATATTTTTGAATATTTCTGTTCCGGGAACAACCGTGACGGACTGGCCATTAAAGCCACCTGCCAGGATTTGCTTAAGCGCCGGGAAGACAACAAGATTTTGATTGTGCTAAGCGATGGCCGACCCAATGACATCAAGGTGGGAAAAGGCCAGGTGAAGGATCTTCACGCCGCCTACCGGGGCCGCGTGGCCATTGAAGACACGGCCAGAGAGGTTCGCACCGCAAGACAGCAGGGCATTTTGGTACTTGGGGTATTTACCGGGAAAGAACAGGATTTGATGGCGGAACAATTGATTTACGGGAAAGATTTTGCCTATATTAAAGACATAAGTCGCTTTTCAGAGATGGTTATTAAATATCTGAAACAGATCATATTGAATTAAATTTAAGCATTGTTTTTGTTGAAAAACAATGCTTAAATTATGTAATGAATATTTTTTTGAAAGCGCTGAAAACGATTATAATTATTTGTGAGTTTTGATGGTAAAATTCCATAATGATGATATACTTAGAAGATAGTTCTTGGATTTAATTTTTTACGTAATCCGAGCGATGAAAATATAAATAGTCCTAGGGGCTATTTTTTACGGAGGAATTGAGAAATTGGAGAGAAAAACCGAGTATTCAGTAGACGACCTTATTGATTTAAACGTATTGCAGCAATTTCAGGACAGCTTTTCTGCAGCAACGGGAATGGCAAGCATATCTGTCGATAACAAAAAAGGATCCGTCACAGAGCCAAGTAATTTTACGGATTTTTGCATGAAATTCACAAGAGGTTCCACAGAAGGAAATAAACGCTGTATCAGCTGTGATATCAACGGTGGTAAGAAAGCCGCAAGCACAGGAAAACCAGCGGTTTATTCATGTCATGCAGGATTAGTCGATTTTGCAGCACCAATCATCGTAGATGGTGTTGAAATCGGTGCAATTTTAGGAGGCCAGGTTCTGGACGCGCCACCGAATGAAGATCACTTTAGAAAGATTGCCCGAGAAATTGGTGTTGACGAAGACGAATATATCAAAGCCCTGAGAAAAATAACCATTGTTCCCAGAGCTCAGATCAATGCAGCTGCAAATATGCTTTATATCTTTGCTAACTCCATTTCAAAAATGGGACATCACAACAGGCTGTTAGTGGATGAAACCCAGAAATTCCAGACAATATCAGAAAGTATGTTTGAAAACATCGGTTTTGTCAGTGAAGTGGTCAATACTTTTTCAAAACAGATTGAGTCACTGATTAAAATATCCGATGAACTTTTAGAATCGTCGACGATTTCAAAAAATAAAGTCAAGGAAACGGATAAAATCTTAAAATTCATCCGTGATGTTGCCACTCAAACCAATCTTTTGGGATTAAATGCTGCCATTGAAGCAACCCGTGCCGGAGAATTCGGAAGAGGCTTCAACGTAGTTGCCGATGAAGTCAGAAAACTGGCAGTGATGAGTGTGGATTCGGCTAAAAAGATTGAAACCATACTTGACAGCATTGTTGTGAGTATGAACAGTGTGGAATCCCAGGCTTCAAAATCCTACAAAATCATTGGCGAACATCAAGAGGCCATGACGGATATCAGCGAAAAATTAAGTACCCTAAATGATATATCAAATAAACTAAGAGCTGAGATTGCAAACCTTAAGAACAGTATTTATTAAAAACCGTCCCCATAGAATGGTTTCAGACTGCAGATAACACTTTACTGTTGTCTTCATGACGGCGCACAAAAAAAGACCGTCATGGGGACGGTCTTTTTTGCATGAAAATAAGCCAGATTTGTATTTTTATGCTTCCCAAATTACGAAATAGACACCATCTTCCCGCTTTTGGCCTTTACTCAATTCAAGATGCCTTAAAACGGACATATTGGTACTGATTTCTTCAGGTGTTAAGCTTAATTTTTCAACACATTGCTCCATCGTAACGCCATTGTGCTCTTTCATAAATAGATAAAGATTTTTTTGCTGGTCGGTTAAACCTTCAATTCCGGTGAGACCAGAATTTTTTCGGTCCAGCCGGGCACTATGAACAGCCCCTGGATCACAGGTTTGGGTCACCTTATGTTGTCCCATGGCGCAATCATCACAAAAGGATTTTCCTTTTACTTCATAAACATCATCGTCTTCGAGACTGATGCCACAACTAAAACATGTTTTCATATAAAATCTCCTCATTGTCTTTAAATTTTTGTAAGATATAAAATTGAGTTTGGGGTAATAATCATAAAAAGCAGTGCAAATAATGTCTACATCATATCATTTTCATGGCGACTTTTCCAGCGTAAAAACAATTTTTTGGGTTTATTTATTATAAATAGTAATTGACATATGTTTTTAAAGAGGTATAATAATAACTAAATAAAGACATATGTCAATCATAAAAAGGAGTAATACATATGCCAAGACCTGTTAAACGAAAAAAAGTTTGTTGTCTGCCTGAAACTAATTTATTTGGTCCGCTTAATGCAAAAAATATGGATGCTGACATTATCATGATGTCGGTGGAAGAATATGAAACGATTCGGCTCATTGATCTGGAGGGAATGCTCCAGGAAGAGTGTGCTGAAAGCATGAAGGTAGCTAGAACAACGGTTCAACGTATTTATAATGATGCCAGAAAAAAATTGGCGAATGCATTAGTCAATGGGATTATCTTAAAAATTGAAGGCGGAAATTATAAATTATGCGAAGAAGGACAACAGGTATACGGTTGTGGCAGATGTCGTAAAAAGAGAATCAAGGAAGCCCTTGAACAATCTAAAAAACAAAAAAATATAGAATGAGGAGAAAACAATGAAAATAACTATACCAACAGATGAAAATTCCCTGGAATCCGACGTTTGTATGTCTTTTGGACGTGCACCCTATTTTTATATTTATGATACAGTCGCCCAAAAGGGCGAATTTATTATTAACGATGCGGCAACCAGTCCCGGTGGAGCAGGCATTAAGGCAGCTCAAATTGTTGTTGATAATCAAACAGATGTATTAATTACACCGCGTTGCGGCGAAAATGCAGCCGATGTTTTTAAAGCAGCGAAGGTTCAAATTTTCAAAAGTACAGTAGGATCTGTTCAGGAGAATGTCAGTGCTTACAATGATGGCAAACTAGGTGCACTTGATAAATTTCATGCCGGATTTCATGGCATTGGAGGTCAGTAACTGATGAAAATCGAGTTAATTAATGGAGTATCCCGAGGAACTTTAGAAATAATTGCCCGAAAAATATCAGATCGAACGATCACCGATCGCATTCTTCAAAACGAATTCACTGCGGTAGGTTTATGTCAGGGGGATATAGTCAGTATGCTGGTAGCCAGTGACATTGCTGAAAAGACTTCAGATGTTGTTGTCAGTGAAATATCCGGTGTGTGTCCCCAACACATAACCTGTCTTGGAATATTTGGTGATGTGACATCGGTTGAGGCATCCCTGGCGGTCATAGAAAGCAGGTTGAATAAAAAGTGAAACTAGCAGTACTGAGCGGAAAAGGTGGCACTGGAAAGACGTTAGTATCCGTAAATTTGGCAGCAGTCGCCGGGCATTCCGTTTATGTCGATTGTGATGTTGAAGAACCCAACGGACATTTATTTTTCAAACCAAGCGGGGTGGAAAACGAAAAGGTAACCATCAAGATTCCCATTGTTGATGAGGATCTTTGCAACGGTTGTCGGATCTGTGTTGATTTTTGTAAATTCAATGCTCTCGCTTCCATCATTGGCAAATTAATTGTTTTTGATGAAATTTGTCACTCCTGCGGGGGTTGTATAATGCTGTGTCCTAATAAAGCCTTGACCGAAAAGGATAAGGTTATTGGAGAAATACAAAAGGGAATTTCCGAAGAAGTTAAAGTTTTTTCCGGGATTTTAAATACCGGAGAAGTTTCAGGAATACCGATTATCAAAAAACTGTTTTCTGAAATTTCAGATGAACAAGAAATGATCTTTGTCGATTGTCCACCTGGCAGTGCATGCATTGTTATGGAAAGCATTCGTGATGCGGATTATTGTATCTTAGTTGCAGAACCCACATTATTTGGGTTGCATAACCTACAAATGGTTTATGAATTGGTGAAAATTTTCAACAAACCTTATGGTGTTGTGATCAATAAGTGTTTAGAAGGTGAAAATTTAATCAAGAAATTCTGTTTGGAAAACGGAATTAAAGTACTGGATGAAATCCCTTATGACAAAGAATTAGGCAAGATTAACTCAAATGCTGAAATTGCATCAAGAGTATCACCGAAATATCATGCCTTATTTTCAGCTCTTCTTCAAACAGTCACAAAGGAGGTTTCCCATGAAGCAATTACTCATTCTTAGCGGAAAGGGCGGCACCGGAAAAACAACCGTAGCCAGCGCATTCATTAAATTATCTGAAGCCAAAGCATATGCGGATTGTGATGTCGATGCACCTAATCTGCACTTGGTGCTCAAGCATGGGTCAGATCCAAAGCGTACAGATTTTATGGGAATGCCTAAGGCTGAAATCGATCAGGCAGTGTGTATTAAATGTGGCCTTTGTAAATTCAATTGTAGATTTGATGCGGTTGTGTTGAAAGACGACACTTATCAGGTGGATTCTTATGCCTGTGAAGGGTGTGGGGTTTGTGAAGCATTTTGTCCGGCAAGTGCCATAACTTTAAAAGCGAACGTAGCAGGAGAACTTATCCTTTATCAGGGTGACGCCGTGTTTTCAACAGCACAGCTTAAAATGGGAAGTGGAACATCCGGAATGCTTGTTACTGAGGTTAAAAAACAAATGAAATTCGCAAGTGAAAATGCCGAGATTGCAATTATCGATGGCTCTCCCGGCATTGGTTGTCCGGTTATTGCTTCATTAAGCGGTGTGGATATGGTATTAATTGTTGCAGAACCATCGATTTCAGGGATCAGCGATATGGAGCGGATCATTAAAACCGCTCAAATATTTCATACGCGGATTGCAGTTTGCATTAATAAATACGATACGAATATCGAAAATACCCAAAAGATCATAGCGTTTTGTAAAAAAATGGATTTACCCTTTACCGGGAGTATTCCTTATGATGAAAATGCACTTAAAGCCATTAATAATGGGCAAACCATTGTGGATATTTATTGTGAAGCAGGTGCTGGGGTGCGACAGGTATTTAATAAAACAATGGATGTTTTCCTGCATCAAATTTAGTGATAAGAACAATAAGATTTCTGTCATGGAATAATGAGCAAGACAACGAAGGTATGTAGAAATCATTAATTATTAAAAAAAATCGTAATATCGTAGATTATGTGCTATGTTATTAGGTTACAAAGGAGTTTGTTAATGGATAAAGTTAAAGCAAATATGAAGTCGTGTTTGAACCCGGTACCAAAGGTGCTGGTATCGTGTCGTGGTCTGAATGGAGAAAACAACGTTCTGGCAGTTGGATATTGTGGCAATTGCAGTTATGATCCGCCCATGGTTATGGTAGGTATTGTGCCTTCCCGTTATTCATACCATATGATAAAAGAGTCCGGGTGTTTTGTCGTTAATCTTGTTGATGAAAATTACAAAGAAACCTTTAATTATTTAGGCAGTCATAGTAAACGAGATGAAGATAAACTGGAGATTATGAATGTTAAACTTGAGGATGCAAAAATAGTCAATGCCCCTATTTTAACAGATTGTCCGGTAAATATTGAATGTACAATCGTTGATTCCATCGTAACTGGTTCACATGAAATGTTTATTGGTAAGATTGAACATGTGAGTGGTGATTCTAAACTTGTCAATGCCGATGGGACAATTGATTTTTCACAGATTAAATTTCTTTAAAATATTTTAATATTAAAATATTTTATATATAATGATTCACAAAAAAAACTAGCCAAAGAGGAGAAATGTTGATGAGCGAAAATTGTACTGAAAGCTGCAGCAGTTGCAGTGACGATTGCGAAGAAAGAAAAGAACCAATTGATTTTTCTGAAAAGTTAAATGAATTAAGCAGTGTGAAAAAAGTTATTGGTATTATGAGTGGCAAAGGCGGGGTTGGAAAATCCCTTGTAACCTCAATGCTTGCCGTAGAAATGAACAGAAGAGGGTATCGTACCGCGATTCTTGATGCTGATATTACCGGGCCTTCAATTCCAAAAGCTTTTGGACTCAATGAAAAAGCCGCTGGCAGTGAGTTGGGATTGTATCCAGTTGCAAGCAAAACCGGAATTGAGATCATGTCCATCAACTTTCTATTGGAAAATGAAACCGACCCCGTTGTTTGGAGAGGTCCTGTGATTGCGGGAACAGTCAAACAATTTTGGACCGAAGTAATCTGGAAAGATATTGACTATATGTTTGTTGACATGCCACCGGGCACCGGGGATGTTCCCCTGACGGTGTTCCAGTCTTTACCGGTTGACGGCATTATTATTGTGACATCACCCCAGGAACTGGTTTCGATGATCGTAACCAAGGCAGTTAAGATGGCTGAAATGATGAAAATTCCCATTATCGGACTTGTTGAAAACATGTCTTATTTTAAATGTCTGGATTGTGACAAGGAACATAAACTCTTTGGGGAAAGTCATATTGAAGAAATCGCCAAGGAACATCAGCTTGAGGTTTTGGCCAGAATGCCAATCGATCCTAAAATTGCCGCAGCCTGTGATAAGGGAATGATTGAACTGTTTGATGGTAATTGGCTGGATAATGTAGCAAATGTTTTAGAAAACGAACCAAAAAATTCAGAAACGAATGGAGAAGATAAAATGAAAATAGCAGTAGCAAGCGATAATGGGTTGGTTTCCGGCCATTTTGGCCATTGTGAAAGTTTTATGATGTATGATACAGTTGACGGTAAAATCATTAAAATTGAAGCGGTACCAAACCCAGGCCATAAACCAGGATTTTTACCTGTCTTTTTAGATGAACAAGGCGTTAATGTTATTATTTCCGGTGGTATGGGCGGCGGAGCCGTTGATATTTTCAATGAAAAAAACATTGAAGTCATTACCGGTGCTACTGGAAAAGCAGAAGATCTTGCTAAACTTTATTTAATGGGAGAATTGATATCCACAGGTTCTGTCTGTCACGAACATCAGCATAGTGATGAGTGCGGCGAATAAGAAATATCCTTTTATAAAAAAAGGAATTCTTTAGGTCATATCAATCGGCCGCGAAAAAGAATAGCTTAAATAAGCATGCACCTTATGTAATGCTTCCACACTGTCTTCTGCGAAGACGGTGTGTGGCACCCTGTAAGTACAACGATCAAACCTTAATTGGTTTGATCGTTGTATTTATTTTTTGGATGAAAAAAGCCAGAATTGATCCTGGCTTGAGTTGGCAGTTTATACGCCGGCATTGATTGTAATATCAATATCACCGCTTGTGGTTGAGATATCCAGGAGTTTAGTGCCGTTTGCAGAGGGCGGCAGATTGATGTCTCCACTGACAGTATTTGCCTTAATTGAATAGGTGTTAGGATCTCCGATAATATTACCTGAAACATCACCGCTGATGGTGGATATGGAAATGTCATTACCGATGAGATCATTGAATACAACCTTGCCGCTGGTGCTTTCCAGGGAAACATTATTTTCGACAGTTGTTTTCTCGAGATCGTCATCACCGCTGATTGAGTTTAAAGATAGGTCGCCCGCAATTTGAGCAGAGGAAACTTTGGAACTCCCGCTGGTGGTGCTAAGTTTTAAATCACCATTGATTTTGATTGCTTTAAGTTCTATATCACCGCTGACAGATGCGGCCGAAGATTTCCCGGCTGCGACGATGTCGTTAAGGCTTATTTCACCGCTGGTAGTGCTGACGGCCAACGCCTCTGAAAGGCCCAGCTTTGACATGGTTATATCGCCACTAACCGTAGATGCATTGACTGCACCGGTGAATTTAGACGGAACTGAAACGGTGAGCGTTCTTTCTGGGGAATGAAAATTAATGCCGATGAATTCAAACCAGCGTTTGTGAGAAGAATAGTTTACCCGCAGCTGGCCATTTGCAGACACGTTAATGTCGTAATATTCTTTTTCATTTTCATAGCAGTCGATTTTGATCGCATCCTCATTTGAGCTCACAAAAATCACATCAGCGCTTACATCGCTGACTGATAAATCTGTAATGCCGGCCAGATCGTAGGTATAGCTCTTTTCTTCATAAGGCTGCTGCCGGGTACCCAGCGACGCCCAATTAAAACCGACCATGGTAGTGGCGGTAATCCCCAAAGCCGTCCCCAGAATGATGAGGGCACCAGCAACGATCAGTAATTTTTTAGTTATGGAATTCATTTATTGCACCACTTCCTTTTTAATAAACAATGATTTAACCCAGCGCAGGAATAATCCGGTAAACTTTACAAGCCAGATCGATAGTTTCGTTACTCCGAAAAATGCCAGGATCCCGACCCCTGCAAAAAATAAACCGCATCCCAACATAAACAGACCGGATGCCAAGCTTTGGGCAAAGAAAATACTGAAGGTACCGGCGATGCCGCCGAGCACAAGGGACGCCACAGCGGCATAAAGGGAGATGATAACAGCCCATACCGACGCATACACTGCGAGGATAACCGCGAAAAATGCACCGAGCAGCGGAAACCAGAGCGGAAAGCCGAGCACAAGCAATACAATTTCCCATGTTTTCAGTCCGCTTTTTGGTTTTATTTTGGCTTTCATCAGGGTAGCCAGGGGCAGATCCAGCAATAAGTCATTCACAATAGTATCAATATTTCCAATGGCGGCCACTGCGTCATCTTCAGTCATGCCGTCTTCAATACGGTCATCAATCATTTCCAAATAAAAGCCCTGGGTTTTTTCGATTTCGTTTTCGGGAAGTGCCGTAAGCTTCTCCCCAAGACATTGTAAGAATTTTGTTTTATTCATTATTAAAAGACCTCATTTCCTCGGTTATAAAATTATACACAGTCATTACTTCCTTCCAGTTGTCCAGAAAATCATGTATTTTTTCCTGGCCTGTTGGGGTGATTTTATAGTACTTTCGGAGCCGGCCGTTGTGTTCGGCGGAAGTTACAGTAAGGCAATCATTTGATTCTAATCGCTTTAATATAGGGTAAAGTGTTGATTCGGAAATTTCGATATAGGGGCTGACATCCTTGATGATCTGATAACCGTAGGAATCACCACGATTAAGAATGGTTAAAACGCATGTTTCCAGCAGTCCTTTTTTAAGCTGTATGTCCATGGTGATACCTCCTTTCACAGCATACTATATTACACATAGTATAAATCTGTCAATAACTTTTTAGCTGAAAACATAAATATTAATCAAGAATATATAGTTGACAACTCAACAATAAAAACTTATAATAAGGTTGACTAGTCAATGATAAAGGAGAATCGTAGTGGAAATTGAAAACATGCATTTTATTATGCTTAACAATAAAATATTTAGAAACAACCAGATTCAGTTGGACAAGGTACTCAAAAAATTTGACTTAACCAGCGGATCGATGCCCTATCTCTTTATTTTGGAAAGAAATGAAGGGGCCAGCCTCCATGAGCTTAGCCGAAAAATCGGCAACGATAAGGCCATGACCACCCGCACCATCAAACGGCTGATCGAACTGGATTATGCTTATAAAGTGGGAAAAGAAGGGGATTGTCGGGCTTATCAATTATTTCTGACCGCAAAAGCGAAAGGCTTACTGCCCCAGATCCATGGAGAAATTCAGAAGATGGTCGATTTAGTCACCGCGGATTTATCCCCGGAAGAGAAGGAAGTTACCTTAGCATCCATGAAGAAAATATTTATGCGAACCTTGCAGCTGAGAGACGAAGAGGAATAATGGAAAAAACATATGAGAAAAATAAATGGCCGATTCTACTGATTGTTGTCATGTCTACCTTTATGGCAACCCTGGACAGCAGTATCGTCAATGTGGCACTGCCGCAGATGGCTCGGACCCTGGATGTAGATACATCTCAAATTCAACTGGTAGTGACCAGTTATTTAATTGTAATTGTGGGGATTATCCTCATTTTTGGGAAACTGGGGGATATGCTGGGTAAGACCAAAATCTTTATTTTCGGAATTGCGCTGTTTACCCTTGGGTCGCTGCTGTGCGGCATTACCAGTGCGTTCCCGGTACTGATCGGCGCCCGGATTGTTCAGGGCGTCGGTGCCGCCGCAACCATGGCTAACAATCAGGGCATTATTACCCAGGTTTTTCCGGCCTCTGAGCGCGGCAAGGCACTGGGTTTAACCGGCACATCGGTGGCCCTGGGTTCACTGGTTGGCCCCGGTCTGGGGGGCATTATTGTCGGTGCTTCCAGTTGGGAGTATATCTTTCTGATCAATGTCCCGGTCGGGATTGTTGTCTTATTCTTTGCCGTAAAGTTGCTGCCGAAAAGCAATAAAAAAGCAGCCGGTAGGCTTGATCTCCTGGGGGCAGCGCTGTTTATGCTCAGTATCGTGCCATTGTTTGTGGCGCTGGGCCAGGTACCAAGTCTGGGCTTTGCCAATCCGTTGATTCTGACCAGCTTTATGGTGTCGATGGTATCATTTATCGCTTTCATACTGGTTGAGCAAAAACGCGAAAACCCGTTGATCCCATTGGATATTTTTAAGAATAAGCTGTTTTCGCTGAGCATATTTTGTGCCTTTATTACCTTTGTCGGGCTCTTTTGCAACAGCATTATTCAGCCGTTCTATCTTCAGGATATCATGGTTTATTCACCGGAGCAGGCGGGTTTGATCATGATGATTTTCCCATTGATTCTAGCGGTGCTGGCACCGGTCAGTGGTCATGTATCCGACAAAATCGGATCCGAAATGTTAACCTTCATCGGTCTGCTGCTCATCAGTCTGGGTTTGTTCCTGATGTCAACTCTCACCGAACAGTCGCCCCTGATGACCATGGTTGTCTTCATTGTCGTCTTATCGGTGGGCATGGGCTTGTTTCAATCCCCTAATAATTCAATGATCATGTCAACCGTGGGAAGACATCAGCTGGGGATTGCCGGGAGCATCAATGCCCTGGTACGAAATATGGGCATGGTTTGTGGGATTGCCTTGGCCACCACCCTGCTGTACGGCAGCATGAGTTCAGATCTGGGCTATCGGGTGACGGATTATGTGGCCGGCCAAAATGCAGCCTTCATCAACGGCATGAGAATCGTCTATATCACAGCAGGGGTGATCTGTCTTTTTGGAGCGGGATTAACCTTGCTGCGACTCATGGGGAAAAAAACACGAACCCTGGATGAAGCCTTGCTTCAAGAAAATAAAATGGGCAACCGTAAGGAATAACTAAGCATAAAAATTGATTGATGGATACAAAATAAGCTTGACAAGCGGGATTGATTCGTTTATGATAAATAAAATATAAAAAAGACGTTGATGAGGAATAGTAGTTGTTGGATGATTTTCAGAGATCTGCTGGTCGGTGTGAAGCAGAAATTAAAAAATGACGAACTCACCTCTAAGTTGCTTGCTGAAATTACGCCGATAAAATAAGGTGAAAGAGTAGGTTAAGACGGAAACCCACCGTTACAAGGGATGGATATCGGTTTTATTAAACCCGTATTGAAGACAAACCGTATAAAATAGAGTGGTATAGCAGATTTTCGTCTGTCTCGTTTGAGACAGGCGTTTTTTTATACAAAAATAGTTTTCATGGGAAGAATAAAGGGTATCGAGAAAGTGCATACAGTTAGCCTGTATGAATAAGAGTGGTACCGCGGAAAGCTCCCTTTTCGTCTCTGGCAGAGATGAAGAGGGAGCTTTTTTTACTCAAAATTCATATAAGGAGAAAGATTATGTCAAGAAAAATTTATGTGTTCGACACAACGTTGAGAGATGGGGAACAGGTACCGGGAGCCAAGCTCAATCTGGCTGAAAAACTGGCTGTCGCCGAGCAGCTTGCAAAAATGAAGGTGGATATGATGGAGGTGGGATTCCCTTCATCTTCCCAGGGCGATTTTGAGGCAGTTCGAGCCATCAGCCGTAAAATTGGCAAGGACGTCTGGATTGCGGCCCTGGGGCGGGCGGTAGAATCCGATATTGACTGCATTTATGAGAGTATTCGGGAAGCCGAAAATCCCCTGATTCATATTGTATTGGGGTCGTCAGAGGTTCATGTATCGAAGAAATTCAGAAAGACCCCCCAACAGGTGATCGATATGGGTGTGGGTGCGGTTAAATATGCCCGCCGCTTGCTGCCCCAGGTCCAGTATTCCCTGGAAGATGCCAGTCGTTCGGAATTTGAGTATCTCTGGCAGACCATTGAGGCAGTGGTAAAAGCTGGTGCCACCATCATTAACGTGCCGGATACTGTCGGTTTTGCCATTCCTGATGAATTCGGGAAATTGATCTATCGGATCAATGATCGGCTCAAAAACCTCGACCCCAAGGTGCTGCTCAGTGTGCATTGCCATAATGACACCGGTTTGGCCACGGCCAATACCCTGGCAGCCGTGAAAAACGGTGCCGATAAGGTGGAATGTACCATTAATGGCATTGGCGAACGAGCCGGGAATACCGCTTTGGAGGAAGTGGTCATGGGGATTTCGCTTCATGAAGCCTATTATGGCGGACACACTACGGTGGATACCCGGCAAATCTATGAAACCTCCCGGATGGTCAGTGCCACCATGGGCTTGGATATTCAGGTGAACAAGGCCATTACCGGGGAAAACGCCTTTGCCCATTCCTCGGGCATCCATCAGGACGGGCTGCTCAAATCAAAGGATGTCTATGAAATTATGGATCCGGAAACCATTGGCGCACCAGCCATGGAAATTGTTCTCACCGCCAGATCCGGCCGGCATGCTTTTATGCACATTACCCGGCAATTGGGTTTTGATATACCCGAGGAATCCATGGGAGAAATCTATCAACAGTTTCTGGCGATGGCGGATGCAAAAAAAGAAATTTACGACAATGACGTGTTGACCCTGCTCAAAAACAGTACAATCCCCAGCAGCGGCAATAACCCGCAACTATGGCAACTGATCAATTATGAGATGACAGTGGCCCGCGGTTTGCCCTCGGCAACGGTGACGCTGGCCAAAGGGGACAAAGAAGTGGTGACGCGGCAAACGGGGTCAGGTGTCATTGATGCCCTCTATGGGGCAATTATGGAAGCCGTCGATGCGCCAATGGAACTCATCGATTACCGGATCAATAGCCTAAGCCGGGGAAAAGGAAGTCTGGGGAAGGTCACCACCCAAATCCGATGTGATGACCAGTTATTCGCGGGGAAGGCCATCGAACAGGATGTGATGCGTGCCAGTGCCCTAGCTCTTATTAATGCCATAAATAAAATGGTGCTGGAACAGGCCTTCGGGTATCAGCAGGAAGCTTTGCATTAACAGATCAGGATAATGCGGGGAAGAATTTTGCGAACAGATAAAGGCCATCAGCGCCGGCAGTCACTTCGTGTTCAATGCCGGCAGGCATAATGGAGAGCGTGCCCGGTTCATAGGGGATGTTCGTTCCAGAATTAATGCATGTTCCGGAACCGCCAATCACTTCATGGGTCTCCAATTGCTTTTCGTGGATATGATTCAGAATGCTTTTATTCGGCGCAATTCTCACAAGATGATAACTGAACAGTCCGTTCGTATCCTGGGCGGTGACAATGTGTTTTAATTCCACCCCTTCAAATGCGGGATGCGGCATCCAGGGAAGACCGCTGAATTCTTTTGTGCAATTCGGAACCGCCAAGACGCCGTTGTTAAAGTTTAGAAAAGTTTCTGATGGGTTCATTTGAAATACCTCGCTTTATTTTAGGATGCACTAATTAATTAGTAAGTGCTTGCTAAAATAAATATATCAGAGCCAGCGCTCAGACGATTGTAAAAAATTGCCCATTAATCCAGGGTTTCCAGTGAATCGATATATTCGGTCGGTGTTATGCCCACTATTTTTTTGAAATATTTAATAAAATGGCTCTGATCATAGAATCCCATTGCCAGTGCAGTTTCGGTAACCGCTGATCCGTTTTGGAGAAGATGCTGGGCTTTTCTGATCCGATTCTGGATCTGAAAACGATGGGGCGACAAACCAATGGTTTTTTTGAATTCCCGGATCAGATAATACTTGCTGACAAATATCTTCTGAGATAAGGCATCCAAGGTTATATCATCTTCTGGCCGGGCTTCGATAAAATTTTTTGTTTCAGAAATGATTTCGGCATAGTCATAATCAGGTTTGCTGTACATATCATACACCAGCTCCAGGGCATCTGAAAAGGCTTCAACCTGGAGATGGGTGAGAACGCCATCGCAAACCAAGCGGCCAGCAAGGTCGCTTAAAAGTGCTTTCCCATCCTTAAAATCATAGGTGTCCAGAAATTCAGTACCAATGCATAAAGTTACAATGGAATAGTGCTCAGAAGTAGGGACGAGGGAATGAACCATATACGGAGGGATAATGAACAAATCATCATCGGTGAATTGATACGCAATGTTTTCTTTATTCAAAACGACGCTGCCTTTAAGGAGCAAGCCAACAGCATAAATTGAAATGTGATTGTGGCGCTCAAAAGAAAGGCTGGAATTGTCTAAAAACGCAAATTCGATTTTATGTTTATCACACTTGTAATATTTCATTGATTCACCCACTGCAATTTATTATAGGAATATTTTTACCTGGCTTTTCCGGAATACTGAGATGATGCAACTGCTGATAGAATACGATTGTTTCAACAATTGTATTCTATCAAAAAAAGGAAGCACAGTGTAATTATAATTCAGAATTTTTCTGGGCTGCTCTGTGAGTTTTATGAATCAGATTTGATAAAATCTGCTGTAGTTTTCACAGCAGCAAAAGCAATATGCAATGCAGCCATAAAAGCAGCGTGGACAACAGCAGCAGGAATAGAGGCGTTTTCCCACACTAAATCTCTGGTGGTACAGGCGTCACTCAATAATTCAATTTCATAGCCCAGTCCCTTTGCCGAACGTACCGTTGTGTCAACACACATATGACTCATCATGCCGCAGATCACTAATTGTTTGATTTCCAATTCCTTCAGGCGCAGCAGCAAATCCGTATTAAAAAAACTATCCGGCGTGTTTTTGATGATTATCTTTTCGCCGGGAAGGGGAGCGACCATTGCGTTGATATGAATACCCTCCGTTCCAGAAATAAAAAAGAATGCATCCTCCCTCGTATTGATATGTTGAACGTGAAAGACGGGAAGAGCTTTATTCCTGAAGAAGTCCAGAGCTTTTTTGGCGTTAAGTGCCGTTTCTTCCGGATGATTAAGCTCAAACCGCCCGCCCTTAAAATAATCGTTTTGCACATCGATTAATATTAATGCTTTGTCCATGTTGAACCTCCTTGTTTTTTACAGTATAATTCATATTTTCCAAGAGGTAAATTACCCACTTTTTTGTGGGTATGGATGAAAGTGAAGTGCGACTATTATTTGGGGTAACAGATTCCCTTCTGATCTAAAATTTCGGTCGGTCGGTGCTCGACCATGTACTCAATGCCAATTTCCTGCATAATTACAACGGCCTTGAGTATGCGTTGGCCCCTTTCGGTCAGGTAATAATCAACATGAAGCGGATAACCCTGAGCATTGATTTTGTCAACAAGGCCAAAATGCCGAAGCTCGTTTAATTGCTGCAACAGCATTTTTTGACTAATCCCTTCAATGCTTTTCTCCAGTTGCGACAGCGATACAGAACCCGATCGCATTTGAAAAATGATGATGGTTTTCCATTTACCTTTGATAATGTCATGGACAATCTCAAGTGGGCAGGTATAGTCGTTGCGGATTTTCATTTAGATCTCCCTTAATCGAAGAATAAAGTTTTTGTCTTATTATCATTTAACATCATTGAGGAACGGTTAAATGTTAATGGCGGCGTCGCTGATATAGCTTTTGTCTTTAATGATTGCAAACATTGATTATTTCGGCTGAATATTTTTCGGCAATTGCATCTGCCATGATTTTTATTTTTGACAAGTCAATGTTTGATGGATTGCCGCAATAGCCCAGCGGTGTAATGCCTTTTGCAATTTCGCCGCCTTTAATCCATTGTTTTAAATCGGCGAAGGTCAGGTTGGTTGGTTTTAAAGCTTTGGCATTCTCAGTATTTACCAGATTTGGGTAGGAAAGTGCCATCCAGCTTGTTTCTGTGGCTCCGGCGTGAATATCGATAACGTTGCTTTCAAGATTGGCTTTATTGGGATCTAATTCGATGTTTACTAAATAAGAAGCGTCTTTATTTAAATCCATTCGCGCAATTAAATTCGTACCGTTCAAATTTTCTATGATATCAGCGTAATGGGATTTCATGATTTAGATTTTTTTAAGTTTGTCAGAAAGCAGGGTTATTTCATTTTCGATACTCGCTTCTTGTGTCCCTAAAAGATGCTTTAAATTGTCAAAAATAGTTAAAGGGGTATCTTGATTGTAAAAGGTGCTGATGTCTTCCAGTGAAATACCCAATTCCAGTAATTGTTTGATTGCGGTTAGTCGAGTAATTTGCGATTTTTTATAAAAACGGTAATTATTATTTTGATTGACCAGTGCCGGTTTTAACAGACCTAATTGATCATAATAACGTAAAGTTTTATGAGAGACTTTACATATTTTAACGAGCTCGCCTATACTCAACAGAGTATCATTGTTCAAGTTCACCACTCCTATTTTTTATTTCTTTAATCAGCATTAAAGCATGACATTAAACGGGCCGGAATACCTATGTGTTGTGCATTAAATGCAAATGTATTATAATCAGGCAAAAGACTTTAAAATAGTTTTAACAAAAGAGAGAAGAGGTGCTGTAAAAATGAGTTTTACCGGTGATCAGCTTTTAAAAATTATTATTCCATTATTGAGCCTAGTGGTGGGAGTTCTGTCTTTCGTTTACCACATGCAATATAAAAAGCGATTGGCAGGGAATGTTATACAGGGAGCGACGGCAAAAAGATTCAAGGATCAGTTTAATATTTTGGGGATTCTTTATATTCTCATCGCCTTGCTGGTAATTCTGGACTCCTATGCGACCATGGGTCCGATGTCGTTGATCATCGTATTTATAGCCGCCGGTGGGGGCATATACAACTTAGTGATTATTAATAAAAAAGAAGTGTTTGACTTATCGGACATTAATTTTTTGAAGTGGAACAGCATTATCTTGCTGTTCATCGCAGTAATTTATCTGATGTCAATATTTTAAGAAATACGTCTGTCAGAGTCAAATCCGATAAAGATGATGTAAACGGCAAGGACAATTTAATTATGGGATACTGGCACTCCGCTATGATTTTTCAATATTCCTGCATATAGGGCATGGGTAATAAAATATTTATTCCGTTTGATCAAGGTTTTCCAAATTAAGAATTGCTAATAATCTTTCGACAACCTCTTTTGGAAAACCTTCGGGCTGATCGGTGTCAAGCAATAACTTAAGGAAGTCCTGCACGTTCTGGCTCTGCGGAAGCATATAGCCTGATTCACGGATAAGATCTTCAGCCATAAGTTGATTTGATATACATAATACCTGGGCAAGTTGTTTCAGAACAGGATTATCTGTATTTTTTTCAATATATGCAGCAATCTGTTCTTGTTTCACCTTACTTTCAGCTAAAGATAACAGTGTTTTCTTAACAGTATCTGTTTTTCTCTGCTGAGCGGGAAATGCCGCAGGAATTAGTGAAATCGCATGGGAGGGGCAAGCATCGATACATATTCGGCATCCGTCCAGACATCTGGAAGCATCAATTTGACCTGTTTCCGTATCAGTTGCTCCTGTTGGACAAACATATAAGCAAAGACAATCTTTTGTGCATAGATTTATATTTCTAATTGCATGCATTTTTTCTACCTCCTTTTGATCTCAGTGATTTTTTCGTTTGGAACTTTACAAACAGGACATATATCAGGAAGTTTATCTCCTATATATACAAAACCGCAAATATCGCATACATAAAGGTGTTTATTTTCAAGTAAGGTATCCTGTTGTTTTTCATATCTGCGAAGAATAGAGTTTAGGATTCTTGTAACTTTTTCTCCCCATACAAGCGCCCTGAGTGCTCCTCTATCTGATGCATCAGCTGCAATAAGATTTGCCTGCACATAGCCTGAAGCCAAATCCCTTTCGCCTAGGGTGCTGATATCCTTTAGTTGACCTGCGCCTGCAATACTACTTTTTGCTTTATAGAATTCAGCCAATTGATTAAATAATTCGGCCTCTTCCAAACGATACTGTTTTGCGCATCCTTTTGAAAGGTTAGAGCATAATGCGCTAACTTCTCCGAAAGACAGCTCACTCATACTGTTCGCTTCATTTTCGACAATACTTAGTTCTGGTGTGGCAGACTTATTATTAATTTTATCTTCCGCAAAGTCAGCTTTTGTCGCACCGCACAGTGGGCAATGCCAGTCCTCCGGAACATCTTCCCATTTTGTTCCCGGTGCAATTCCTCTAGCGGGATCACCAATTGCTTCGTCGTAAACATAACCGCAAATGGAACAGGTGTATTTTCTCAACGAATAACCCTCCTTTATTTCAGTTTGGATTTTAATACAAATCAGATGTAAAACGTGTTAATTGACTATCGGCTTCCGTTGATTGCACCGTCGTGGTTGAGGCTGAGGGTTATGGCAGTAAACTGTTCAGAGCATAAGGCGCTAATAAGTGCAACGATTAAAAGCTAACCAAAAAACCACCAAATTCTTCAAACCTTTTATTACCCTTTCTTGAACGAATAGCATTGATAAACATTATAACAGCTTTCTTCTCTTTAAACAGCTTTTTATTTCTATATTAGAAAGGGTTATGCTCATTGAATATTAATGGTATGCTATCGTTATTTTGGCTGTTTTGAGGGAATATGACGAACGAAACGTTCCCACACCTTCGAAAAAGTTTAGTCTCGGCGGTCTTTGGTAGAATTTAACCAGACTATAACAAAAAATTTATATAAAGGTAACATGGCTATGTTATTGTATCAATGTTAAAGGTTGCTTATTCATAAGTAACCATTTATTTTTTTACAGACTAACAATAGCGTTTAAAAATCTGCTTTGAAAGGAGTTTTTTATGTTTAATCAGTATTTTGGCAATTATCTTTTGGAGAAAAAATTAATCAAACCGGAAGAACTCAAAAAAGTGTTAGCGGAACAGAAATCAGTCAAGGTGAAATTGGGCGTTTTAGCGATGGATTCCGGTTACATGAATGCAATGCAAGTCGACAGTATCCATAAGCTTCAGGCTGCTAAGGATCAAAAATTTGGTGAATTGGCGATAGCAGAGGGGCATCTGACAGAAAATCAGTTGACTGAAATCTTGAATATGCAGAAAAAATCAAATGTTTTATTAGGGCAGGCTCTCATTGAGAAGGGCTTTTTTACCCTTGAGCAATATGAAGCGGTTTTGTCTCAATATAAAGAAGATTCGCAATTGACAAGTGATGAAATTCAAGCCTTAAAAAATAATGATATCACGCAAATTGCGGAGATATTTCTTAAAACATTATCTGGTCAGCAAGCAAGAATACCGCGTGCGTATTTTGAACTCTTTCTCAGGAATATTTTACGCTTTATTGATGATGAGATCCGAATGGAAGCAGCAGTAGCGGTTAATTCCTATCCGTTTGATTATCTGGTTACCCAGGGAACCGCAGGGGAGTATCATTTTTTCAGCGGTTTTGCCGGTTCGGAAACAGTGATGACCCAATTTGCCGCCATCTATGCGGAAGAAGCGCTGGACGGGATGAATGATTTGGCTAAAGATTCGTTGGGAGAATTCCTGAACTGTCATAATGGGCTATTCTTATCCCAGCTTGCCCATAAAGGTATCGAGCTTGATCTGCTGCTGACAGAAGTGAAAGAAGCAGGGATGATAAACCCTGTCGGAACACTGTACGTGATACCGTGTCATTTAAGTTTTGGAAAGATCGATTTTATTTTTGCTGATGCAAATCCTGATTTTATTGAACAAGACGGCCAATAATAAATATAAAAAGCTAAAATCTAAATTATAATAGGAGGTTTTTCTTATGGCTAAAATATTGATTGTGGATGACTCCGCGGTATCCCGAAAGAAATTGAGGACAATTCTGGAAGCGGCCCATCATGAAATTATTGGCGAAGCCAGTGATGGTGCTGTGGGTTGCAGAAAATATGAAGAGTTATCCCCCGATCTGGTTACCATGGATATTACCATGCCAAAGGTTGATGGGATTACGGCCCTAAAGGATATTTTGAAATTTAATCCTTTGGCCAGAGTGGTGATGATTACAGCACTGGGTAAAGGCAGTACCATCCTGGATTCACTGAATGCCGGAGCTAAGAATTATATCACTAAGCCGTTTGCAAATGATCAAGTTATTGATGCGATTGCTGAAGCGTTAGAATAATTGGTAGAGGGAGAGCTTTCCCATGATTGAAACAATTGCCAAACTGGCCCAGGTGGTACCAACTTTTTCCGTCATTGAGAATGGGAGCACAATTCATCAGTACTTTGAACAAAACAAAGAATCGGAAGGGGTCGTCATCATTGATGGCGAAAAACCGGTAGGGATTTTGATGCGGAATGATTTTTATCAGAAAGTAGGCAGCCAATTCGGCTATGCTTTGTATATGAGTCGCGAAGTTACCCTGCTGATGAAATCGGAACTCACCTGTGTGGACAAAAGCTGTGATATGGCTAAACTTGGCTTTATTGCCATGAGTAGAAACCAAGCCAGTATTTATGACTTTATCGTGATTCTGGAAAACGAAATCTATGCCGGCGTTGTCAACATCAGAGAGTTTCTGATTGAAATGTCTAAAACCAAGGAACGGGAAATAGAACTTTTGAATGCCCAACAGCGCATCTTGAAACAGACGAATGAAGCCGAAAAACGACATCGCGTTGAGATTGAGCAAAAAAATGCGGCCATCAAGAATCTTTTGGATCATGCTGGACAGGGCTTTCTTTTCTTTGGCAGCGATTTGATCATTTCAGCAGAATACAGCCGGGAATGCGATAATATTTTTGGTTTTTCAATTGGCAATCAGCATTTTTTAGAAGTTATAAAAAATTTTACTGACAATGACGGTATCAGTATGATGCAGAATGTCTTTGAAAATGTATTCCACAATGGCAATAAAATACAAAACAAGGTATACCTGTCTGTTTTACCAACAGAAATTAAAATTTTAGATCAGTATATTCAAACCGAATATAAAGTCATTCTCCATCAGACGGGAAAATCAATTATGATGATACTGACTGATATTACCCAAAAAAGAGCGCTGGAGCTGAAAAATGCTGAGGAAAAGAATAATATCAAGTTGATTGTTCGGGCCATCAGCAGTAAAAGCGAAATCACTCAGGCTATCGAGGAATTGCATGGGTTTATTGAAAAAGACGTGTTACCACTGCTGGATAATAACCAGAGTCCCCAATTAATTCTGCAGTATGTTTTTCGGATTGTTCATACCATGAAGGGCGATTTTGCTCTTAACGCTCTTCATCAAACATCGGCAGCCTTACATCGGTTGGAAGACACTTTAAGTGAGATGCAAAACCGGATTGAAACCATCACCAACGATGAAATTCGGGAGTTTATTGAGCAGCTTGATTGCGACAAACTGTTGGAAACGGATATCGAAATTATCACCGAGGCTCTGGGGACTCGGTATTTTGAAAACGAAGATCGGATTACGGTTAGTCGGCAACGGGTTGCTGAAATAGAAAATAAAATTGCGGCGGTGTTCCAAAAGGAAGAGCAAGCGGCTATTCTTAAACTGTTTCATAGTCTTTTCTACATTAATGCAAAAGATATGATTAAGGATTATAACGATTATGTGAAGACACTGGCAGACCGTTTTGGTAAAAATATCGGCGATATCATCATTAGCGGAGATGATGTTTTTATGGACAGCGGTCGCTATTCGCCTTTTATGAAATCGCTGGTTCATGTGTTTCGTAATATGACCGATCATGGGATTGAAGACCCGGATGAGCGAGCCTGCTCCGAAAAATCGGAATACGGGGAAATTACCTGTGAGCTGAAAAATGAAGGCGACCAATTCGTAATCTGCCTGGCTGATGACGGCGGTGGCATCGATCTGGATGTTATCCGGAAAAAAGCGCTGGAAAAGCAAATCTATGCGGCCGCAGAGCTTGAGCAACTAACCCGGGAACAAATCCTCGCCACGATTTTTCTGGACGACTTTTCCACAAAGAATAGCGTCGATTTGTATTCCGGCAGGGGGGTGGGCCTGGCCGCAGTTCATTCGGAAATCAGTAAAATCGGCGGAAAAATAATGATCGACACGGAGCTGGGTCAGTATACGCGTTTCACCTTTATTGTTCCATATGAGCAACAGTAAATTCGCAAGTGAATCATAGCTATAAAACAACGGAGGAGGATCATTTATGAAGTTAAGCAAAGAAGAAATTTCGTGGATTTTGGTCGATTGTGGGAATTCAGCTTATTCAATGGCAGTGACGACAGCCTTACTTCCCATCGTATTTGGGATGTTTGACAATGTTCAAAGCAGCATGGACCTGGGGTATTTTAATTCAATGGCAAGCATATTAATTGCTATATTAAGTCCTATTTTGGGTACAATTGCAGATTATAAGGACAAGAAGAAACGGTTTTTTGTGTTCTTTACGTTGCTTGGGGTTTTTGCAACGGCCGCGCTTGCCTTGGTGTCGCCTTCAAGTGGACAGTGGCAGCTGTTGATTTTTTTCTTTATTTTGTCAGCCATTGGTTTTTCCGGAGCGAATATCTTCTATGATGCCTTTATCGTGGACGTCACAAGTAATGAACGGATGGATAAGGTTTCTTCCATGGGCTTTGCGTTTGGCTATATCGCCAGTGTCATTCCTTTCGGTATTAGTCTGGGGTTGATTTTTCTGATGGGTATGGACGAAGCCATTGGATACCAGATCGGGTTCATTGTCACCGCACTTTGGTGGGGGCTCTTTACCATTCCGATGATAAGGGATGCGAAGCAGCGGTATTATATTGAACCCGAACCCAAGCCGGTGATTAACAGTTTTAAACGGCTGGCGAATACATTTAAGCATATCAGAAGTCATAAAACGGTTTTTGTCTTTTTAGCGGCATACTTTTTCTACATCGATGGGGTGGATACCATCATTAAAATGGTGGTACCCTATGCCACCGAAATCCTGGGGAAGGATTCGCTGGATACCGTCACTTTACTTGGAATCCTGTTGATTATACAAATTATTGCATTCCCCTGTGCGCTCATTTATGGTAACCTGGCCAAAAGGTTTTCAACCAGAACCATGATCATGGTGGCTATTGTGACCTATATCACGGCCTGCATAGCGGCATTTTTCATCACTTCGATCGGGCATGTTTTTATTCTCGGGGCGATGATCGGTTCTGCGCAGGGAGGCATTCAGGCCTTGAGCAGATCTTATTATGCCAAGATTGTTCCCAAGGAAAAGTCGAATGAATTTTTCGGCTTCTATAATATTTTTGGTAAATTTTCAGCAATTGTGGGACCGACGATCATGGCAGTGACAACGACGCTTACCGGCAATGCCAGATTAAGTATATTGGGGATTATCCCTTTGTTTGTTATTGGATTTATTATTTTTATAGCATTGCCCGGGGATCAGGGGCAAAGTTCTGAAGTTATGGAGTGTATTTAAGAATGGGCCCAAAAAAATCAAATTATTTAGTGGTAGTCTCTTATGATGCTTTTTCAAAAGACAATTGGGAAATGGCAAGCAGGCTGCCCAATTTATCAAAACTCATCAAAAATGGTGCTTACAGCACCCAATTAACAAGTGTATATCCGACCCTGACCTATGTTGTTCATACGACCATGGTAACCGGAGTCTATCCGGATAAACACGGAATCTATCATAATAATCCTTTTCAGCCGTTTGAAAAGGAAGCGGAGCAGCGTTGGTTTTGGTATAAAAAAGAGATCAAGGTACCGGCGATTTACGATTGCTTAAAAAAGCATCATCTGAAATCGGCCGGAATCCTTTGGCCGGTAACGGGTCGGACGGCCATTAATTATAATCTGCCGGAGATCAGAGCCATTAAGAAGGAAAGCCAGGTTCTGAAAATTTTAAGAAACGGCAGTCCTCTTTATTGCCTGAGCCTGGAAAAGAAATTCGGACGCTTTCGAAAGGGTTTCAAACAGCCATATCTGGATAATTTTACAACCATGTGCGCGGTGGAGACGATCATAAAAAAGAAACCGAATCTGCTGTTAATGCACTTAATTGACCTGGATGATGCGAAGCATCAGCATGGTATTGACAGTCCGGCAGTTAAAAAAGCCATAATTCGTATGGATAAACGGTTGGGTGATGTCATTCAGGCCGTCGAAAAAGCCGGGATTAAAGAGGATACGACCTTTCTGGTTCTGGGGGATCACGGTCAGATTAATGTCCGCTATAAGGTAAAGCTCAATGCGTTATTAAAAGAAAAGGGCCTTATATTTGAAGAAAACGGAAAAATGCAATGGCGGGCCTATATCCAGGGCGCCGGGGGCGCAGCTTATCTGCATTTGCGGGAAAATGACAGCGAAGCCGAGAAAATGGCAGTGGCGATTCTAAATCAAGCCATCAGAAAGGACTGTTATGGGATTCAAAGGCTGTATAATCGAAAGGAATTGGATCGGTATCATGCGGACCGCTCCGTTGCTTACATGCTGGAAGCGAAGATCGGCTACTGTTTTGATGATGATTTAGATGGGCCGGTTGTTGACATTCTAAAAACATCAAAAGACGGTCAGGCGACTCATGGCTATTTGCCGGACAAGCCGGATAAATCGGATTATCGATGCGTTTTTGTGGCCTCCGGTGCCGGGATAAAAAGTAATTACCAGCTCGGTGACATCGAAATGGTCGATATTGCGCCGACAATGGCAATGATTTTGGGGATTGATTTTTATAATGGCGATGGCCGGCCATTAAAAGAAATTTTTCAGGACGAAACATCCTGATATCATATCAGTATCCGGTAAATTTCTCGATGAAATCCGGGGCCAAAAGCTCGGTCCATGGCAATATTTGGGGCAACAGCAGTTGCTGCCATTTGGGGATTCTTTATATTCTCATCGCCTTGCTGGTAATTCTGGACGCCTATGCGACCATGGGTCCCATGTCACTGACTATTGTAGTAATAGTCGCCGGTGGGGGCGTATACAATTTAATGCTGATTAATAAAAAAGATGTGTTTGAGTTATCGGATATTAATTTTCTGAAGTGGAACAGTATCATATTACTGATCATCGCAGTTATTTATCTGATGTCCATACGATAAGAAATAGGCCTGTCGGAATTAAAAGCCTATTTGACGTGTTAGTAACTCTCATTAACAAGCACTTCTGATTTATTGATGGGATGAGGTTCGATCGCTTGCGTTGTCTTCTTGATGAAAAATGACAGCATCAGACCAATCAATCCGAAAATAATAACAGCCAGATAGGCATCATTCATTCCTGCGATCGAAGCTTGTGAGAGTATCTGTAACTGATCGGATATCAGACCGGTAGATGCCAGTTCAACAGCATGTAATTGTGCTTGTTTGGTTAAGATGGTCACTAAAAGTGCCGTACCAATAGCTCCAGACACTTGTTTGACGGTATTGGAAATTGCGGTGCCGTGTGTGTGGAGGGCAGGCGGAAGCTGGTTAAGTCCGGCGGTAGTTATCGGCATCAGAAATAAAGCCATTCCGAATCGTCTGCCGGTAGAAAGAAGCAATAAATAGGTGAAAGTTGTCGAATCGGTTAGTGAGGTAAAGCCGAAAGTAGTGACAATCGTAATAGTAATACCGATAATAGACAGCCATTTTGCGCCAAATCGATCAAAGAGCCGCCCCGATATAGGCATCATTAAACCCATTAGTAATGCGCCGGGAAGCATCAGCATACCGGCTTCAAATGCAGAATAATGTCTCATGTTTTGCAGATAGATCGGTAGCAGCATCATATCGCCATACATAACAATCGTAACCGCAACATTAATAATAGTTGTCAGTGTAAACATGTTATATTTAAACGTCCGCAGCTCCAGTAGAGGATTAGTGCTTTTTAACTGAGTGATTGAAAACACAACCAGGGATATTACGCCCATAGTCAGGGTAATAATCACCTCAATATTTGACCATCCAGTCGCACCTGCTCTGCTGAACCCATATAATAAAGTGCCAAAGCCAATTGTGGATAAGATAACGCCGCCAACATTTAACTTGGGATGGGATCGTTGTCCGACATTTTTTAAATAGAAAAAGGCAAGGATAATGACCAGTGCAGCAAACGGAATAATGCCATAGAAAAGGGCGCGCCAATTAAAATGATCAAGCATGTAACCAGCATAGGTGGGACCGATTGCTGGTGCTAAAATAATGGCGACACCGATTAACCCCATTGCGCCGCCTCGTTTCTCTTCTGGGAAAATATCAAGCACAACGTTCATTAATAATGGCATAATGATGCCTGCACCTGCCGCTTGAACAAGACGACCGATGAGCAGAACATCAAACCCGGGAGCCACCCCGGAAATAATTGAGCCGACAAGAAAGGTACTCATTGCCGAAAGAAATAATTCACGAGTTGTAAACCGACGCATCAGATAGGCGGTTACCGGAATAAATACGCCATTTACGAGCATATATCCTGTCGTCAACCATTGTGCTGTTGTTGTTGCAATATTAAAGTCGGTAATTAATTTAGGAATGGCGACACTCATGATGGTTTGATTCAATACGGCAATAAATGCACCTAGTATCATGATGAACAGTAGTGGTCCTTTTTTGATTGTTGATGAAGCTAAATCTTGGTTCATATTTTAATCCTTTCGTTTATCGGTTTTTCAAGAAAGCCTTTTTCCTTAAGTAAGTTTTCGGTAATAGTCCATAACAGCGCTTGCAGGGCATGATCCCCACCCGGATCAATCGGAGTAATG
Source organism: Acetobacterium bakii (assembly GCF_001263355.1). Lineage (GTDB taxonomy): Bacteria > Bacillota > Clostridia > Eubacteriales > Eubacteriaceae > Acetobacterium > Acetobacterium bakii. The sequence continues at coordinate 31,340 of NZ_LGYO01000045.1, forward strand.
GGATCTCCGGTAACGACCTTGAAGTAACCTCCGGTGACACCGTGATACCTTGGATCGGTCGCTAAACGAACAATAATATCAGCGCCTTTTTGCGGGTCCCCAATATGCAGGGCTTTTAAAATTCGGGAAAGCACCGAAGAAAATCCCAATTCGCGGCCGAGACCAGTCGCATTAAATCCAGGATCAAGAGCGTTGACTGTGACGCCAGTTCCCAGCAACTGACGACCAAGCTCCGCGGTAAACATAATATCAAGAAGTTTGGTCTTCCCGTAAATCAGAGAAGAACCTCTGGCGGTAAATTCGGAAGTATCTGTTAAATCTTTAGGGAGACTGAGGTTACCGTGGTTGCGCGAAGCTTCAGAGGCAATGTTGACGATCCGCGCATTTTTTGAGTGCTTTAGTGAGGGTAGCAGTAGCTGCGTTAATAACCATGGCGCAAAATAGTTGACAGCCATCATCTCAGATAAACCATCATTGGTTATGCGTTGTTCAAAGCCATGGAGACCGGCATTATTTACCAAGATATCTATTTTAGGATAGTCCGTCTGAATTTCATTTCCGATGCGGTTAACATCATCCATTCGGGAAAGATCACCATAATAGAAAGCTGTTTTAACATTTGGGGAACCCACCCGGATCATTTTTTCAGTTTCTTCAGCGCGTTTTTCACTTCTGGCGGTTAATACCAGTTGCATTCCACGTTTGGCTAATTCAATTGCTGTCAATTGTCCAAGACCACTGGTTCCACCAGTAATTACTACAATCGGTTGTGTTGACATCGTTTCTCCTTAAATTTAGAGTTGCGTTAAGCGTTATGTTTTTCATTGCTTGACGTTTAAAGCAATCTGACATATACTTGACATATATCAAGTATATAAATATATTTGATATATGTCAAGTAAAATTTTTGAGAGGTAAAGAATGGTAAATCAAATAAAAAACCAAAATCCTGAACGTCTTCAACTTGAGCTGAATCTCGGCGATCAATTGAATGCTTTATTAAGTGCATCACATGCACTCAATGTCAGAACGGCAGCAATCTTTGATGCAACCCTACAACCGGCAGCCTTTTTAATCGTGCGCTGGCTTCTGGCTAATGGGCCGGCAACTGCGACCACTATAGCTGAAGCCACGGCAATGGATCGAAGCTCAGTGAGTCGCCTGGTTAGCCAGCTTAAAAAATTAGGATATGTTCAAAGTGAAACCAACCCGGAAGACCGTCGGGGGGCATTATTAGCATTAACTGAGCTAGGACGAGGAAAAGCGACGACGGCGATAAAAGAAAAAGAAGAAGAGTTCTATAAACGCACTTCAAAATGGGAAAACACTGATCTTGAAGCATTTATTGAAATACTCAAGTGTTTTAATGGTTACGACACTAAAGCCTGTGAATAAGCCCGAAATGTAATTCGATATCAAGTTATTTTAAACAAAATCACGATTATTATTTGAGGTATCCATTCATCAATTGGAAAAGGATGAAGGAATATTTGATGTACTGATGAATGAAGTAAGGCAGTGCGAGGTAGTTCTATGGGCATTCCCGCTCTATTTTATGCTCGTCCATAAATTACGCGTATTAAATAAAGCTCATGATTGCTTCGATAAAAGTTCTTGCGATTAAGAATGTTGTAAGGCTTCTTTTGATTTTATATTTCGACCAAAATAATCTTAGCCCTTCTTTTTCTGTCACAATTGATGAATTTAAATTAAAAAAGTGGTAGAATAAAAGAAAAACAAGGAGGCCAAAGAGGGCTTCTTATCGCAAAGAGTTGCATTTTAATTTGCCCACACGAAGCGGGTACTGGTTAAAATAATTGGAGAGTAAGTAATTTGGAGGAATGAAAATGATCAAGAAAAGAGAATTAATCAATTGGCTGGGTTTACTTGGGGTCGCAAGTTTTCTATCCTACCTGATTGCTGTTTTGTTTGCGCCCCTGGCTTACCCAGGCTATAATTGGCTCAGTCAGGCAGTGAGTGATCTGAGTGCCTATGATGCGCCATCCCGGGAATTGTGGGGGCAGCTTAGCAGTGTATACGGAACCTGTGGTATTGTTGCAGTCACCATTGCCTGCGTTTATGTTCAGAACCGTTTAAACAGAACTCTGCGTGTCGGGATTTATCTTTTTGCAATCATGAATTGGGTATCTAACATTGGCTATTCGATGTTTCCCCTTACCACCAGTGGCTATGCGGGTACATTTCAAGATATAATGCACATCGCTGTGACGGCCGCGGTTGTGCTTTTGAGCATCGCATCACTTGTTACCATCATGGTAGGGGGATATCGACAGAAAAAATATCGGTCTATGGCAATATTTGCAACCATCTGTCTGCTAAGTATGTTAATGGGAGCAATCGGAACGGGATTAATGCCACCTGAATATTTTGGCGTCACGGAAAGGTTTAGCGTATTTGCAGCAACGGCGTTTACTGCTATTTTGGGATTGTATGTTTTTTTCGGCATCGATTATATAGAAAATAAAAGTTGAGTCGTCTGACAAGGTGATTTATTATTGTTGAAAACATTTCCTTATCATCAATGGTGGAACCTCATATTTCAAAACAAGCGGATAAATAACTATTATAACTTTAAATGGCGATGATTTTAT
>NZ_LGYO01000046.1:0-15447 GCF_001263355.1 Acetobacterium bakii
TCGAGATGTCCGCCTCGACGTTACAAAATTGTTTGTGAAAACTGACATCAAAGCAACCATTGTTCGTTTCTTTTGAGTTTCGCAATTACCTAATTAATTCATCTGAGAAAGGATTCCTATGCAAAAAAATAAACGCCGCTGGCTTGGCTTGTTCCTACTGGTTATATTAATCATGACCCTAGTATCCGGATGCCAAAGCCAAACCATTGCATCCGTTGGGCCAACCAAAACCGTGACGGACTGTATGGATCGAGAGGTTGTCATTCCCGCAGATCCTCAGCGGGTTGCCTGTCTTTATGCCTCCACTGCTCATATTATGGCAATGCTAAATCAGCAAGACAAGATTGTCGGTATTCCCAATGGCATCAAGCGGGATGTTTTAATGACTTATAAACGGCCGGATATTGACTCCATATCGGTGCCCTTTCAGGAAGGCTCCATTAACATTGAAGAACTTCTGGCCACCAACACCGATTTGGTTCTGATTCGCGAAAGCACCGCCCAAAATAAGGGGGAGGTAGAAAAACTCGATAAAGCCGGTATTCCCTGGGTGGTAGTGGATTATGCCAGCCTGGAAGAATTGGAAAAAGCCATTACCGTTGCCGGGAATGTTTTTAATGAAAGCGAACGGGCCGAAGGTTTTAACAGCTATGTCCGGGATACGCTTGCTCTGGTTGAACATAGAGTCTATGGGATTCCGGATTCTTCCCGGGTTGCGGTGTATCATGCGGTTAATGAAGCCGCCCGGACCGACCTTAACGGTGATCTGTGTTCCCAGATCACCGACGTTGCCGGCGTAATTAATGTTTCCACCGAAGGAGGCAGCCTGATTTCTGATGCAGAAAAGACGATGACCACATTGGAACAGATTTATACCTGGAACCCTGATGCCATTATTGCCAATGATGCCAATACCACAAAATACATCCTCACTGATTCCAAGTGGACCGGGCTTAACGCCGTTAAAAATAAGCAGGTCACAACTTTGCCCGTGGGGGTCACCCGCTGGGGCCACCCGGGATCCATTGAACCCCATATGGCGGCACTTTTTATTGCCAAGCTTTTTTATCCTGACGCATTTACCGATATTGATCTGGTTCAAACCACCAGGGATTATTATAAAAACTGGTTTGATCTTGATCTCACCGATGAAGCGATAACCGATATTCTCTCCGGTGAAGGAATGCGGCTTTCCAAATAAGATTATTAATAATTCGAAAAAGACTCATTTATTTTATCCGAAGCAAACCATAAACATGTTCAAAATATGATTGTTTGGTCAATTTATGACGAAAGTGTGATTGCTATTAAGGCAAAAGTATTATAGAATATACCTATAGCGCAAATAGGAGAAAAACAATATGCAAAGAAAACCTTTTACACTCCTTGTCATTTTTATGATTTTCACACTTCTTTTAGCAGGATGCACAAAAGAAGTTGACGGAGAGAATACCTACATATCAATCATGTCAGTTCCTACTGAAGCAATTATTCCTAATGGACTTATACTTGATTCCATCTTAAGCATTTCTAATACCGATCCTGCAAACCCTGAGGCCCCACCTACCACTGCTCAGCTTGGTGTCTTTGGTTATACAAACAAACAAGGTGAGGTTCATTACTATGTGTATGGAAAAAAAGAAGCGGTCGACGGTGAAGCCATCCACCTTATCGAACAGGGTTTTTATCCTGTTAACTATAGCAGGGACAATGGCGCAATCACACTATCACTAAAAGACAATGCTTCCCCTATCAATAAACTTGATCTTGGCGTGGGTACTCCAACCCTATTCCAAGATGAACTTCCATTAAGCTTTTATACTCCAACTGAGTTACCCGGTGTATATACCTTCGCTGATGCTAACGGCAAAACCAACTTTAGAGTGTATTCAACTTTCCTTGGCGAAAATGGAAACTTTTTTCCAGCTGGCGAGGATGGCACTATGGTAGCTGGTTCCCTTCCCATTAATATCAGTATCGAAGAGATTCTTCAAAGTCAGGGATCGAATGCTGCCTCTCGTTTGCTGACCACACCCATTGAATGTACCAACATCCCAACCTCATTCCAGCAATAACCTGAGCATTAAAAAAGAACCGGCATTTTCTGCCGGTTCTTTGCGTTTGTCGATTAAACCGTCCTGGGGACAATGGTAAATCGTTGTCGGCTGCATGATCGGACAGGCTCTGCCTGTTCGCCATGATGCCGACAACTGATGTTACGATTGTCCCCAGGACTTACTTTCTAGTTTGTAAAAATACTAACGCAGTACAGACAATTGTTACATCGTGTTGTGTGCATCAAGGCGAACAGTCCTAAGACTGTACGAATTGAAGCACACAACTGATTAACATTTGTTGGTACGGTAGGCTCGACAGCCATTTCTATTATGTAGACCGAAAGATCGTCATAATTTTAGTCAAATATCGGCTTAAAGCCTGGGTTTTTGTGGGCTTTAAAACACATCACCAATTGCTCCATTGTTGTCCGTCCCAAAGACAGTGGCGGAAGGGCATCCAAAGAAAAAAAGCGACTTTCCTCGGTTTCGGTATTTTTTTGAAAATTTCCCTCTAATAAATCACAGAGCATAATGATCTTGTAAATGGTATAGGGACAGGTATCCTGTACCCATTTGCTGCGATCCAGCACTGCCACCAATCGAGTGGGTTCCACCAAAACCCCGGCTTCCTCAAAGGCTTCCTTTTTCACATTCTCACCGGGACTGCGATTCACATCGCCCCAGCCGCCGGGCAGGGACCAGCAGCCATCAATCTTTTCTTTAACTAAAAGGATTTTATCCTCCACAATGATGGCTCCTCGGACATCCACCTTTGGTGTTAAGTAACCTTTTTCTCTCAGATAATAGTCTTTAACGACCTCTTTAGGTACCTCTGTATGTTTTTCAATAATTTCCCGGGATAATTTTTCAATTTCTCTATATCGATCTAAGTCATATTCATTTTTACAGTAAGACAAACCTGCCTGAGATATTGATTGTAATTCTCTGGCCCATACGATCCATTGTTTTTCCATTGCTTTTATAGGAGCTTTTGCTCCTCTCCTTTCTATTTTTTTGAATTATCTGTTTCTTTTTTTATAATTTATGCTATAATCAAATTAGAATAATTCTAATTCATATATGTTTATCTTTCTTTTTTTAGGGTATAAAGTATATGAACACCAATTACGACTCAGGAGGTCTATTATGTGTAAAGAACCAAAATTTTTAGTCTGTAAACACTGTGGCAACATGGTTAGCATGATTCATGAATCAGGCGTTGAAATGATATGCTGTGGTGATCCCATGACTGTTATGATTCCTAATACGACTGATGCCGCTCAGGAAAAACATGTTCCTGTAATCACTGTTAATGGCACTACCGTTACGGTTGATATCGGAAGCGCTCCCCATCCAATGACTCCGGAACACCATATAGAATGGATATTCCTTGAAACAGCCGAAGGCAGACAACGTAAATGTCTGGCACAGGATGGCAAACCACAAGCTGTCTTCGAATTAACAGCTGGAGACAAAGTTATTTCTGCTTACGAATATTGCAACCTTCATGGTTTATGGAAAGCTGCTCTCTAATAGAATCTTTAACAAAACCCCTCAAGCTGCCTTTTTAAGGCAGCTTTTTTAGGCTGTCGGCAAACTCGTCCCGGGGACAATGGTAAATCGTTGTCGGCTGCATGATCGGACAGGCTAGGCCTGTTCGCCATGATGCCGACAACTGATGTTACGATTATCTCCAGGACTTACTTTTCTGCTTTGTCGACAGTCTGAAGCTATCTATTTAAAGCAGCTTTTAGGTTGAAGTGATCTTAAAAAAATTCGTCGATAAATTCATTATAGGTGCCATTGTAAAGATTCATATCAATAAAGGTTTCACTGCCCGTGTAACCATCTAAAACATTTCGGTGGCTGAATTGCCATAATGTCCACTCTTCGCCATTTGTAAGGGTATCCGGCCAATTATTGTCAAGATCCACAATCCATATTTTATAGTCTTTATAATCGGTTCCGATGTACATATCAAATAAGTACTGATTGGTATAAATAATCGGTTTTACCTTGTAAGTATTCTCAAGTTCTTTCATAAACTCATCTAAAATCACTTTTACTTTTGCCTTTTCCATCGGTGCTGCCTCATAGGCGCCATACAATTCCATATCAACCACCGGGGGCAAATTCTTATTTGAAACCGGCACATTGTCGATGAAATTTTTGGCCTGCTCTTTTCCGGTACTGTCATAACTCAGGAAGTGATAGGCTCCCACTTTTAACTCAGTTTTTTGGCTTTCTTCCCAGTTCATCTTAAATTTTTCATCCACATAATCATTGCCTTCGGTGGCTTTAATATAAGCAAAGTCGATATTTTGTGCGGCCAAAAGATCCCAGTCGATATCCCCCTGATACGCAGACAAGTCAACTCCTTTAACCACATGTTCATCCCCTTTTCCGCCAAATAAATTGCTATAGCCATAAATAATCAGGGCAATAAGAATTAATATTCCAATCCCTGCGACTAATGATATCCATTTTTTTTTACTCATCAATTGTTCCCCTTTTTCGTTATAATAATGTCCATATCATTATACCAAAGATTTTACTGGTAGAAAAGCCTGTTAAGCAGTTATAATATAACTATTATGGTGATTTCCCTCGCGAATCATTCTTTTGTCACCAATTTCACAAGGAGAAACTATGAATACAATAACTCGTTTATCGCCTGAGCTCCAGGTCAAGCTCATTATGCTTCAAAATAAAATCAAGGGCCTCAACAAGGTTTGTGTGGCTTTTTCCGGGGGTGTTGATAGCACATTGCTCTTAAAAGTTGCTGTTGACGTGCTTGGGAAGAATGTTATGGCCATTACCGTTAATGGGGCCATGCTTCCGGATTCTGAATTTTCAGAAGCTCAGAACCTGGCTAAAACGATTGGTATTACACCCCTTATTATTGAAGCCGATGTTTTTTCACTGAAAAGCTTTGTCGAAAATGCTTCGGATCGCTGTTATCATTGTAAAAAATTTATTTTTTCCCAAATAAAAGACGCCGCCATCCAAAATCACTGTGAGGTTATTTTAGACGGCTCCAACCTCGATGATCTCAAGGATTATCGGCCAGGAATCCGAGCCCTGGGTGAACTGGGCATTTACAGTCCCTTAAAGGATGCCGAGCTTACCAAGCAAAACATTCGGGAACTTTCTGCTTATTTTGGACTGGCCACCGCTACAAAACCTTCGATGGCCTGTTTAGCGACCCGTATTCCCACCAATACGCCAATCACTCCCGAAGCTCTTAGAGCCGTTGAAGTCGGGGAAGATTATCTGAAAAGCCTCGATTTAAACCAATACCGGCTCCGACTGCTCGGAGATACCGGGAAAATCGAATGCGATCCCAAAGATTTTGAAACCATTCTCGCCCACCGCATGACCTTGGTGAGTCTCTTGAAAAACTTAGGCATAAAAACCATCACCCTGGATTTAGCCGGTTATGGCTGTGGAAACATGAACAAATAAAAGGTAATTGCAAAAGTGCTGTGAGCTTTACTATCAGTTTCGCAGTTAGCTGTGAATAACCACTAATAGAATAAAAAAAGGGCGTCCATGATTATTTTTCATGGACGCCTCAGACTGTTGATAAAATAGAAAAGTAAGTCCTATAGACAATCATAACATCAGTTGTCGGCATCATGGCGAACAGGAATCGCCAGTACGATCATGCAGCCGACAACGATTTACCATTGTCCACAGGACGGGTTTGTCGATAACCTCAAGCGTCCATGATAACTTATCATTGACGCTTGTTTTGAATATTTAATTCCCTATTTTTTAATAATCCTCATTCAATTCATCCAAATCCTGATACATCTGATACAAATCGTAATAAATCCCCTCACTTTTTATGAGTTCTTCATGGGAACCCTGCTCGACAATGCCTTCCTCTGTGAGAACAAGAATAATATCCGCATTTCGGATGGTGGTAAGACGATGGGCAATCGTAAATGTGGTTCTCCCCTTGGTAAGTTTTTCCAGGGAGGTCTGGACAATGCGTTCACTTTCATTGTCCAATGCCGAGGTGGCTTCATCCAAAATCAGAATCGGGGGATTCTTCAGAAATACCCGGGCAATGCTGATGCGTTGCTTCTGGCCGCCGGAAAGTTTGACCCCGCGTTCACCCACATAGGTATCATATTGCTTGGGTAATTGCATAATAAAATCGTGGGCACCGGCCTGGGTTGCCGCAAGGATAACGTCTTCTCGGGATGCGTCAGGACGTCCGTAAATAATATTTTCATGAATGGTTCCGGAAAATAAATACACATCTTGCTGAACTACCCCTATCTGGGTCCGCAGGGAATGTATGGTCAGATTTTTAATATCCTGTCCATCAATTAAAATTCTTCCTGAAGAAACATCGTAAAACCGTGGAATTAAATGGCACAGGGTGGTCTTGCCACTTCCGGACGGCCCCACAATAGCAATGTTCTGCCCCGGGGATACCTCAAGATCAATGTTTGAAAGCACTTCGTTGTTACCATCTGAATAATGGAAACCAACCCCTTCAAAACGGATGTCACCCTTGACATTGGTTAATTCTTTGGCCCCCGGTGCATTGGTTATTTCCGGTGGTTCATCCATGATTTCAGCAAATCGTTCAATTCCTGTCATGCCTCTTTGAAACTGCTCAGAGAACTCCACAATCCGCCGGATCGAGGTCAGCAGGGTGGCGACATAGAGAAGGTAAGCCATAAAATCTCCCGGGCTAATGGTGCCATTAATCATAAACAGGGATCCGCCCACAACCACAAGACTATACATGAGTCCGTCAAATAATCGGGTAGTTGTTTGAAAACCCGCCATATAACGGTAGGTGTCTTTTTTAATATCAAGAAAGATACCATTGCCCACATCAAACTTTTCCTCTTCAATGGCCTCATTGGCAAAGGATTTAACTACCCGAATACCCAGCAGATTATCTTCCACCTGGGCATTTATTTCTCCTGTCTGAACCCGGGAGCGTTTAAAGGCTTTGCGCATTCGAATCCGGAAATAACCGGTTGTCAGCAGCATAATCGGCAAGGCCGAGAAAATAACCAGGGTTAGCCATATGTTGATGTTCCCTAGAATCACAAAGGCCACCGAAATTTTAATACCGGCAATTAAAAATTCTTCGGGGCAATGATGGGCAAACTCGGTAACGTCGAAAAGATCCGTAGTAATACGTGACATCAGCTGCCCGATTTTAGTATTGCTGTAAAAAGAATAGGAAAGCTTTTGCAGATGACTAAAAAGATCATGGCGCATATCGGTTTCAATTTTCGCTCCCATGACGTGGCCGATGTCCGCCATATAATAATTGGCAACCCCGTCAATGAGCCTTAATATCACATAAAAAAGTCCCAGTGATAAAATTACTTCCACGGTGAGACTGGCCATATCGTTAATGGCTTTATCCGTAATAAAGCGAATGATCAGCGGCAGAACCAGCTCACATACAGTGGTTAATGATGCACAAAAGAGGTCCAATGCCAAAATCCACTTGTATTTTTTATAGTAGGGTACAAAACGTCGTATCAGACTCGTATTTTTATGTTGTTTTTCCAATTTTCCCCCCCGTTTTTCTTTTGTGCTTAAAAAATCCCAATGATTCACCACTGGAATTTTCAGTCTATTTGAATTTAAGTTTCTATTTTTTCTATTTCCTTGACCATGGCATTGCGACCTTCAACCCCGGTGACAATAATTTCACTGCCGACCGGAATAACCATCTCATTTTCAGAATTTCTGGCGGACCATATTTTACCATCCAGACTCACCGCTCCCTGGGCCTTAAGGTTATTTATTTCTTTAACCACCGTTCCCCGTTTTAAAAGAATTCGGTTTGCTTTTTTTGATGGCCTTTTTTGTTTCGAATATCTTTTGATAAAAGGCTTGGTTCCGATTAAAAGAACAATTGAAACACTGAAAAAAAGAATACCCTGCAGCATCTGGCTGCCACCCAAATAGGACGTGATCAGAGCCACCAACGCTCCAATGCAAAACCAGATAAAAATTAATGTTCCAGTGGAAATCACCTCTGCTGCCAGAAAAACAACAAATAAGATTAGCCATATTAAAGTCATATTCATTTTTTCACCTCCTTCAAATTTTATTACTGTTATATTATACCCCATATCCCTAATAATTTTAACAAAACTTGGGCGGAAATCACAACAATTTTGGAAAGAGCACCTGCTTTTGAAATTAAAAAAGGGCGATGCAAAATATTACAGCCAAGAATTGGCTCTAATATTTTTGCACAGACCCTTTAAACTATTTTTAACACTTTTTTAATTTGTTTTATTATCTGTCATAATTTCTTTTAATGAGGTTGCCAGTCCTGCCAAACCCTGAATATCTGATGGGATAATAATTTTTGTTGCTTTTCCATCAGCTACTTTTTCAAAGGTTGATAAGCTTTTTAATGCGATGACCGACTGAATCGGGTCTGAGAGATTAAGCATTTTAATCCCCTCAGCTACTGCATGCTGAACCTTGATAATAGCCTCTGCTTCACCTTCAGCCCGTCTTATCTGAGCTTCGCGGTCGGCTTCGGCACTGAGAATGGCCGCGGCCTTAAGTCCCTCTGCCTGTAAAATAGCGGATAGTTTCTGACCTTCAGCTACTAAAATATCACTGGCCTTTTCACCTTCAGCCTGGAGAATTTTTTCCCGGCGTTCCCGTTCGGCCTTCATCTGTCGTTCCATGGCATTGCGGATGGCTTCCGGAGGCATGATATTTTTAAGTTCAACGCGATTGATTTTTATCCCCCAGGGATCGGTGGCTTCATCGAGGATCACCCGCATTTTTGTGTTGATGACATCTCGGGAGGTGAGTGTCTGATCCAGTTCCATGTCCCCGATGATATTACGCAGGGTTGTGGCGGTCAGGTTCTCAATGGCTTTCATGGGATTATCCACACCATACATATACGCTTTTGGTTCGGTTACCTGCAAATAGATAACCGTATCGATTTGCATGGTTACATTGTCTTTGGTAATAACCGGCTGTGGTGGAAAATCCGCCACACTTTCCTTTAAACTGACCCGTTTTGAGATGTGATCAAAGATGGGAATGGCCATATGAAAACCCGTTTGCCAGGTTGTATGATAGGCCCCAAGACGCTCCACCACAAAAGCAAAGGACTGGGGGACAATTTTGGCATTTAATACCACAATTACCACCACAATGATTAAAATTATTCCTAGTATAATTATCGACATTTTTATCTCCTTAAATTTTTTATTTTTTTTCCATGGCCTTGACCATGGCCTTGACGCCTTCAATGGCGATGACGATGACTTCTTCTCCCGCCGGGATGATTTCTTCACCTTCCGAATTTCTGGCGGTCCAGGATTTTCCGTCAACTTTAATGGCACCGTGACCTTTGAGGTTATTAATCTCTTCGGTGACAACACCCCGGGCCTGAAGGATGCGATCGGCATTCGTTTTCGTTATTTTAGGCCGCACATATTTTTTTATCAACGGTCTGGTTGCCAACAGCAGAACAATGGACACAATTAAAAATATTACAACCTGAAGAATCGGGTTGCCGCCAAAATATGCGACTACCATCGCTGCCAGCGACCCGACACAAAACCAGATCGAAACTAACGCGCCGGCGGTAATCACCTCTGCAATCAAAAAAACAATGAACAGGATGAACCATACAAGGATCATATTCATTTTTTCACCCCCTTAATCTTATATATACGCATATTATAACCCAAATACCAAAAACTGAGCGAATTTTTAGAAGATTGTTTATTTTTTTCTTGCACTGTTTGATTTTACGTGTATAATTAGAGACAAGTGAATAAAAAAGCGAACATATGGTGCCTTAATTTTAAGGAGAATAGGGAATCGGGTGAAAATCCTGAGCGAACCCATCACTGTAAGGGCGGAGCAAACCACAAGAACCACTGTTTTTTTAATGGGAAGGTGTGGCATGCGTTGATCCCCAAGTCAGGAGACCTGCCTATGTATCGGTTGGGTATGAATGAAGGTAAAGTTCATGGCTATTAATTTATTAATAGCTGTGAGCTTTTTTATTACCAAAAAACGGTTTGCAAAAATATTTAATCCGATCAAAATCAGGAGGAAACCATGACAATTTTAGAAAAAGCGCGTGCCGGTGAAATCACCGCGGAAATGATTTATGTGGCTGAAAAAGAAGGCATTGATCCTGAGATCATCCGCCAGGGTGTCGCAACCGGAGAAATCGTCATTTTAAAAAGTGATCGTGCCAATATCAACCCGGTAGCTGTGGGTAAAGGTCTTTTCGTTAAAGTATCTGCCAGTGTCGGCATGTATGAAAAGGATGACACCATTGATGGTGAAATGAAAAAGATTGCCTCTGCCATTAAAGCCAAAACCGATACACTGATGGATTTAAGTGTCTGCGGTCCCATTGACGCCATGCGTGAAAAGGTTCTCTCCACAGTGGACCGTCCGGTGGGAACCCTGCCCCTTTATCAAACTCTAGCCGTTGCTCAGAAAAAATACGGTACGGCTCTGAATATGACTCCCGATGATATGTTTGATATGCTTGAAAAACATGCTTCTGAAGGCGTCAGTTTTTTAGCCCTCCATTGCGGTACCACCATGGATGTCATCAACCGTGCCAAAGAGGAGGGCCGAATTGATCCGCTGGTTAGCTACGGTGGATCCCATCTGATCGGCTGGATGGTTCACAATCATTGTGAAAACCCCTTCTTTGCCCAATATGATCGGGTCCTGGCAATCTGCAAAAAATATGATGTGGTGTTAAGCTTTGCCGATGGTATGCGCCCAGGCTGTATCGCTGATTCACTGGATGGTGCCCAGGTTCATGAACTGGTTATTCTCGGCGGCTTGGTTAAAAAAGCGAGAGCAGCCGGCGTTCAGGTGATGGTCAAAGGTCCGGGACATGTACCCTTGGATGAAATCCAAACCACGGTTCAGTTGCAGAAAAAATTATGCGGCGGTGCTCCCTACTTTGTCTTTGGTTGTCTGCCCACCGACTCCGGGGCCGGTTCCGATCATGTGACCGGAGCTATCGGCGGCGCCATTGCCGCTTACTACGGCGCCGACTTCCTCTGTTACGTGACCCCGGCCGAACACATCGGCATGCCGAATGCCGATGATGTGTACCTGGGCGTTATGGCCAGTCGCATTGCGGCCCATGCCGGGGATGTTGCCAAGGGTCATCCGGCTGCCAAGGCCTGGGATCTGGAAATGTCCGTTGCCCGCCGAGAACTGAACTGGGGTCGGCAAATGGAATTGGCCATTGATCCTGAAGAAGCCTCACGGGTTTGGAAAGATCGCAGCACCAACTTCTCATCCGAATGCAGTATGTGTGGCGATTTTTGTGCCATGAAAATAGTCGGCAAATATTTACGTGACGAAAACCAGGAAGCGAGGACAATATAATGACACAAATGCTAAAAGCCCGTGCGGGAAAAATTACCGAAGAAATGGAAATGGTAGCTCTTCAGGAAGGTTATACCCCTGAATTTATACGAGCAGGCGTTGCCTGTGGAAAAATTGTTATTCCTAAAAACAAAAATCGCCAGCGTTCAAAAATTTGTGGGATCGGTAGCGGACTGGATGTCAAAGTCAACGGCCTGATGGGCACATCCGGAGATCGGGACGATATGGCAATGGAAGTCAAAAAATTACACATAATCGAAGAAGCCGGGGCCCATGGGTTTATGGATTTAAGTATGGGTGCTGATATTGATGCCATGCGTACACTCAGCCTTGAACAATCAAACATCGCTGCCGGCTGTGTTCCAGTTTATCAGGCCTGTAAAGAAGCGGCGGAGAAAAGAGGCCTGATGGTCAATATGACCTCTGACGACCTTTTTGCTGTGGTTGAAAAGCAATGTCAGGCCGGCATGGATTTTATGGCGGTTCACAGTGCCTTAAATATGGACGTTCTTAAAATATTAAAGAAAACCGGTCGTATTGCCGATGTGGTCAGCCGGGGTGGATCACTCCTGACTGGATGGATGTTCCACAATGACAAGGAAAACCCCTTATATGCCGAATTTGACCGGCTCCTGGAAATTCTCAAGGCAACTGATACCGTTTTAAGCATCGGCGATGCCATCCGCCCGGGTGCTAATGCTGACTCCCTTGATCAGGTCCACCTCCGTGGCCTGATGGTTGCCGGCGAACTCACCAAACGAGCCCTGGAAGCCGGCGTCCAGGTAATGGTTGAAGGCCCTGGTCATGTGCCGATTAATCACATTGCATCCGCCATGCTGTTGCAAAAACGACTGTGCTTTGATGTCCCCTATTATATTCTGGGCTTCCTAGCTACCGATGTTGCTCCCGGCTATGACAATATCACCGGTGCCATTGGCGGTGCTTTTGCGGGAATGCACGGTGCTGATTTCCTATGTTACCTGACCCCTGCTGAACATTTAGGCCTCCCTAACGAGGAAGATGTGCGTATCGGTGTGGAAACAACCCGCATCGCTGCCAATTGTGCCAATGTATTGAAACGTGGTGGAAATGCCTGGAATCGCGATTTAGCCATGTCCCGAGCTCGGGTTGGCCGAAACCAGGAAGACCAGGTTAAAAATGCCATTAATCAGGCTAACCTTATTGCCGCCTTTGCTGCCCAGAACCCTTCAGATGGCTGTGTGGTTTGCGAAGACACTCGTTGTCCTGCTGATGTGGCTGCTGAATTCTTCGGCATCGCCTAAAACGGAATTCTTTGAAAGGATACGATTATGATAAATACTAAGTATACCCTTACACAGGTTATTGAAAATACCGAACCGGCTGATCCCAAATGGCAGGCCGCTGCCCGGGATCACATTGAAAAGCTGGCCATTCCGCCCAGGAGCCTGGGACAGCTCCTGGTTGTCGCTGAACAGCTGGCCGGAATCCAACGGACCATTCGGCCCAACGTGGATAAGAAATTGGTTATTACCATGGCCGGGGATCATGGCGTCGTTGCCGAAGGTGTTTCTGCCTTTCCTCAGGAAGTAACCCCCCAAATGGTGGAAAACTTTGTCAAAGGCGGAGCCGGCATTAATATTCTGGCCAAGACCTCCGGCGCCGATGTGATTGTGGTGGATATGGGTGTGGCTGTGGATATGCCCCGTCTGGTTGAAAGCGGAGCCATCATCGATTGCAAGATTGCTTATGGCACCAAAAACTTTGCCAAGGAACCGGCAATGACCCGGGAACAGGCCATTGCAGCCATCGAAGCGGGTATTAATGTCGCTTCCAAAGTCATCGAAGAACAGAGCGTTAATCTCCTGGCCACCGGAGACATGGGGATTGGCAATACCACCCCCAGTGCCGCAATTTTGGCTGTTATGGCCGAGTATCCGGTTTCTTCGGTTACCGGGCGGGGTACCGGCATCGATAATGCCACCTTACTGAATAAAATCAAGGTTATTCGGGATGCAATTAACCTGCACCAACCGGATAAAAATGATCCCCTTGATGTCCTCGCTAAAATTGGTGGCTTTGAAATCGCCGGAATAGCCGGTGTCATCCTCGGTGCCGCCTACCATCAGGTACCGGTACTGGTCGACGGATTTATTTCCACTGCTGGAGCCTTGATTGCCAAAGGACTGTGCCCACAATGCCTGGATTATATGATTCCCTCCCATCAATCCGAAGAACCCGGCCATCAACTCATGTGGCAGGCTCTGGGACTTCGTCCTCTGCTCAACCTGAATTTCAAACTGGGCGAAGGAACCGGAGCTGCTGTTGCCATGCACCTGGTTGAATCTTCTGCCCGGGTAATGTGTGATGTGCTGACTTTTGAAGATGCGGGAGTAACCAACGGCCATGAAGGGTTATGATCCCCATACCCCTGGCGGGCAGTATTTAGAGGATCTTGCCACGGCATACTGGGTTTCGGATGCTCTTTTTACAGCTTTGGAAATGGACCTCTTCGCAATAATTGACCGCTTTGGCACCCAAGGGGCAACGCTTTTGGAACTTTCAAAAGAAATGACCTGTGATTCCAAAGCTTTGAATCGTTACCTTGAGCTACTCATTAGTCTCGGTCTTTTAGGACAATTTCAAACCGTATACTATAATACGCTTCTAACCAAAGAATATTTACTCAAAGAAAGTCCTCTCTATCAGGGGGACTCTATTCTGTGGCGTAAAAACCTCAGTTCCGATTGGAACACTCTCAAAGATTCGTTAAAAGCCGGCGGACGGGTTAATTTTTTACCTGCGGATATCAGTGAAACTTCCATGGATGCCCGCCGGGAGAACTATATTAAAGCGATGGATAATGTCGCCAAACTTAAATCCGCAGATTGTACCACTTTTTTCAACCAGCTCAAGGGCGAAATTCTGGATGTCGGCACCGGTTCCGGAGCCATGGCCCTGGCTTTTCTAGAAAAATTTCCCGATACCACCGCAACCCTTGTGGATATTGAGCAAATCCTTCCCCATACACAAAAAATTGTGGATCAGACTTCCTTCAAGGATCGAGTCCAATATCATTCCTGTAACATTCTTGAACCGGAATGGGGACTGCCTAAAAAATACAAATTGATTATTTTGTCCAACATCATCCACGCCTATGCTGAAGCTGAAAATGAATTAGTCTTGAAAACCGCAGCCAATCTGCTGGCCAAGGATGGGATCATCCTCATCCATGATTTTTTTACTGAACATTTTCCGGTGAAGGCCCGGCTTTCGGATGTTAACATGATGCTCAACACCTATAATGGAAAGGTTTTTTCGGGCGCCTGGGTCATTGAGGAGCTAAATAAAAATCATTTAGCCACCACTTCCCTGATTCCGTTGGAAACGGATACTGCTCTTATCTTTGCGGCCAAAATATCGAAGGTCCTGGATCATTTAGCGATCACCCCGACCCTTAAGCTGATTCATCCCATTAAAGAGCTGGGCTTTGATGATGTGCTAGAAATTTCCCCGACATCCGTGGTTGTTTCGGATTTCCCCAAAAACAAATGTCGTTTTGGCTGCAGCTCCTTTGATGAGAAACATTGTGAAGCCAATGAACTCTCGCTGGATGAAACCAGGGCCCTGCTATCCGGTTATAAAAAAGCCCTCCTATTAAAAGGTGAGCCGCCCACCGGTGACTTTCAGCGAAAAATGCTGCAAGCTGAAAAGATTGCTTTTACAACCGGTTATCATAAGGCCTTTGTTTTTTGGGCCGGCCCCTGCACCATCTGTCCCAAATGCGATCCTAACCTGCCCTGTAAAAATACCAAAAATCGCCGTCCCTCGATGGAAGGCGCCGGCATTGACGTTTTTGAAACCGTGCGAAACAACGGTGAAGTTATAAGTACGCTGGCCAACGGCGATGCCGTGGTTAAATATTACGGACTGTTACTGCTGGAATAAGCTACATTAATTAAAAATAAGAAGTAATTGCGAAACTACCGTTAGCTTCGCTGCCAGTTTCGCA
>NZ_LGYO01000046.1:15484-43818 GCF_001263355.1 Acetobacterium bakii
GAAAACTGACATCAAAGCAAGCATTGTTCGATTTTTTTGAATTGCGCAATTGCCTATTAAAAATAGATCAAGGAGCAAATATGAAAATATTATTCATTCAAGCCCTTTCAATGGAGGGTATCGACATTGAAAAGGTTTATCCCATTGGGATTGTGGTTCTGGCCTCCCAGGTTGAACGGGAAACCAGCCATAACCTCCACCTTTTTGATATGAACATGGCCCTGGATCCTTACGGCGAACTGCGCCGGCAGCTGGATGACCAGAAGCCCGATGTGGTCTGTATTTCCCTACGAAATATTGACCCGCTGGGCAATAAAACCTCATCCCTGATTCCCGCCTTTGCGGTGACCCTGGCTTTTATTAAACGGTATTGTCCGAATACCAAAATCCTAGTGGGCGGCACCGGTTTCTCGCTGTTCCCCGAACGACTGATGACTGAATACCAGGAAATTGATTTTGGCGTCACCGGCGAAGCCGAAAAAATCATTGTGCCGCTGTTGGACAATCTGGACAATCCGCCGCTGCTACCGGGCTTATGCTACCGGAACAACGATATCGTCAAGGTTGTGTCCGCGGTGGGTGATTACGATATGAGCGATTACCTGATGCCCAACCGGGATCTCTTGGATCCTCATCCTTATCTGGAAGTGAATAAATATGTTGAGAGTATCGGCGTCGAATCAAAACGGGGGTGCTGTTTTTCCTGTGGTTATTGCTCCTATCCGCTGCTCCAGGGAACAAAAATGCGCTGCCGGACACCTCAAGCAGTGGTGGACGAAATCGAATTTCTTTATAAAACCTACGGAGTCACCCGAATTCACTTCACCGATTCGGTAGTAAATATTCCGGTGGATCATTTGGATGCGATCTGTCAGGAAATTCTGGACCGCGGCCTCGACATTAATTGGAGTGGTTTCTTCCGGGAAAACCTGCTAACCGAAGCAAATGTGGCCTTGTATGCAAAATCCGGCTGTGAATGCTTCTCGCTGTCTCCGGATGGACTTAGCCAAACTGCTTTGGATTCCATGGATAAACACATGCGGGTTTCGGATATTCTTGACACCGCCCGGGTGTTAGCCAATAGTGGTGTGGTCACGGTATATCATTTTCTGGTGAACACCCCTGGCGACACCGACGAAACAATGCAGGAAGCCAGAGATCTGATCGATGCCATCTATGCGATTCATCATCAATCCAAAACGTTAGGAACCATCGTGCTAAACAATATTCGGATTCTACCGGGCACCAAAATCGAGCGGCAGGCGCTGGAAAACGGGGTCATCACGCCCCATACGGATTTACTTTACCCCACCTACTATAATCCCGAACCCTTTGATCGGGTTCGCTACGCGCTGGAAATTTATCATACCAAAAAAAATATCTTTATGTGGCAGGAGGTCACTTCATGAAAGTTTTACTCTTAGAACATCCCCGTTCCTTTGGGGAGGATCGTTGCAACGATATCGCTAACGCGCCGCTTTCTGCCTGTCTCAATACCGGCTATATTGGGGGGATGCTGGCTGCCAATAATATCGATGTCACCATGGTAGATGGTTACCTGGAAAAGCTTGATTACCCGGCCATTGAAGCGGAAATCAAAAGAATCCGCCCGACCATTCTTGGGATTCACCAAGTCTATCACTGGGAGGATAACCAAACCCTTTACCAATTTATCGAACATGTCAAATCAGCTTATGGCATTTCCTATGTAACGGTTTTCGGCTTTTATCCCACCTTTGCCTACGAGGAGATTTTAAACCGCTGTGCAGCCATTGACTCGGCTCTTTTAGGGGAAAATGAGCTCACCTTTTTAAAGCTCGTTGAAAACTTTCCCGAGAATCATCTTCCGGGCATGGCCTACCGTGAGGGCGATTTTATTGTTGCCACCAAAGGCGAAGTGATTTACGATATCAACACACTGCCTTTTCCACTCCGGGGCAAGGGTTCCTATTCCTTTGGCGAAGTTAATATTTCCGGAAGCCGGGGCTGTTATGGCGGTTGTACCTTTTGCTACATAAACCCTTATTATGGTGATGCCAAGCGAAAATGGCGGGGCCGCAGTCCTGAAAATATTATTGCTGAAATTGATGCAGTGATGAGCGAAACCGATATTCGCTATTTTTATTTTATGGATCCCAACTTTTACGGTCCGGGCCGGGCCGGAAAAGATCGGGTTCTTAAACTGGCCGCCTTATTAAAAGAACGCAATATCACCTTTGGCATTGAAGCCCGGACCAACGATATTGAGGATGAAACCATTAATGCCCTTGTGGACGCCGGCCTGCGCCATATTCTCATCGGTTTGGAAAGCGGCCGGGATGAAGCCTTAAAACGGCTGAATAAGCTTACCACTGTAGCCGACAATGAAAACGCCCTGGTGGTTTTGCGTAAATACGGGATTGAACCCAGCGTCGGTTTTATTATGTTTGAGCCGGATTCCAATCTAGAGGATCTCCAGATCAACTACGATTTTCTAATGCGCAACCATCTTTTGGATAAGCTGGAAATCAGCGTGAATGTGCTATACCACCATATGATCATTCTCCAGGGCAGTTCCTCTTACAAAGCCCTTCAGGACCAGGGACGATTAAATATCTCCAGTCACTCCACCTATGAGGCAGATACCGATTATGTGAATTCGAAAGTTGCCACTCTTGCCTCGATGATGCGGGACATGACCAACCATATCTTTTCGTATATGAAGGATTCCTGGGAGCTGAGCTTCAGGGGTGACCCGCTGATCCTTGAAAAGTATCAGCAGATCAATGATCTGCTGATTAAGTCTTTTCAAAACTATCTGCAGCTGCTGACAAACAGTGATCTGACCACAGAAAAAAGAAACGATTATGTCAGTACCTTCAATGCAACCATTGATGGTATCATGGCCTAAACTCAAAAAATGCTCCCGGAGGCAGCCGCCTCCGGGAGCATTTTTTTACTTGGTTTTATTCCGCTGTGGGATTTTTAACCACATTGATTTCCATGATATGACGCTCATCCGCCTGGGTTATGGTTATGGTTAAATTTTCAAAATTAAAAGTCTCTCCAATAGTTGGAACCCTATCCAAAAATTCAATGATCCAGCCACCAACGGTAATCACATCAAAATCATCATTCATTTCAAATAAATCAAACATTTTTCCCAGGTTTGCTTTACCTAAAATACGGTATTTATCCTCAGCGATCTTCACAAATTCATCAATAACCTCATCGTGTTCATCCCAAATTTCGCCAACCAGTTCCTCAATGACATCTTCCAGTGTGACAATTCCGGCGGTTCCGCCGTATTCATCCGAGACCACTGCAATGTGGCTTTTACGCTTCTGCAACAAAGTAAGAAGCTTTGAAATCTTCATGTTAGGAGTAATGAAAACTACCGGATTAATAATTTCACTAAGGGAACTGCTGCCATTTGCCACATAGTGGGTGAAGTCTTTATGATTGATAAAACCGATAATGTGGTCAATGGTCCCCTGGTACACCGGCAACCGTGAAAAGCCTGTTTCAAAAAATATTTTAGCGATATCCTCTTTGGGATTATTCATATCAATGGCCACCACATCCACCCGGTGAGTCAGGATATCATCGGCATCGAGGTCATTAAACTCAATGGCACTGCGAATGAGTTCACCATCCTGAAGATCGATGCCGCCGTCATTTTCGGCTTCTTCAACAATGGTAAGCAGTTCCTCCTCGGTCATGTTCTGTTCATTTGTTACCTTAAACATTTTTGAAAGCAATTTTTTCCAGAGCATAAATAAAAAATTCACCGGTTTCAGAACAACGATCAATACCTGTAGAATCGGTACTGCGAACATCGCAAAGCTTTCAGGGGAATCTTTTGCCAGACTTTTGGGGGATATTTCACCAAAAATAAGCACTAAGATCGTCATCACAATCGTTGATATGGTCACTCCCAAATTACCAAAATATTCCACAAACAAAACGGTGGCAATGGAGGCCGAGGCAATATTGACAATATTATTTCCGATTAAAATCGTCGATAGAACCGTATCAAAGTTTTCTGAAAGCTTTAACACCTGACCGGCTCGTTTATTTCCGTCTTTGGCAAGATTTTTGATTCGAATCCGATTTAATGAGGTAAAAGCTGTTTCTGTTGCAGAAAAAAACGCCGACATCATTAACATCACTACCAAAATTCCAATATAACCAATCGTGCTGTTATTCATTGACTAAGCTTCCTCCATTGAACAAATAATGGATTGATTGGTATTCTATCTGGCATTGATCGTTTTTCATTGCCTTTGTTTTAGCTATAGGTAAATCGTCCAAATTTTATTCCTCTTTCAAATTATATTTTACTCCGTTAATAATATCATAATTTTCGAAATAATTCCATGCATCAAAAGAGAATTTTTTGTTATTCTAATTCCTGTTCATTTTTCAACATTCTGTAATAACCCAGGATCAGTGAAAATAAAAGATTATCCTCGCCATTTCCTTTGATGGAAAAGCCCAGACATTCCTCTAATTTCTTTCGTCTGAAGATCACTGTGTTTTTGTGCACATAAAGCTCCACCGCAACCTTTTCATAGTTAAAACCGTTCTCATAGAGCCGTTTCATAGTCAGCATTGCTTCTTCTGTTCCTTTTCCAAAACACTTCTCAATTTTTTGGATATATGGCAAAAGTACATTTGAAAACACTTCATCATCCAAATGATTGAAAAGTTTCCAAAAATAATGAGAGTGGGCAAAATAAATGAATTCCCCAGTGCTCCCGATGGCATGTTTTGCTATTCCATAGGCTTCGCTATATGAATTTCGGTAACCTTTAATGCCAGTATAGTAACCACCTACATAGCATTTGCAGTCCCTGATCTTCTTCAACTCCGGTCGTTTAGCCAAAATATCTATTGCGTAAGCTCGAACAATTTTTTCAATCTCCCAAGGCTCTGTCTTTTTTATGGTTTTGAATACCAAAATGGAATCACCTGACATCACCGTTGAAATGTCCTGCTTTAGATGACTGGATGAGGTCTTCATTTCGTTTAGCAGATCTTCCAGAGCGGTCTTATTGTTTTTTTCCTGCTGTTTAATGGTCACAATCAGGGCGACCCGGGGCTTTTCCATGTCGTATCCCATCCGCTGACCCCAGTCGAAAATTTCCTTTTCGCTGATCGTTAGCCGATCATTAATCAAGGTAGTAATAAACAATTCCTTATCGTTGCGGTGACTGTAAAAGCGATTCATTGATTCCTGCTGTTCGATGATGAGTTCTGCCGCCATTTTCACCAGTTTTCCAATATTTCGAACCTCCGCGGGATTTCCGGTTACCCCAACAACTCCGATGACTTTTCCCTCTTTATCAACAATGGGCATATTGATTCCCGGTTTGACCCCCTGTAACTTCAATGCTTCCGCCTCTGTCACTTCACAAGTCTCGCACTGATTGATGGCCTTCATTGCCGTTTCATGATAAGTTTCAAGCCTCTGAGGAGAACCACTTCCAATAATAATACCATTTTCATTCATAACATTAATATTATGTCCCAAGCTGCTCATGACTTCATCCGCTATTTTCTGTGCGATTTTACGATCCAACATATCAATTCCCCTTATCTCTTTAATTTTCCACTGACTGCTACCATGCTTCTAAAGAGATTTATGACGATGGTTTCCAATCCTTCTCTGGCATGTTCCATGTGCCACTCCAGACTTTTCGAATTATTGTAGGTGGCAAAGGCCCCGGTGATTCCCTGGTCATACAGGCTTTCATACCCTTCTTCCAAAGCCCCGGAAATAACAATCACCGGAATTTTCTGTTTGTATGCCCTTTTACCGACTCCGGAAACAACCTTTCCCATGGCACTTTGGACGTCGGTTTTTCCCTCACCGGTAATGATCAGGTCAGCATCCTGAATCAGCTCATCAAAATTGAGCCGGTCTAAAACAATTTCAAGTCCTGATTTCAATTGGGCATCAAACAATGCCACCAGCGGCAGGGCCATTCCCCCTGCGGCGCCGATGCCAGCCAGATCAAGCAGGTCTTTTCCCGATTTATTTTCCAATAATCGCCCCAAATGCATGAGACCCTTATCAAGTGACCTTACCATTTCTCCGGTAGCGCCCTTTTGCGGCCCGTAAACCTGAGCGGCTCCCCGAGTCCCACAGAGAGGATTGTCCACATCACAGGCAATGATAAACTCCTTATGCAGGATCTGTGGATCCACCGATGCCATATCGATGGTGACGATTTTTTCAAGACTTTCGCCACATGGGATCAGCTCATTATGATCGTGATCATAAAACTTGACCCCCAGCGCTGTGGCGGCCCCCATTCCCCCGTCATTGGTCGCACTGCCGCCAATGCCGAGGATAATTCTGTGGCATCTCTGGTTTTTCAAAGCATCAAAAATCAGTTCACCGGTACCAATAGTGGAAGTCAGCAGGGGATTTCGTTCCTGCTCTGTGAGCAGAGTCAAACCCGACGCAGCGGCCATTTCGATCACGGCAGTACCTTGATCCAATATGCCATACTCAGCTGTGATCTTTCGAAACAAAGGATCTTGCACCTGAACGGTCATCTTTTTTCCATCGCCAACTGCTAATAACGCATCAACCATTCCTTCTCCCCCATCTGAAATGGGTATCTTTATGATCTCTGCCGCCGGCAGTATTTTATGGATAGCATTTTCAATGATGTTACACACTTCAATTGCTGATAAAGACCCTTTATACGAATCTGGTGCAATAATAATTTTCATGCTTGCCCTCTCTCTTTGATTTTTTTCGCAAAGAACAATTCTGCTAAAAATAGCATGGGAACAACCCCATGCCATTTGTTAGTTCTATTGTAAAATTAAATTTCCATAAATTCAGCAATAAGACTGTTGAATTTTTCCGGTTCTTCCCAAAACAGCATATGACCCGATTCTTCAAAGAATTCTGTTTGGGCTCCCGGGATTTGTTCCCCGACATAAGCACTTCCCTGCCAATCAAAAACGGCACTGTGGCGAGCCACGCATACCAGGGTTGGCAAATCAATGAATGGCAGGAAGTCCCGCCAATCCAGATTGGTATGATCCCGCATAATTTCGATTCGTACATAGGGTGGACATTTTGAAATTTCATCGGCAATGAATTTTACATCCTCGGCCGAGGGTTCGTTGTAAAGACAGGCATAGGCCAATCCTTCTGCACATTCACGGGGTGCATATTTAATATCATAACAGGTCCGGATAAACATTTCCACATCATAGCAGCCATTCTGACCCCAGGACCAGTCTGGGCCGGTGTACTGGAGTGGCGCCTGATCGACACAGACCAATTTTGCTATCCGATGTTTGCCGAACAGCTCGATGTAACTCCACAAAATGGCAACACCCATGGACCACCCAAGAATCGTCACATCTTCAACATCAAGATGATCCAGCAATTCTTTAACATCCATGGCATATCTGGAGATCCGATGACTGTGCATGACTTTTTCAGATTCACCATGCCCACGGTAATCCAAAAGAATAACCTGATATTTTTGGGCCAATTCATCGCTGTTTTTCTTGAAAAACTGGGTCGTGCAGGTCCATCCGGGAATCATCAGCAAAGGTTTTCCCTGACCCTTTACCTCATAATACAATTCCACATTATCGTTTGTCGTAAAAGTTGCCATTATTTTCCTCCTAACAATATTTCTATATTATTATTATATCCAATTCTCAATCGTTTACAATAGCAATAATGCCAATCTTTTCCTTAAATTATTGGATTTTATTACAATAACATTGGATTTTTTCAATTTTTCACTGTACTGAAAAAAGAACCTCAAACACATTTTGCATGGGTTCGAGGTTCTTTCTTTCATTTTTTTAACGCTTCATTTCAAGCATTTTTGCTTTCAATTCATTCTCAAGTTTTTCCAACTCAATTTCGACTTCTTTTCGCTTCTGGCGGCCTTCCGACTGGATTTTCAGGACTTCATCGAAAGTGGTGATCAGCGATTCATTGGTATTCCGCAGGGTCTCAATATCCACAATCCCCCGTTCGGATTCTTTGGCGGTAGCAATGGATTCCATCTTCAGGGTTTCCGCGTTTTTGCGCAGCAGTTCGTTGGTCATATTAGTGACCTCGCGCTGAGCTTTTGCCGCTTGGGCGGAGTGAACCACTCCAAGAGCTAACACCATCTGGCTTTTCCACAACGGGATGGTGTTGACAATCGATGACTGGATTTTTTCGGCCATCAGGGTGTCGTTATGTTGAACCAGACGGATCTGCGGGGCCATCTGGATTGAAATCATCCGGGTCAGCTCCAGATCATGTATCTTTTTCTCGAAGCGATTGCACATCGCCGATAAATCATTGGCGGCCTGAGCATCTTCGGGTAGCCCGCTGAGCTGTGATTTTTTTATAATCGCTGGAAGTTCGGTGCTTTCAACCTGGTGAAGTTTCTTTTTGCCGGCTAAGATGTACATCGACAATTCTTTAAAATAGGTTCTGTTTACATCATACAATTTATCCAGCATGGCAACGTCTTTTAACAAAGTCATCTGATGTTTTTCCAGGGCTTCGCAAATACGATTGACATTGGTTTCCGCGGTTGCGTAGCGGGTTTGCATCGACGTTAATTTATTGGCATTCTTTTTGAAGAATCCTAAAAACCCCTTATCATCGTCTTCCACATCAAAATTCTTGAGTTCCATAACCATATCCCCAAGCATTTTACCAACCTCGCCCATGTCTTTTGTTCTAACATTATTTAACGCGGTTTCAGAAAATTCGGCAATCTTCTTCTGAGCCCCCACCCCAAACTGCATAACTAAGCTGGAATTGGTGAGATCAATCTTCGCTGCAAAATCATCCACCATTTTTCGTTCTTCGGGGGTCAGGCGGCTTTCATCGAAAACCTGTTTTTCCGGTTCCAACTCATGATGTTGATCGGTAACAGCTGCGGTTTTCTCTTCAAAGGGATCAAAGGTCAATGTTGGGGTTACCTGGGAAAAATCTTTTACTGTATCATCCATATTTATTCTCCTCGTTATTTAAAATCTTTTTTTGCCAAACCTTCTTGTTTTAAAATAGTGTTTAATACTGAAATATCCGTTGAAATATCCAGGGCGGTATCTTCATAAAAACTGTCCAGAAGATTTTCAAAAGCATGATTGATGGTGTCCAGCGTCTCTTCAATTTCTTTTTTAGTTGCCAGAATATTTGCCCCCTGAAAATTTTCACTGTCTAAATCTTGATAGACGCCCACAAGTTTCAGGGTTGTGGGTAAATAATATCCCATAAATTTACGTATTTCCGGTACTTCCTCGGGATTTGCTTCGATAAACTCAAATATTTTACAGAGCACCTTTTCCAGTCGATCCAATTTGTTTGAAACGCCTTCTCCCGATATGGCCTCGTTAGCATCCTTTATTTTTTGGATCGTGACTTTTCCTTCTTCGATGACTTCCCGAGCCGCTTTCTGTCCGGGGTTTTGTTCCTCCATCATACGTTGCCGCTGGGCGATTTCGATTCGATCCTTTTCCAGTTCTTCATTAAGTTTTTTACGTTCTACCAATTTGAGATGCGCCTCGTAGGCCTCATCACTGATCAATAAATAAGTTTCTTTTTCATCAATCCGGCCTTCTGGAAACATCCCTAGCTGGATCATTTTGCGAAGATCTTTTACCACAAATTTCGAACTTCGACCCGTTGCATCAGCCAAATCTTTAATTTCACAAAAGGTTCGATCGCCTAGCCGTTTCACATAGTAATTAAAACGCACAACCCTGGCCCGGAGCCCTGATCCCTTGGCAACCATAAAAACGTTTATGAGCAGAATGGGTAAAAAGGATCCCATGAGCAAGGGTAGGCTTTCATATGAATAGTTTGACAGAAAAACCAGTAACATGAAAAATATAAAGGTAATCACCATACCAATACTGCCAAATACCATTAATAAAATTCCTGACACCTGGCCTTTTGGTGCTTTTGTCACCAATACCTTCGCTGGTTTTCTAATGGGTTTGCCGATGAATTTTTCCTGATATTTTTGTTTGTTTTTAAACTCTTTTTTGTTTTTTTCGTTGCTTTCCTGTTTTCTATATACCGCTTCATTGTAAGCGTTTTTTTTGTCTTCAGCCTGTTGCTGCCAATTTTTACTTTCTTTTCTCACTTCTTCCAACGCTCGGTTAACTGTACCGGTGATATTTTTATTCAGTTGTTTAAAATCTGTTGAATTTAATGCATCCTGAATAATGGATTTAATATCATCCCCGATGTTTGAATAATCTTTTTTTGCCATCGTTTGACCTCCAAAATATGAAATAATTATATCGTATAAAAATGAAAAATACAATTGAGAATTCAAACCTTTAGCCTAATTCTTAAACTTACCTCAGTATGTTATTCAATTTTGCGGTTAAATATAAAATACCCACAAAACAGATTCACTAATCTCATTTCATGGGTATTTAAGTATTTTAATAAAAGGTCGCGGTTGCAGACAAAGTAATAAATAAACTTTTCAAGGCAAATTCATATTTTTGCTTGTCTATTTGACCTTGTCATTCTCAGGCCTCACTGGTTTTACAGGGTTGCATACACAATGGCAGTTCCAGATGACAATTCAATAAAAGCGCTTCATTAAATAATATATCTTTCACACTGCCGTCTGCAAAAACACTACCATGGTGGAGAACAATCACCCGGTCACAAATATCCAGAGCCATATCCAAATCATGGGTGGCGATGATCTTTGTCATTTCCAGTTTTCCCAGGGTTTCCATCACATTGCGCCGGGCTTTGGGATCCAGAAATGATGTGGGTTCATCGAAAAGAATGATCCCCGGATTCATTGACAGAACCGAGGCAATGGCAATCACACGTTTCTCGCCGCCGGATAATCGATGGGGCATGCGATCTCTTAAATGGACAATATCAAGCTTTTCCAGTGCCCCCACCACACGCTCTTCTACTTCACTGTCAGATAAAAGTTCATTTCTTGGCCCAAAGGCAATGTCATCGTATACCTTTGTCATAAAAAGTTGGTCGTCTGGATTTTGAAAAACCATGCCAATCTTTCTTCTAATGTCTTTCAGGGTTTTCTTTCCCACTGAAACGCCATCAACATTGATTGACCCTTCGCCTATGTCTGAAATCCCCACAATTAACTTGAATAAACTTGATTTTCCAGCACCATTCGCTCCTACCAACGCAATACTTTCACCGTTTTCGATGGTTAAATTAATGTTTTTAATGGCCGCATGG
Source organism: Acetobacterium bakii (assembly GCF_001263355.1). Classification (GTDB taxonomy): domain Bacteria; phylum Bacillota; class Clostridia; order Eubacteriales; family Eubacteriaceae; genus Acetobacterium; species Acetobacterium bakii. The sequence continues at coordinate 26,697 of NZ_LGYO01000046.1, forward strand.
CCGTCTGGATACTTGTAACTTAAATTTTCAATACTTAGCATGATAACTCCTTTATAAAAAACTGCCAATGAACTGGCTCAGGTTAAAAAATCTCAAAACGATTAAAATTGCACAGGTCACAAGTAAGTAGATCCAATCGCTCTTTTTAATGCGATCTGGTTTGGCATATAGATAATGTCCGTCATAGCCCCGACATTTCATTGCATAATAAATATTTTCCGCCCGATCAAAACTTTTGAGCAGTAATTGTCCCACGAAAATGCCCATATCTTTCATCTTAATACCCTTTGCATCGGGAGCTCGTAAAATATATGCGGTGTACATATTGGAAACCTGTTCCAGCAGTACCGATATGTATCGATAGGTCAGCATAATCTGTTCAACAATAATTTTAGGCACTTTTATATATAAGAGCTGATACGAAATCTGGGGCAGAGAAGTTGTTGAAATCAGAATCATCACTGCCATTACCGTAAATACGGTTTTAACCATAATCGAAACAAATGAGATCAAACCATAGGTAATTGGAATGCCACCGACCATGAACGCTAAATTCTGATTGAAGATAATGTTGGAAATTCCGGCAAAAAAAGAAAACGGCAATGCGATCAGCAGGCGTTTCAGTAACGGCTTATAGGGGATTTCTCCCAGGGCCATTAGAATGACTGGGTAAAAAGCGAATACCATTAAACCGGTGACATCATATTGATTAAAAGAAATAACCAGAACAAGATATAACAGTGTTGTGATCAGTTTAACCAGAGGATGTAATCGATGGATAATTGTATTGCCGTCTGCCAGCTCTTCCAGAGAATGGATTGTGTTCATTGAATCCGTTATTGTTGACATTGAGACTACCTTCCGACTTTATAATTAGAATAACCTCTGTTTAAAAACAGAGGTTATTCTAATTATATCATTTTTATTAAAATATTTAAACTAATATTTCATCAAGCTTCTTTTTCTTTTTTGCGTTTGACTGCATAAATTAGATAACCGACTCCGCCTGCCAAAAGCAGGGTAATACCGCCTCCAACAATTCCTGAGACGCTGGTACCTACAGCTGAACCATCACCATCCTTAAAACCGTAATCCGGTAAAATGGCAGTAGCTTCCTGGATTTCTCCGGCATTGCCGTAAACATCCCCGGATGTCTCTAACTCGGTTGTACCGGCAACTCTTTCCATTGCCCATTCCAGACCGTCAGGATTTGCCGAAGCAAAGAGAGATAATCCCCCACCGACAACAACAGCAAATATCAGTAAAACACCCAGGACCTTTTGAATCGAAATATCTTTTGGCAGTTTTTTATTTTCCAATGATGACTCAAGTAACTCAGGTCGCATTTTATAAACAAAAACTAAAATACCACCGGTGACAATCCCTTCAATCAGTCCTATGGCCAGATGAATGGGCATCATCAATGTGACAAAAGTTGCAAAGGGAAGCGCTGTTATTCCCGAAGCTAATGTTTCGAGTACAACCGAAAAAGCTCCCAGTGATAAAGCGAGAACAACCGAAACAATGGATGCCACCGTAATCCTGGTGGGGGTCAGCCCTTTTTTAACAATGGGCTTAAATACTAGCGGATATATGAGTAAACAGGCATAAAATCCCATGTTCCAAATATTGGCTCCCAGAGCTAAAAGCCCGCCATCCGCAAAGAACAGGGCCTGAATCAGCAAAACTGCGGTAATGGTTAAAAAAGCGGGAAACGGTCCCAACAAAGCTGCCAACAGGATACCACCGCCAATATGTCCGCTGGATCCGGTACCGGGAATGGTGAAATTAATCATCTGTCCGGCAAATATTACTGCGCCCATAACGCCCATTAACGGTATTTTCTTTTCATCTAAATCATCTTTACATTTATACGCCGAATAAGCGACCGCTCCGGCACTCGCCGCAAGCATGATTCCACCAACTGCCGGTGAAAGTAAAGCATCTGCCATATGCATATTAAAACCCTCCTCAAAATAATAACTAATACCACAAAAAAACCACGAAGTACACCCTTTGCTCCTGCAAAAGAAATACCTTCATGGCATCATTTTTTTATTTTATTTTAGTGTGATTCGCATCACGCACTTCATATACAATACTTTTATAATTATAAGCCTCTGTACTGTTGCTGTCAAGTAAAAATTTACGAAGACCTCAGCTGAATAAAGATCCGTTCAATTTTATCCAGCCAATCCAATTTTCAGATGAATTAAAGCACACCTTGAATTCACCTTTTTTTCTTGTCTTATCTAAGGCTTTAGTTCTTTTTTTTGATTTTTATTTTCTTGTATTTAATTCTGTTTTTTCGCATAAAGTCGACATAAATAATCCGTAGAATCGCTATCGTCAGAATTAAAACCACAATAGTGACATACCAATATAAAATCGGATAATCCAAAAATCCCCGGACATTCATTTTATTCACGGCATACACCGGATTTGACTCTAGAAGCACTTCCCCGTTATAAACCTCAACTTCGCCCAATGTTTCCCCTTCGCTGATATCCGCTTGGAGCTGGGTGCCGGTGTCGGTTTCCCTGACCAGATTATCATCCCATTTTATTCGGGTGATATAGCTTGCCTTGCTATCTTTGGGTGCCAGGCTAACCACCGAACCATTGGTTTTTACTCCCAGAGTTTTTCCGTCAAAAACATGATAGTTTTCAATGTCAACATCACTGAAGAAATCATCTTCTCCGGTCCATTTAATAAAATCATATTCTTTTATAAGGGTATTCAAGGTTTTATTGGCCTCTTCAAAAATTCCAATTTTATCCGCATTCATAATAATGCCAATGATGTTTTTTCCTTCACCTTCTCCTTCAAAGATAAGGCATTTTCCGGCTTCTTCGGTGTATCCGGTTTTGCCGCTGGTAGCATAACCGTTAAAGACAGGATTGACCCCGGCAAGATCATTTAGTGTTCGGACGTCCTCGGGCAACACATCATAATTCGGATAAAGCATCAGATTGCTATTGGTCCATTCATGCTTGACTTTATCGGTTTGAAGTTTATAGCTCTTTGCCCGGGTGATCTTCCTGATAACATCGTTATTTAAGGCAGCCTCAGCTAATTTCAACATATCGCCCGGAGTACTGTAATGCTCAGAACTGTGTAAACCATGTGGATTCACAAAATGCGTCGACTTCATGTCAAGATCTTTTGCTTTTTTGTTCATGGCCTCTATAAATATTTCTGTGGCTGCACTGGCATCAAGGGTACTATTTCCGGCAATTTTTCGTCCAATATTTACGCTAATGGTATTCGCCGCATCATTCCCTGATGGCAGTAACAAACCATAAAGAAGATCCTCCAACGATATTACCTCGTAAACTTCCAGACCGGCAACACTGCTGTCGTCATCGATATCCTCGATTTCCTCGCCAACTGTTACGGTTTCGGCAAGGGTTCCATTTTCTATTGCCACCAAGGCTGTCATGAGCTTTGTGGTACTGGCCGGGTAAAATTTTTCATCCTGTTTTTGCTGATAAATGATGTCGCCACTGTTTACCTCCGAAATAATTACGCCTTCTTCTTCGGGAAATAAAAGTACCTCAGCCCCAAATACGCCAGTTGTGAAAAAAACAAGGCTAAGAACAAACAATAGTCCTATTTTTCTTCTCATATTTTCCTCCGAAATATCCTATTTTATGTAACGTGTTGTGTTAAACAATTCCTTGTTTTCATTAATTGCTTCTTCGCTGCCAAGAACACAGAAAATATTTTTTTCCAAAACTCCGGCAACCGCACCGGCAAAGGATTTGAGTTCTTCGACGGTTGTTTCCAATATTTGATCCCGTTCTTTTTGCATATCGGCTTGGGTTAAGCCACCAAAATAAAGGGTATCGGCAACCTCACCTTTTACCGCCGGGCTTAAAGGCACATCCTTGCTGCTAATGGTTCCAATAATGTATTTTTCAAGCTCTCTCTGAGACAGTTCCATATTTTTAATATAATCCACTGCTCCGCTAAAAGCATCCAGGGTTTTTTTAAGCTTGGGATCCCGGTATGACCCAAAATAAAGTTCTCCGGTACGTCCAATACTTAGGAATGCCCCATAGGCACCACCTTGAACACGGACCTTATTCCAAAGGTAATCCATGGAAAGAATCGATTTTAAAACCAGAAGACTTCCCGAATACTCATAACCCAGTTCGCGGATATTGTATCCCTGGGATACATACTGAATTTTTGCCGCAGTTAAAAAGCCTTCATTGAGAATTTCAGTATCAAAATGATAGGGCAGCTTCGCTTCTTTTCTTGGCGCCAGATCATTGATATAGCTTTTAAGGGATTCTAAAGTTTTATTTTTGATATCCTCGGTTCCGGTAATACTGATAATGGGTCTTTTGGTGGTGAAAACCATTTGTGCAATCTTAGCAAGCTTAGTACTTAGAACCTCAAAACGCTCTTCAAAATTAGCATCGATATCTGCAATAAACCGATAAAATTCGATGCCGCCAAATTCTTCAAAAAGACGTCCAGATTGAGAATAATAGGATTGTAGCCGCTGAACACTAACCACATGTCCTCCGGTCAAAAACTGTGTTTCTTTTTGTGTTTTTATTTCTCGGATCATATCATGGATGAGGTTTTTTTCATTATATTGGGTTTGGGTTAATATCTCAACCATCAATTTAATCAACGTCGGAATTTTATCCACAACTGCTTTTCCTTTGACATAGCAACGGGATTGGAACTCACCCAGCTTATTCGCATTGTCAAAGGATTCAATCCCAAATGAAAAACCGCCGGTGTTAATTTCGATTTCCTGACTCAATCGATGAAAGTCCATCTGTTTCGTACTGATACTTCCCAGAATTTTGCATAACAATGACAGATATTTTAAATCTTCCTGGGGTATTTCATTATAATCAAAATATAATTTAAGATAGGAAATATCCCCTGTAAATCCCGGGTGAAAAAGTAATGTTGTTGCCAGCGCAGAATCAACTGTTAAGGGATACGTTCTCACTTCCTTATCAATTTCATTCAAAGCAAGTTTTGGAATTTTTTCCAAGTCTTCCGGAGCATCCTCTGCATCCTGCCGTTCAATCAGTGCCATATTTTCTGCTACCAGGCTCATTAATTCTTCTGGGCTTAGTGACGCTTTATAAACCGCTAGTTTTTCTTCCAGGGCTTTTTCTGATTTCTCAAGAAGTTCAGCATCCGGAACAATCGTAACCAGTGACTGGTGCGTGTTATCCAATAAAAAGCGTTGAATCATTTCTTCAAAATAGCCGTCTTTCCAGTTTTCCTTCAGTTTTTTAAAAACGGCCTTGTATTTGAGATAATCCATGGGTTCTTCCCCGTAAAGCCAATTATCCATAATATCGATGCCGTAGATTAAACCACGTGGGTGGGATCCATACTCCCCTTCAATGTGTGAAAATTCATGAATATTAATACCGGCTTCCACACCCAGGGGATCCAAACCATTTTTGACAAGCTTCATCAGTGTATCTTCAACGGTTTTCACAAAAATATCCCCATGAACGGCTTCTGTATTTTTGAGAACAATTGAAAAATACGGTTGTCTCAAGGAACTGCTATAGTGAAAGCTCACATCTTCGGCAATTTTAAGATCGAGCAATGCTTCTTTTAACGGGGATGCATTATTGCTTAACAAAATATGAGACAAAATATCAAAGGCCAAGGCTTCCTCGTAAGGCAAAGTTTTACCCAGAACAACATTAAACGCCATGTATGCCTTATTCTTAAGATTTTCTTCCTTTGAAACGCCATACGTAGCTACCACAACCTGTCGTTCGGTCAATGTCTTCTGTAATTGGATCTCACTGTCCACCGCCTGTTTTTCAAAGGCATTGAGATATTCGTCATTAATATATTTCAGATGCGCGGCAACGTCGCCGTCCCCGTACAAATAAATATAGCTGTTGGATGGGTGATAATATTTTTTATGAAAATCCGTAAACGCTTCGTTGGTAAGCTCAGGAATCACATCCGGATCCCCTCCGGATTCAAATCGGTAACAGGCATCAGGATAAAGGGATTCAAATATTTTATTTTGCAGCACTTCCTCCGGATCCGAAAAAGCCCCTTTCATTTCGTTATAAACGACGCCGTTATAAATAATCGGATCATCGGCATTTTCAATATGATAATGCCAGCCCTCTTGTTTAAAAGTGTATGGGTTCTGATAGATATTGGGATAAAAAACCGCATCCAAATACACATCCATGAGATTCATAAAATCCTGGGCATTAGTGCTGGCAATGGGATACATGGTTTTATCCGGAAAGGTCATCGCATTTAAAAAGGTATTAAGGGATCCCTTGGCCAGCTCAACAAAGGGCTCTTTCACCGGGTATTTTTTTGATCCGCATAAAACTGAATGTTCCAATATGTGCGGCACCCCGGTACTGTCGGTTGAAGGGGTTCTAAAACTGATGGAAAACACCTTGTTATCATCTTCAGCCGAAATATACAAACACTGGGCACCGGTTTTTTCATGGACAAAGGTTCGGGCCAACCCATCTATTTCTTCCACAAATTCTTCTTTTTTCAGAATAAAGCCGTGGACATTTTCCTCTAATTTAAACATATTTTCTTGTTGCTTCATCATTTCTTTTTTCAAATATTTCTCCTTTATTTTTTGTTTTATTTAGTTAATTGCAAAAGTGTCGTGGGCTTCGCTGCCAGTTTACACGAAACAATTTTTACACTGCAGGTTGGACAGTTCGATGAACTGTTCGCCTGCACGTTACAAAATTGATTTCGTGAAGGCAACGAGCCAATCACAAGCTTGCTTGTAGTTGGCGACTGCCCGCGAACCAGAAGAAATTCGCATAGCGATTTCTTCTGGTTGTGAAAACTGACATCAAAGCAACATTTGTTTGATGTTCCAAAAGTTTATACCTTGATGTCGGTTTATATAATCAATTTTGTAACGTCTTAGGCGGACATCTCGTAGAGTGTCCGACGTAGAGTGGAGAAATTGCTTTATATAAACAGACAGCAAGGTTCAGCATCCTTTCGCAATTAACTATTTTTTCAATTATATTCTTTAAAGAATTCCAATTTTTTTGAGATATTCTTTCATTTTGTGTTCATGTCCTAAATCGGTGGGCTCATAAAAATGAGTGCCCATTAAATCATCAGGAAGGTATTGCTGGGGAATGTGATGGCCCGGATAATTGTGGGGGTATTGATAGGTCAGACCGCGACCGAGCTTTTCACTGCCGGTATAGTGGGTATCCTGCAAATGAGCGGGAACGGCACTGTTAGAACTGTTTTTGACGGCGGCAATGGCCGCGTCGATGGCCAGATATGAAGCGTTGCTCTTGGGCGCACAGGCTAGAAAAACAACCGCCTGGGCCAGATTGATCCGGGCTTCGGGCATGCCAATAAACTGGACGGCGTCCGCTGCGGCCATGGCCACGGTCAGGGCCATGGGCTCGGCGTTTCCAATATCCTCGGAAGCGGATATGACCATGCGCCTGGCAATGAATTTAGGATCCTCGCCGGCACAGATCATTTTCGCCATCCAATACAGCGCCGCATCCGGGTCAGAACCGCGAATGCTCTTGATAAATGCCGAGATGGTATCGTAATGATTGTCGCCATTTTTATCGTACTGGACCGCCCGTTGCTGAATGCACTCCTGAGCGGTTTCCAAATCAATCGTGATGATACCGTCTGCATCCTTGTCCACCGTGAGTATTCCCAGTTCCAGGGCATTTAAGGCCCGGCGGACATCGCCATTGGCCACATCGGACAAGTGATCGATGGCGGCGTCGTCACAATGAATTTTCATCACGCCATAACCCCGTTCCCGGTCATTAATGGCCGTGTGCACAACTGCGCGAATATCTTCAGCGGTGAGATGGGTAAATTCAAAAACGGTGGACCTTGATAATAAGGGTGAATTAATTTCAAAGTACGGATTTTCGGTGGTCGCACCAATAAGCGTTACCAAACCTTTTTCAACACTTGGCAAAAGGGCATCCTGCTGGGCCTTATTGAACCGATGGATTTCATCGATGAATAATATGGATTTTTTGTTGTAAACCCCCAGATTGTTCTTAGCTTTTTCCAGGACCTCGATGATTTCCTTTTTACCTGAAGTTACTGCGTTGAGCTCATAAAAAACAGCATTGGTGCGATTTGCAATGATTTTGGCCAATGAGGTTTTCCCGGTTCCCGGCGGTCCATAAAAAACCACCGATGATAGCTTATCGGCTTCAATCAAACGATATAACAATTTTCCCCTGCCGATAATATGCCGTTGTCCCACAAATTCTTCAAGTGTCCGGGGCCGCATACGTACTGCCAGAGGAGCGTTATCAGCGATCTGTCCTTCAAAGTTCATGGTAAAAAAGTTTTCTTGCATAATGTCCCTTCGCTACTCATTTTCAACTGCCATTATCTCGGCTTCACTTAAATTAAAATACTGGTATAACCAATCATCAATTTCAGCAAAAACCATGGATAATTCTGCAGTATTTCCTTTATCCATTAATTTTTCTATCTTATCATAAAATTCTTTAAAAAGCTTAGTGTTTTCCTCTGTAATATCCGGGATTCCCAGCTTTAACAGGGTGTTGGGATAATATTCATACAGCTTATCGCCCAGTTTTTTTGCAAAGGATTTAAAATAATAATTGTATAATTGACTGTTGAGTAAAATGACTAAAAATTCCTCGGTAACCCCATGATAAAGTCGTGGCTTGAGAATTAGTCCATAAACATCCGCACTGAAATAACATTTTTGATCATCAATGGCAAAACGATTTTTGTTTGCTTTGTAGGGAAAGACTATTTTACGACCATTAAAATGCTGGGGATCCCGGCCCCATTGAATGAAATGCCAGGGAAGCTTCCCATTCTGACATTCCCTGCGGTTCAAAAGTTTTGGCTTGTATTTCTCCAGATGATCAATCACCCGGGGATACGTCTCAATATCTTCTATCCCATTGGTATAAAGGATTTTTTTCTGCGGCTGGGCCACGGTGAAAACGCCAATATCTTTGTTTTTTATCCATGGTTTTAGCTGATTTTCATCAAAATCGTTGATGGTATCATTGGTGTTATTAAAGATAAACGCTTTATCATTTCCGGTAATAATTCCCTGAAAGCTTTGAACCACATTGTCCAGGGTAAATGGTGCTTTTTCTTCGATTTTTTCAATAATTTTCCGGGTCATAGGAGAATAAAGCCGCCACAAATCGTCTTTTAGGGATTTCTGTTTTACCTCAAATGCTTCCCATGGTGCCAATTCATTGTCATCAGGCCCATTGAGGGAATTAATCAAACGGGAATAATCACTTACTTTATGATTTTTTATATAGAACCGCTTAACCGTGACACAATGATCGTCACTTACTTTTTCTTGCTTCTGCACCTTAATAATGGCCGGATCCACGCCAACTCCCGGAATAATCCGTAAGCCGTTAAAGTCAATGATTTCTTCAACCGCAAAATTATTTTTCAAAAAATGTCTGAGGGGTTTGGCATAATAAGCCTCTAAAAAATAGCGGGATGTAATATGAAGCAATCGTCCCCCGGGTTTAAGTAGCTCCCAGCCGCGATTAATAAAGCAATAGGAAAGATCCCCTTTATCCTGATAAACTTCCGGATATCTGACTTTCAGGCTTTTCATGTAGCTGCAGTCAATTTCCTTATGGCCAACGTATGGAGGGTTCCCAATAATGGCGTCCACGGATCCTGCCGGTACAAGATCTTCAATTAATATATCCCCACATTGAATCCCCAGGGGCTTGACATAATTTTTTCCTTTAAGAACCAGAACCAGTCGTGTTACCAGACAGGCCATCGGGTCCTTATCAATACCGAAAAGACATTTTTCTAAAATTAACTGATGGAGGGTATTTTTTTCAGATAAGCTCTTACCATCTCCAAAAATATCAAATATTTGATCATAACTTGCACTTAAAAGGGACCCGCTCCCACAAGCCGGGTCTAAAACCCGAAATTCATCAATGTCTTTCCCTATTTTATTTTTTTTCAAAAGATTTACAGCCATGAATTCAGCCAGGTTATCCGGGGTGTAGAAAATTCCCTGGTTTTTCTTGTGACTCAGATGAATGCATTCTTCATAAAGCGCTCCGATCATCACCGGGTTTTCCCCTTCAAAGGTTGGCGCTGCAGTTACAAAATCATTCAACCAGTCCCAGATCGCATCGCCCAGCGGCAAGGGAGTTTCGGTCAATTTTTCCCAGAAATTTTCTTCACTTGGATTTCCCTGCCACAGCTCAATAAAATAATCCAAAGTAAAATTCTTTCTAATATTCTTTTCATTCTGTCCAAAATCAATTCGCTGATTATCGGATAAATATTTCAAAAAAATACACTTTACAAGAAAGTGTAAATTGGCATTTGTATTGGTAAGATAATTATATTGTTTTAAAAAACTTGCAATCTTTTCAGATATTCCTGGCAGTTCCATACACACCTCTCTCATTGCGGATGATTTCATCCATATTTTTTTATTATAACATTTTTATTAAGAAAAAGATAAGGAATTGGGCGATTTTTGTCTGAAGATCAAAATGGCATAAAAAAAAGCCGCAACCTAAAGTAGCGGCTTATTGTTCATAGTGGTGCGAGAAACGGGGGTCGAACTTGAATATATCATATAAAGGAAGTAAATAGATGTTAATACTATTAACTTGACAGTTGTTATTCTTGGTTTACTTACAATTAAGGAAAATAGACATAAATAAAATTCATATAAAAATATGTCAAAATTATGTCATCATCGACCAAGCGATTTAAATCTGGTCTTTTCCTTCTTATACTCAAATCTCTAAGCATCCTCGTATATTCTTGAACTTATGAGTGAACAACCAAAATCGAATTTTTTAATTATTTAATTTTTCATCTGTAAGTAAATCAAAAACATCCTGTTCTACATTCGACTTCGCAATTCTAATGTTTTTAAATGCAAGTGCTTTATTTAAATACCACGAAAGAAGCTTAGAATCTTCGATTATTTGCATCTCTTCTTCATCAAGTTCATTCGTTACATCTTCGTAATGCTTTATTATTATCTTTCTTATTGATTCTTCGTCTAAATATTCAAAAATAATCGATTTCCCTATTCTCGATGCAATTGCAGGACCAACCCTTTTTTCCAATTCATCATCTGATGAAAAATTCGATGTAAGTATAAAAACTGTATTTTCCAAATTCACACTATAATTTAAATCGCGATAGAAACCTTCGTCAAAAACTTCATAAAAAGCATTATAAAAATTTGGATGTACTTTATCAAATTCATCGATTAAAACGATATTACTCTCTCTTGACAACAAGTCGCCCGCAAAAGAGGCTTTATTATGTGCGTCACCAAAAATATATTAACAGCTTCATCCGTTTGCATCATTGAAAACTGAATTTTCAGCAATTTTCCACCAAAATATAAACTAATTGCTCTTGCTAATTCTGTTTTCCCAACGCTAGATGGCCCATAAAAGTGAAGAACGATCGGTTTTTTATCGTGTTTTTTAGATAGTTGGTACATACTTGAAAGTACCGAAAATTTTGTGTTTTTCTGGCCAAATACAGTTTTATCTAAATGCTTATGTAATTGTTTTAACTCATTTACATTAAACTGTTTATACTCAGAGTTCACTTCTATAAAAAGCTCTTCATGGAATGCTGATTTTAACGACTTAATCACTCGACGAGGTGGATTTTGAATATAAATATTCTCAATATTGTGAGCGAGTGAAATAATTTGTGTGAAGTTTAAAAGTACATGCTCTAATACAGAAGAAAAGTCGCTTTGCTTTATTATCACATCTTCAACGTCATTTTTTAAATCCGTAAAATATCGGGCATCTTCATTAATAAATCCTTGGTTCGAAGCTCTAATTGTTTCATTATATTGGCTAATTATTTCCGGAAACTGCATCGCAAGATCTAAATCAACTTGATAGCTTTCTAAGCACTCCCTAAAGCCTTGATCTGATCCCCAAAATATAACTATTCTTTCCACTTCTATTCAACCCCCGCCAGAAGCACATCATACAATTCATATTCAAAATATGTGCGGGATGTATCTTCTGATTTCTCATCAAAAAATCTCTTTTGATTATTAGTATTTGAATTATTCTTAAAATCAAGCTCTTTGTCGGTAATAATCCCAACACGAATTGTATATATTGATAAGTTCATCGTCGTTAAATCTGAACTACGGTAATTATTCTTGAGTGCATCCAAATTAAAACGAAATACGGCTTTTCTATCATCTTTAATCCCGATGTATTCAAAATAACCTTTAGCCAATTTGATTGTTTCGTCGAATTTTTCAATGCTTAATTCGATGTTTTCATTTGTACTTATACGGGTACTGCCATTCATCATATGAGTATACACTGAAAACTTTAGCATTTCAGTTAATGAGCCTGCTGGTTCAGTTAAATGATAGCTTTCAAATTTATCAATTGAATTCTCAATTTCTTTACACGCCTCTAGAAAATCAGACAGCACTGTATTTTGGAGGATTGTTTTCGCTAATTTATCAGTATTTGCTGCCGCCGACAAATTGACTTTTCCGCCAACGCTTGCTGAAAACCCAGCAAGCGCTGTAAAAATTGAAGCAAACGGATTGAGTTTTACCTCTGCTGTTAAATCTTCTTCAGCGCGTTTTTGCGTCTCAGATAATAATTCTATTGTTTGAGATAAATTTCATTTTTGAACAATCTGCATATAATCCGTTACTGATCCCTCATCAAAATAAACTACTTTCTTCAAAAATCAACCTCAGTTTTTTTATAATTATACCATTTAATTTTTCAACAGTCTAAATTATATTATATCTCAAAAAACTAAAAAAGACCACCCGAAGGTGGTGTTATTCAGCAAATTATAAGCTTTAGATTTTATCATTATCAGTCAAAATAAAAGAAGTTATCGGATAAAATATTCTGCAGCATGATGGGTCAGATTGTTTGATCCGGTACCTTCTTGTGAGCTTCATACATATGTGATCGCCAGTTATTGAAAACTATTTATTTTGATTGTTTTGACTTTGACTTCGTGTTTTTTCACGTTTTACTTCTGTATAATCATAATTGAATACTAATTTGTACATGTATTCTTGAAATTTGCTGTACCAATCCAAATGTTTACTCATTAACTCTTCATTTTCTTCATCTAATTTAACGAATTCTTTAGTTTCATCGGTAACAAAACACTTGCTTATTAATGTATCAGTAATCTCATTAAATATTTTTATAAACTCCAATATTTCTTTTTTTTCTGAATTTAGCAAGTTAAAATGGAACTTAATGAACTTAGAATATGCATTAGTCATTGAACTTTTTAACGAAACTAAACCGGTTTTTATAGCAAAATTATAATCACCATAATAATACTTATCCTGTTCATTTTTTATTATTAATATAGATGCATTCTGAATGATATCTGTTATTCTCAAATAATTACAAATATCTAGTAAATCTGTGCAATATTGAATTCCGTAGTTTCTGTAATTATTGTTTTCTGACAATTGGCGATCTTTTTCCGCAGATTTTCTTGAATAATTAATTGTTAAAACCACAGCTGCAATTGTTGCTATTGCTCCAAGCAGTACCCCATAATACGATAGAACATCGGCCGCTTCCCATGGAGCATAAATTACTTTATCAGGTTCATTATACGCCCAAATAATTGCAAATGGCCCTGCTATTCCCAACGATAAAAAAATTGCAACTGCCAATATAAACAACAATATATTCTTGAGTTTTTGATTAAATCTTTTTTGCTTTTCCATATCATCACCACCTACATAAAATTATAATGCAAAAAATAAAAAAGCGCCACCCCAAAAGATGGCCTGAATCAATCTATCTAAAATAAGCAAGAATACCATCCAGAATGCCCAGTGCTTCCAATTCAGCCCCGCCGTTATTAAACAGCGCACAATCCGTAGGACAACTGGCGAAACTTGCCTCTGTGATCACAGCTGTCATATCCGTATAAGTAACATCCGAATCATCACGCTGGATCAAACCTCGCTGTTGTAGTCCTAACCGGTTGTAAAGACCGTTCAAGCAAAGCGTGGCCAACCGGATACCGGCGTCACTGTCTGGGTAACAAATTGCGCAGGTTCCAGGAGAACTAGGGTCCCTTGATCCATTGTGGTGGATGGAAACAAAAATATCTGCTCCGGCGTTATTGGCGATAGTCGGGCGATCTGACAGATAAACATGATCATCCGTGGTCCTGGTATAGACTACCCGGGCCCCACGCTCTGCCAGTAACTGGCCCAATCTAAGTGACACGGTTAAATTCATGTCTGATTCTCTTAAATCACCACAAGCCCCTGGATCCGATCCGCCATGGCCGAGCTTAATACAAATAACTTTCCCGGATAGATTTCCAACGGGAGCTGCTGGGGCTAATGGTTCTACAGGTTTTGGTTTTGGTTTTGGTTTTGGTTTTGGTTCTGCCTTTGCAAAATTTCTGATATCCCCAACAGCCAGCTTTACTGATTTCGGCACAATAATGATCTTAATTCCCTCGATCCGTAATCCTAGACCCTCAGTCCCAGCTGGTTCGCCGTTCATTGCCCAATTCATATCTCCATAGTTTTCTGCATGAACGCCATAATAAACATCAAACTCATTTGATGTTTCGCCTGTGAGCCTGATTTTAACGGCTTCAAGTCGTAACCCCTGACCGATTGTCCCCAGCAACTCACCATTCCGCTTTACGTCCGTCCAACCAAAATTTTGGATTTGCCCCTCGTATTCGATACCAAGCTGATCCGAATCGGTTTTAATGCTCAGAGCTTCCAAGCGTTTCGATTTACCGTATGTGCCGCATAACTCGCCGTTTTGAAATAGGCCGATATTGCCAATGTCCTGGACATGGCCGTCATAAATTACATTTGCATTTCCCATATTATTCTTTATCTCCTTCTGTTTTATTTTTCAAGATATCAATCGCTTTAACTAACACCGGGGGGAGATCCACCCCCATGAGGCCAACATTTTCCAATATACTGATGGACTCATTAAACACAAATCCAATTATCACCGCATCCCGTATATAATTTGATCCCAACATAAGATCCAACCGACACGCCACTAGGACAATTAATAAGGTGGTGCCTTTTCTACACAAGCCCTTCCAACCCGCTTTGCTTTCCAATGCACCATTTTCGGTTTTATTGCTGTTCTGGAACACCCCGGCCACAATTAGGCCTGTCACGTAATCTACTGTCATGAATAATACTAATGTCGCCAATCCCGTGTCCCATCCTCCGAATAGTGTCGTAATCATTGCCCCTAACGCCCCGATGACCGATAATGCTCCTGTCTTTATCATTGCTATTTCCATTAATTCATCCTTTCATTTTTGGGTATTAAAAAAACAGCCTAAGCTGCTACAATCAAATCTCCATGTCCTTCTGTAATCAAATATTCGTCAATTCCTGCTTTCAAATCTGATCTTGCTGAAATAACCTCTGCATAGGTGTTTTTGCCCACAGTAATTCTTTTTGCCATAAATGTCGCCATTTTAAATCCCCCTTTATCCTAAAATAATTTCTGCCAAAGCGTCCGACAATGTTTGAATATCTGCCTGCTGTTGAGCTAATTGTTCTTCAATTGATATATACGGTACATAATTCAGATTTTTCACAAATCCACCTGAAGCTGTGTATTTATATTCTTGTATTTTTATCAAATCAATCATTTCAACATCTTCAAAAACTTCACATTCATCTATATAACCAACAATGTATTCAAAACTACCGTCTTTTGCTAAAAAAGAGCCTTCTACCACATTTCGACATCGTCAACCCATGGATGATTGGCCACAATCGTTTTATTGGAAACAACCCCCAAAGAAGCCCCACAATTAGCAATGCTTTCAGATTCATTGATTTTCATGTCCCGGTTAAAAACAATATCGACCTCGACATTTTCATAACCGCCCTGGTTGATCTCATTGAGGTAGATATCCACAAAATAAAGAAGGTTTTCAAAACCCATCTTGAATTCAGTTTCCAAGGCATTACACTTCAGATCAATGCCGGCATACATGAACTTAAGCGCCACGCCGCTGGGAGCACTGCCGAATTTATCCAGATCCTTATTGATGCTCTGGCCATCCTCGATCAGATCCCGCTTCAACTGTTCATAATGTTCCCGCAATGCAGTAATGTCCATAGTTGGGGTTAAAGGTTCCAGACCGCCGCTTTCCTTGTCGTCCAAGGGAATGGCCCGATCCTCGTTAAGCACCCGCATGAATTCATGGAGATCCTGTCCACCATAACCGTACAAAACAAAAATAAGGTTCTTCACTTCTTCCACATAGTTGGCAGCTTCAGATCTGGATTTATCATATTCATCAATCAATGGCTTAACAAAAGACAGGTCTGTCATTTCCACCCGATTATTTTTGAAGGGGATGAAGGGCACTTTTCCCCAGGATACCCACATATCATCCCGTTTAAAATGGGAGATCGGGCCACCGGCATCAATATCATTCGATTTATTGGTATTAAAAAACAATGCATCATCCTGTAAGGTATAGAATGTTACACCGTACACCGTCTTTTGTCCACATTTCCACATTGGTTACCATGGTTTTGTTGGGTCCCTTCCACTTCGTTGATTCATAAACCCGGATCATTCCATCAAGTTCTTTATGGCTGTTGTCTATCCAGATGGGAATGGGGGTGCTATTCAAGTGGAATACTCAGTGTATCCCAAGCTTGCTGAACTTCCCATGTTTGGCTGCTAACTTTTCCGGTGGAGCTTCCAACCTTCTCAATGGTTTTGTCTTCCTGATCCCTGACATACATCAGGTTTTGAGCCCGGATGATGGCAGCATATTGGAGTTGAATATTGTCCCAAACGGCAAAGAAGATCAATCGGGTTTGAATGCTCAATGCAATGCAATGCATGATCTCAATAGTTTCAGATGGAAGCCACTTAGCAAAGAATCCGTGGCGCTCTGCATTTTTATTACCTGGCGGGCCAGTAGTATTCTTATTCCCAATGGGTGCGCCTTTTTCTTGGTTGCAACTTTTTTAGTTGCAGGGTTGCAACCTTGCTTTTCCAGTACCGGGTAGCCCAGGACTTCACAGCTGATAAACTTATTGATTTATACTTAAAAC
>NZ_LGYO01000047.1 GCF_001263355.1 Acetobacterium bakii
TCTCAAAGATGCACACATCATTAAGTTAAGTGTGCCTGGCACCGAAAGTGAACGACCTTCCCTACTTCAACCAGATCCCGTTCTGACGCAATGGTTTCAATATCATTTACTCTAGAATCTAGTCACCATACTTTTTACAAAAACGCCATACTGTGCTGTTAAGATGATGTTCGCCTGACGCTAAGTTAAGTGTGCCTGGCACCGCCACATCATAAGCACCTTCAGTTCGAAGTGTTCCAGTCCCCGTCAGTGAACCGATCATATGGGTCATGCATATAATACTTCTTGTAAAACAACACCATTGCTTTTTTATAATGACTCAGCATTAAAATCACATCGCTATTCGTAGGCAAATCATCATCTTCAAATATATCTAGAAAATGTATTACGAGTTCATTTTTCATAAGTTCTCTCACTGGTTCAAGAACTCGATTAACTATTTTCACTTTATACTTATTTAGTACAGAGTCCGATTTTTTTTTTGATAATTCTTGAAATTCACAATAAATACCGTCCAGTAAGGGTTTTAGCAATTCGTATTGTTCAACTTCTGCTTGTGTAATAATATGTTTGTTTTGTTCTTGATTTTCCATAACACAATTACCTTCTCGTTCTAAAACTCGGGTTACTTGTTCTTATTTCTGATTGCTTTCCATCAATTATCCAAAAATAAATACCCGAAGCGTACTTAACATTCTCAATTTTGAAACTTGCTAAGCTATCAATATATTGAGAAAGCATCATAATAATATCACTATTTGTTGGCAAATCATCCTCATCAAACAAATCAAAATCATCAAATGGCTTATGGATTTTTGTTAGAAGTTCATTGGATATTGAAAGTAATTTATTGACAAAGCCAAGTTTGAATTTATTTATTGGTGAATCGGGTGACTTTTTTGATAATATACTTATTTCCTTATATAATTCTGCGATCTGCGTATCTAATTTCTCAAATTTTTGAATACCAAGTTCATTCATAATTAGTTACCTCCATTAAGACGGGCAAGCCCGAATAAATTCAATATATTTTTTCTTGATAATTTCGATTGGGTCGCGTTGCTTTGATTCATATACATCTACCATCAACTCTAGATCTTCATCGGATAAACAAATAATACACCTTCTTTGACCTGACCATAAATCTACTGTATTTTGCAATATATTCTTCTTTATTTTATTTCTTGCTACAATTATACCAAAACGACCAAAGTGATCAGCTAAATATCTATTTACCTGGTTTATATGATCCCTTGTTACTTCTTGTACATTTTTCATTTCAAAAACGACTTGTTTGCAGTCATAATCTTTGTAAATTTCAGCTAAGAAAGGGTAACTACAATTATTATAAAAAATCAAATCCCTAATTTGTGATCCTGATTCGATTCTACTTTGTTCTTGCGCAAAATCAAGATGTGGATATAATAACGAAGACATTAATCTTACAATATAATCTTCAAATCTTTTATCTGCATTATCAATTTTACCTGTTGAAAGATTAGTTATCGAGTTTAATGTCTTTTTCGCGGAAAAAATTGGAATTTGTTTAAATAGTGGATCATTTTTGCAATCAGACTGGCTTCTTTCTTTAGATGATATATATGCCTTTACAACATCATAATTTTGCCTATTGTAATCAAGAATTTTTGCTTTCTCAATTTTATCTTCTGTTCCGTTTTCTACGAATGCAGACTTAAAATAGTCTTCAGAATTTATCCAAGGAGAAAATCGTAGCCATCTTTTAGGAACTAGAATTATTGGTTGGTTATCTTCTGGATTAATAGGCAAAAATACATCTTCTAAAATAATTTTATTTGATTTAGTGCTATAAATACTAACATTTTCATTTTTCACCATAGGAATAGAATGCTTATCACATTCATTTTGAGTAAAATCTATCATAAAGGATTTTAAATAGTTACATGCTATATCACTTATTCTATCCTTTGATATCCCATTGATGTAAAGCTGAATTACCTCGAAATGGTGAAATCCGTTACTATTAATTTCGGTAATACTATTAAATAGGGACAAAATTTTCTTTGCCAGTTTGTCCCCTATTTTTAAACCGGATTTTGATTTGCCAGTTCCAAGTCCTACTTCACAACACTCCGAAATCTCAACTAACAATTCGATGGCATCATTCTCACGCCCTTTATTACTTAATGCACCTAAAAAATTGAATGAATTAATTAATGCATCGTGTAATGCGTTATCTTGCTGCGATGGTGATCTCCATAATAAAAAAGGATCCAAATATAATGGAATATCTTCATCAAGAAAAGGAATAGCAAAATCCACCTCTTCTTGAGTTACCGGTATATTATAGTAATCGACTAATCTCGGTCTTATTATTGTCATTTTCTATCACCTACCAATATAAAATTGTTTGAATATATTTTTAAAAAAAGCACAACTTTTAAACCTAGTGTTACGTTCCTTGAACAGAATAAGTTAAGTGGCAGGTATGACGCAGGTAAGTTTTTGTATGTCATATCAAAAACCAATGTTTTAAGAAAATATGGAGGTGGTTTGAAACCCACCAACTGAATGGCGGTTCCTAAAGGTCCTCCTTTATCTTCTAAAGAGCATAGCTCTACATTGTTTTTACATACTTGACCTTCGTGGTGACACACAAACACCCCCACACATCCCCTGCGAACCGTTTCCCGTGGCATATTTACAAATTCAATTCTCGCTTTTTATCTAACATCCAGTGATGAATTGTCGAAATATAATCCTCCCACCTTTCATTTTTTTTTACAGTATCAATTATATTCGGAAGAACATATTCTTTTACATGCCCCATGCTTTCTACTAAGCCATCAATCCATTGATGGCTGTTTGATACTGCGTTTATTTTCTTTGCTTGCTTAATAATTTCTTTCTCTTCCGGCATTTCGATTAGTAAACTATAAATAAATTCTTCTGGTGAAATATCAGTTGGTAAATTTAAATCCTTGATAATAGAAACTGCATCTACAATTTTTTTAACATGTTGCTCTTCAGTACCTGTCAATACTTTTTTTATTGCAGCCATCTTTTCTTCATTAGTTTTGTATACATCTCCATCCAAAACTATTAGTGTGTTTTTATAATCTTCTCCTTTTAAAACTATGCTTGAAGCCATAATAAATGCATTAGTAACTGCTCCATACTTGATGACTTTAATCTTACTAAGAATATTCAAACCTTCAGCAATACATTTTATTATCGTTTCAGCAAGCAAATCTTCGACAAAAATCTCAAGTGGTTTCGAAATATATTCACTTAGATCATAAATCATTTCATAAGTAATTGAATCATATACCATTGTTTTTTCAGGCAAATTATCCAAATATCTAATATCCACATATTTTCCAAATTGATTAATCTCTAAAGAATGTGTCGTGAAAAATATTTGCAGATTCCTTTTTTTTGCAATCTCAGCGAATTTAACAATTAACTTTTTAAATGCAGTCACGTGTAATAGCATATCAATTTCATCAATTAGTATAAGCGAATATTGATTGACTGTGTATAGAAGTTTGAGCATTTTTATAATTCTTTGTTCACCAGCTCCCATACTAAGTGATGAGTATGTAATATTATCCCCCGTGCATACTCCAATCAAATCCTTCTTTTTTGTTTTATGAGATGTTAAACTTTCATAATTTTTATTAAGAATATAGGCTGCATCATTAACTATTTTTTTAGAAATATCATCACGAGGATCCTTTGTTGAATAGTGTATGAAAGAAGTTTGTTTTTCAATTTCAATTTCCGGAATACATGATGTAATGCCGAGAAAATATATATCTCTCTTTGGCCGATGTACATACCTCGGTGCCCATCTATCAAAATCTTTTTTGTATTCACGTACTATTTCTTTTTTTGCATATTCATCATAATAAGTCATTGATAACTTACTGTTTTTCCAGTTAGAATCAGTATTGGGTGTAAAAAAATAACTAAACTTATAATTTTCGCCATTTTCGAATGGTGTATACATACATGCCAATGCATGTAAGATTGTAGATTTTCCACAACCATTAACTCCCATAATTGCAACTAAATTTTTACTTATATGGATATCTAGATTCTTAAGTCCTTTTAATTCTTTAATATTAATATTAGTGATACGATGTTTCGGAAGCAATACTTTTTTAATTTTTGGCTTTTGAGGTTCTGATTTTTTAAATTTCACAAGCTTTAAACCACTTTCTTTAGTATTATTTTTAAAGATAGACTTTACCTTCAATGTATATTTATATTTCGGCCATTCACTATCCCCCTATCAAAAAACCTTTCTTCATTTAAACTATCCATATTTGTACTTCATTCATTGTGTTTTCACTTTTGTATTGGAAAATTCCGAGATATCTGTGGGTTTCTAAAAACTAAAGAATTATACAGTTACTAAAACTGCTTTGAGCAGTCTCATTGCACTTCTCTCTCCTGGCTCATTTGTCCCCAGTTCCCCACGGAATGCCTGGCCTAGAATGGTTTTTTTTATGGTTTCGATCTGATCAATGAGTTCACAGAGTTCTATTGCATTTTGTTCTTTTTCAAAAATATCATCAAGGATACGGGTAATTTCGAGCTGTTCGGGGTTTGAAGGTACAGGCACAATGAGATTTTTTAAATCATTTATGGAAAGGTTGGGTTGATTTGTCGTTTTGCTTTTTTCCTTAGCAAAATTTAAAACTGATTCTGTTCTCAAATAATAATATAAGTAATTAGAGTAATTACATCGGATTATTGCAACTCTCTGATTTAATAGTGCTTCTTCTTTATCTGGATAAATACATACCTTTAGACCCTTATTAATAAAAGAACGTGTCAAAGAAATTAGTATATCATCAGATTTAACTAAAAATCTCTTGTATTCATTTAAGTAAGACCCTGGGAGACGAACATTGTCATTATAATAATAGCCTACACCGACATTCGTTATTTTTACACATGGCACTTCATAACTTACATCAAAATCTTGACTCTTAAATGCATTGCCGGATACAATTACAGCAATATCATTTAGAGGTTTCTCTTCCCAACTCTCCAACCCAACCCCATTCACTTCCCGCCACTTTTTTGTCAATTCCCCAGTAAATGCTTTGTAGAGAATGGCAGCCTTGCGGTTTTCGAAGCTGTCCAGGGCTTCCTGAATCAGGTCTTTGGCCTGGTCCAGCTTTTCAAAAAGGCTTTCAATGCGGTCAACGATGCGCTGTTGTTCGGCCAGGGGTGGGAGAGGAAAAATTGAATCAAGTACTATTTTTTCAGATACTCTTGGTAAGTTTATTCCTTTTGAATTTGCGATTGCATTACTAATGAAATAATCCGTATTAAGGAAATAATTCATTAGTTTGTTAACACATATAGACTTAGTTTTGAGAACTAAAATATCCGTTGAACATATTCCTTCAAAACTAACTATGTCATGTTTATTCAAATATGGCCTAAGTTTACCGTACAATATGTCACCAATACCAAAAACGTTCTTTTGACTTTTTATTTCATCTGAACTTCCGAAACCAATAATACCTGCGCCTTTTTGAATATGTTCAAGGCCAATGTATTTTCTTTCGTCCGAATTATCAAAGTCATTGTATTTTTCTTTTGAACAAAGTACAGCTGAACCAAGCCTCGTCCATACCCAATTCCCCGGCACCTCATAAGGCCATTCTTCTTCCCTAACCAACGCCTCTTCCAGCATTTCCTCAGCCGTCAATTCTTTTTTCTTTTTGGCCATACCTAGACCTCCAATGATCGGAGTTCTTTAAGCACGCTCTGGATCAGATCAACGGCTTCTTCCAGTTTGGCCACCACTTCTTCCCCGCTTTCAATGGGGTCCTGCATGTCTTCGTAGTCGATGATGCTGTCATCTCTTATCAGTCCCAGATCAAGGCTGTCGTTCTTTGCCTTGATTTCTTCTCTGGTAAAACAGGAGAATCGTTCATCTTCAACAAGGGCACGATCTTCGGCGGTATAGGCTTTGATGAAATCCACAAAGTGTTCTTCATTGAGGGTTTTGGTCTTGCCGAAGGTCTGCATATTGGTGCGGAGGTCGTAGATCCAGACGTCCTTGGTGTTGTTCTTTTCGGTTTTTCCCCGGGTAAAGAAAAGCACGTTGGTCTTCACGCCCTGGGCATAAAAAATCCCCGTGGGCAAGCGGAGGATCGTATGGAGATTGCACTTGTTCATCAGATCGCCCCGAATCGAGGCGCCGTCGCCGTCGGCAAAGAGCACATTATCCGGAAGCACCACGGCGGCCCGGGCTTTTCCGTTGGCTTTCAGGCTGCGGTAGATGTGTTGCAGAAAGTTAAGCTGTTTGTTTGAGGACGGAAAGGTTAAATCGTCCCGGGTGGTGCGCTCGCCCCCTTTTTTCGTTCCGAAGGGTGGATTGGTCAGCACCAGGTCGTAATTTTTCATGACCTTTCCCTGGTTGGAAAGTGTATCCGCCAGCAGGATTTCCCCTTCAATGTCGTGGAGCATGGCGTTCATCAGCGCCAGCCGGTGAGTATCGTGAACCAGTTCGCAGCCGGTAAAGGCTTTGTCTTTCTGAAAATCCTGGGCTTCCAGAGACAGGTCGAAATTGTCGTCGTTATGTTTTTTCACATAGCGGTCGGCGGCAATCATAAATCCGAATGTGCCACAGGCCGGATCATTGCAGAGTTCTCCGGGCTGGGGCGCCATCAGCCGGGTCATGATGTTTATCAGAATCCGGGGGGTAAAGTATTGGCCAGCGCCGGATTTCTTTTCGTTGGCGTTTTTTTCCAGAAGGCCTTCATATAAATTTCCCAGACCTTCTTCTTTGGCGGAATACCAGTCCAGACCGTCGATGTTGGTGATGATCTTTTCGAGATTCTTGGGCTCTTCAATATTGGAACGGGCGCCCGCATAGATTTCACGGATTCTTCCGGTGCATTTTTCGCCCAGGTGGTTGAGCAGTTCGGTATAAAAGCGTTTCAGTTCAATCCCCTGTTTTTTCGCCAGCATATCCCAGCGGTAAGCTTCGGGTATAGGTTCATCGGTGTTTGTTTCTTTGGCCATTTTCAAAAATAATAAATAGGTGAGTTCGGTGACGTACTGGTGATAGGTAATCCCATCATCCCGAAGCACGTTACAAAGATTCCATAATTTTCCAACAATTTCCTGATTATTCATTAAGCTGCATTTCCTCCATCGTCATATAGATAGTCATTTAACTCAGTAATTATATCATTTAATTGGTTGCCAAAGACTTTATTTATTTTGTCATAGCCGCCGGATGTTCTAAATGAACCGGAGTCGAAGGTATTTCGTTCCAGAATGGTTTCCAGCAGCAGATTTTTTTCGATCCGGTCTATCCAATTAAGCTGCATTTTGGTGAACTTATGTTGTTTCTTTAACCGGGACACGGCGTTGTTAATCCGTTGTTCATGGCTGATCCGCGGGGAGCCGATGGCCTGTTGTCGGATCAGGCTGATGATGTCCGCGGTGATGTCTTCATTGGTCAGTTCTTTCCAGGCGCTGTTTAATAGTTGTTCGGTAAAGAGGTTGCGGTCGAGTTCCAGCTTCAGGCTTTTCAGGCTTTCCCGGGTCATTTCATTGGGTCGGGTGCAGACAATGTTCAGCGCCAGAATTTTATTGAGGTTGTCAGTGATAAAGGTTTTGAACTCTTCCAGATAATCGGCAGGCTTTTTGCCTTCGCCGTAACCCCTAGTATGGCTGACCAGGGCATCCGGCTTATCGGAAACCACTACGGCATTTCTGGGATTGGCACTGCCGTTTTTCAATGGCTCAAAAATCCGAGCGTTGTTGAGCAGATGGGTTTTCGCATCGCTGACCGACATGTCCCGGAGCATGTCAATAAAGGCGGTCGGGGTTTGACCGTCGGTAAGATCACTGAAATGAGCCAATGATGCCTCATCCAGGCTGCGTTTGGCGCGCTGGACCTTGGCAATGATCATGTCGATCTGATTTTTGATCTGTTTCTCGGAGTTCAGGGCGGTCAGTCCGGCCAGCAAATCATCGAAGCTGGTGCTGGGATTGGCCACCACCGGCTTCATGGTGTTAACCGGCGCCAGGGATTCATAGACACCGATGGGATCGTAAATCTCAAAATGAGTTTTACCGATTTCCGGGCATAGACGGGTGGCGCGCCCCATCATCTGCTCGAACAGAATGCGGGACTTTACCCGGCGCATAAAAACCAGGGTGGTTATTTCCGGAACATCAATCCCGGTGGTCAGCAGATCCACGGTGACGGCAATGTTGGGGAACTTTTCGTTTTTATAGTGCTTGATGGCTTCCATGACTTTTTTCTTGTTGCCGCCACCGACGCTGCCGGTGATTTTCATGATCGCGTCGTTGTCCACGCCCATGGGCTCATAGTGTTCTTTGAGGATTTTGACAATCAAATCCGCGTGGTTGTCGTCAACCGCAAAAATCAGGGTTTTGCCGTCGGCGTCGGGATCAAGGTCTTTGGCGATTTCAGTTAAGACGGTGCGGTTGAAATTTTCGGTGATGACTTTGCGGTTGAACTGTTCCACATCGAATTTGAGTTCATCTTCCAGTTCGTCACTGTTGATAATTTCATTGGTAACCGGGTCGTAGATGGCCACTGTCTCCCCTTTTTCATAGATGATCCCTTCCTGGCTGAGCTTGGTGATGATGGTATGGGGGGCATCGTGGTCCACCAGAAAGCCTTCGATGACGGCTTCCCGGTAGGTGTAGTTAAAGACGGGCTTGCCGAAGATCTGGCTGGTGTGCAGCGCCGGGGTGGCGGTCATGGCGATTTTAACGGCATCGAAGTATTCGATGACGGTACGGTACTTGCTGATGAAGTCATCCTGGTTGCGATAGAGCATTTCGTCTTCGCTGAGTTCCTTGTCGAGAATATAACCCCGGTGGGCTTCATCAATGACAATCAGATCGTAGTCGGTTACCGCCGGCATGGTGTCTGCTTCGTTGTAGATTATCCGCTTGACCAGGCTTTGGACCGTGGCCACATGGATTTTCGTTTCTTTGTCAATGTCTTTGTCGTCAAGATTTTTGATGTTGTAGATGGCATCCAGGGTCATTAGCTCTTCCAGCTTCACTTCTTTGAAAACATCCTGGGCCTGTTCCCCCAGGGCGGAGCGGTCCACCAGAAAAAGAATCCGCTTGAAGCGACCGGTTTTCAGAAAGCGATAAATCAGTCCCAGAATGGTGCGGGTTTTGCCGGTGCCGGTTGCCATGGACAGCAGAACGGTTTCCCGGCCATCGATAATGGCTGTTTCCGCGGCCACGATGGCGCCGATCTGGTAGGCTCTGAGATTCAGGCCGTCTTTATCGCTGAGTAGGTCATAGGGCAGTGCCGTTAAGGCGTGATTGGCGACCGCGATGTCTTTCTCCAGTAATTCCAGCAGGCCGATGGGGCTCATCCAGCCCTGCAGGGCTCTGGGAATGTTCGATTCCTTCCGGGCATCCCGAAACCAGATGCCGGATTTGGTTTCTAACTGTTTGAGGTATTTTCGGCCGTTGGTGGCAAAAAGAAAGGGAGCTTTATAGCCGTTCCAGTTGTCGATGACATAGGCGGCATCACCATCCTTTATGGCCTGGGAATAGGACTTGCACTGGTTGTCGATCACTGCCGAAATGTCGATGGCCAGGCGTTTGGCCTCGATGATCCCGACCAGGCGGAGTCCCACAAACAGGGCGTAATCGGCATAGCCATTTTTGCTGACGGTTGAATCCGTGGGCCATTCGGCAATGGCCAGATCTCGGCCTTTCTGGGGACGGGTTCCTCTGGCATAGCAGAGATTAACGGTATCGGCCTCCCAGCCCACTTTATTGAGCTGGGCGTCAATCAGGTACCGGGTTTCGGCTTCGGAGAGATTGAGGCTGTCTGCGGCAGTTTTGGCCTGTTTCGCCCGCTGCTGGATGGTGGCTGGGGTGATGGCAAAATGCCTGACCACGTTTTGTTGAAGGGCCGCAATAATGGCTTCTTTTTCTGCCAGTTGCTGTGTCAGTTTTTCTTTTTCAGCCGCTTCCTGTTTTTCCTGTTGCTTTATTTGGGCCTTAGTTTTCTTCGTATACAGATCGGTACCGTCGAGGGGTTGTTGTTTTTTCAGCACGAACCCGTTGGGATCGGGTTCATAGGCAAAGTCGCCGTAGACCTGCATAAACCAGACACCCAGGTTGTAAGCCATTTCCAGCAGGATCACCGCATCATCATAGGAAGCGTAGCCCTGGTGGACGGCTTTATTTCGGGCTTGACGCAGGGCGTAGAAAATGTCGTCAATTTCCGGAGCGATCAAGCCTTCTTTTTTCAGCGTTTTGATCCGGTTGGCGTGGGTGTTCTCTACTAGCGGCGGCGGGACATTGTCAAGCTCCATCATGAAATTGACGATGGTTTCCCCGAACAGACCCAGCTTGATGATACAGGAGTTCCCGTCGGTGTACAGGTAGTCTTCGGCTAGACTTCCCATCAAGGCCAGTTCTGGAAAGTGACCGCTTAAAAATTCATAGTTTGATTTCATTGATTATCCCCTCAGTTACGTCGATGCAATCGTATTTAATGGCAATATTGTATCACTAAATTATTGTCAGGGAAAGATTAAAAACATGCAAAAAAAAGCACGATCGCGATTGTTGTATTTATAATCGCGATCGTGTTTTATTATTTGTTTTTACCCCACTGACGGTTCCTTTCGGCTCCACCCGCACAACACCGCCGCCCCGACCACCCTCCACTCTGTCACTGCAAATTAAGATTCTTGCTTGGTGCAGCCACGATCCAATCCCTCTTTTCGGTGATCCGATCGATGTCCATTTTATGATCATAATTTGGGATACAAATTGAATAGACATACTCCACAAATTCTTTCAGCACAACCTGATTGTACAGGGAGGCTTTTCGGCTGATGATTTCCAGCGCCTCAAATAACGCTAATACAAGCGAAATATCGGCTTTGCCGTAGTGCACAATCTGGTAAAAGGTGAAATAGAGATCATGGCGGAAATCCAGGCTTTTATAAATAATGGCAGCCTTCGATTCATGCGCTTGTTTGATGGTGTAAAGACCATCAATTCCCGCCAGTTTCCCCAGCAGCACCCCGAGCATCCTGACACAATGGATCGCTGTGTAAGGATCATTGATGCCCGGAGAAATCGCCCGGAGTGATATCTCAATGATTTTCTGCAATGAGAACATATAATCATTCGCTGTGTATCTTTCATTTTCAAGCGTGAAACAATTTGATAATTGGTCGATTAAATCCGCGGCTGGTTTGCCCGGAGTATAATAATAAGCGATTCTTTGCTTTTCCGACAGATAATCGCCAATGCTCGCATCGATTAATACTTTGCAGTCCAAGTCTTTTATTAAGTTCCAAATCGAACCCGAGTCTGTTAAATTCAAATAGCCATTTTTCTTAGCAGTGATCTTCGTTTCCGAATCATGCTGATCAGAACTGAACTGGTCGAGGCGGTCCTTGTCTTTTAAGAATGAAAGGGTATTTTCGATGGACTGATCCGATTCATTATATAATCTTTCAATCAGTTTATTGGCTTGGATCGATGACGACACGGTGTATACGAAAATAATGAAGTAGATAATACAAAGAATCGAATAGATGACGGCCACGGTTGCACAAATCACCAAATTATCGAGGTTGGCATCGCGCATAAACAATAAATTTATGATGCAGTAAAAGAAACCGCCCACATAGATGCCGAGCACTTTCATGGTGATTTTATTCGTCAGGAAATTATTCACAACCCGGGGGGAGAATTGCGCGGAGTACATGGTCAGCACAATTAAAATCGTCGAAAAAGTAAAGGTGGTGATTGTCAGCAGCACGCCGGCCAGCAATCCCAAAATAGTTCTGGCCAAATCGACTGAGGTAAAAAATATGGTCGGCAGGTAGTTTTGAATGGGCAAGGTTCGGTTGTCGATCAGTATCACCGCAATCGACAATAACAAGGAAACTAAAACATAGCCGCTTAAAATAACCCACATTTTATTGTTTTTGAACATCAAAATTATTCTTTGAAACATGACTTCACCCTGGCCTTTCATCAATTTAAGTCAGTTACTGGAATCTTTGGAGCGATTACACCTTCCGTTAAGCAAATTATACACGGTTTAGGTGTCATTGCCAAACGCGTTGTTTATTTTTTACATGGTTGGGAGTGTATACAACACTGAAAACTTTTGGCCAATACCTGTTTCCCCGCCGGTTTGCGGCCGGAGGCATCGTTGCGCAACGACAAAAAAATCCAGCATCCGGGAGGCATATCCCCGATGCTGGATTCTAAAATAATTTTTATGAGACCGGGCGGGTCCGCCTTTTAAAAAGTAATCGGTGCTTAAACGCGTAAGGACTTTAACGCATTACTCCAGACAATGACCTGATCAAACACGTCGGTCAGGGCACAGGTCTCATGTTGACTATGATTGGGATTTCCTGATCTAAATATTTAATTGTATTTACTTCGATAAAATGTTTTGTTTCACGTATTCTCCTTTTGGGTATTATAAAATAAAAGCTAGATACTTAAAAAATAAATTTTCAGGAGGACAAAAGATGCTCGATAGAATAATTAGTGAAATTGAAAAAAAGGCTATGGAAACTGGTGATAAGCAAAAAGAAGATGTTAGCATCATCTTGAATGTTACCAATGATGAAAAACAAAAATTTCTGGAAGAGTGCGACAATTTAAATGAACACTGGAACTGGGATATTTTCGGGGATGAACTGCATGTGAACTACAAAGCAAAAAAATTCAAACCATAAATGGCTGGCTAGTCACATCTTTCTATAATA
This sequence comes from Acetobacterium bakii, assembly GCF_001263355.1. Taxonomy (GTDB): domain Bacteria; phylum Bacillota; class Clostridia; order Eubacteriales; family Eubacteriaceae; genus Acetobacterium; species Acetobacterium bakii. The sequence goes on from NZ_LGYO01000047.1 coordinate 12,774, forward strand.
CGAAAAAGAGGTACCCATAATGGATACCTCTAAAAACATGTATAAAAAAAGCAATCGAGGTTTGACGCACGGTGCTACCATGGCCCGACGATTTTTCCAACTCAAGATTGCTGTACCAATTATAGCAGTGCTTAAATTAATTGCAAATAAAAATTGAAAGCATTGAAACCGTTATTTTTCTTTCGCCGCCGTTTTTCTCGGCACCCCAATGGCATCAAAAAATCCATCCATTTGATTTTCCTCCTGTCTTCATTTAAAAAGTCGATGGCGTTTTTTAATGCGCCGGGGATGCTGTGGTTATATTCGCAGGTGACATTGGTTGAAACAGCAGGCGGCTGTTTGTTGTATGCAATGATGCTATGTTTGCCTTGTGTTCATAGCGACATTGAAATTTTAATGACTTGAATGAGGCAAGCTTTTTCAAGCGGAATGATCCCGGGACAAGTGTGCCCTTTGAACAAAGAAATCGCTGTGAACAGACTTTTATGGTCCGTTCATAGCGATTCACTTTTATGTTTGACGGGGACAGATGGGGACTTTTTGGGATGACATTCTGGGGATGTTTAACCGCAACTTCCCCACTTCCCTATGGTTCCAGAATATGATATAACCCAACGCCCCACTTTACTATTTTTCCATGGCATTAAAGGCCGTACTGCCCCCACTTAACCCTGAACATATGCATTGGAAAATTCGGTCATTTCGTTTGTATATAACTCCGGATTCCCGATACACAGTTCCCCGTGGTCAAGTTCTTTGAAAATCTTGATCTTAACACACGGCACGATTCCTAAAATGCGTGCTGCGTATTTTATCCCGAGCCAGGCCTCCTTGGAACCGTACCAATACACAGTTTTGACGTGTATCCAAGTACGGGTAATGTGATCTAATCACTGTTTTAAAAATAAGATTTTGATACAATAAAAATTCTTTAATGGATCCATTTCATTAGTTTTATCTGATCCTGAAAAAAGGCTAAATCAATTAAAAATTAGGAGGTCGCTATGGTTTTAAAGATAATAATCGGAACAATTGTGGGGGGAGCTTTGGGACTCCTCTATTACAAACTGGTGGGCTGTCCCAACGGCAGTTGCCCCATTACTGCCAAAGCCCATCGAACTGCCATTTACGGAGCCGTTCTTGGCTTTATGATCAGTTCTTTATTTTAACGGCAGATTCGTGCATGAAAAATAATCAATAAAAAAACCAGAATCCTTGATGTTTATCTCGGATTCTGGTTTTTCTGGGAATTTTATTTAACCGGCAAAACCGTTATCATTTTACTGGACGATTTTGCTTTTAAATCAGCTGTGCTTAAGCCCGTAAGGTCTTTAAGGCACCGCTCCAAGCAATGACCTGATCAAATACGTCGTTTAGGGCTCCTTCGTGGCGTGGGTCTGGTGTGAAGACACTCATGTTTTCAAAATCGGTAAAAAGTGAGAGCATTACCTGGGCCCGGACATCGGCCATTTGGAGTTCGCCGGCTACCAGCCTGAGTGCTTCAACCGCACGGGTTCCGCCGGCACTGCCGTAGGCCACAAATCCGACAGCTTTGTTTTTCCATTCTTCATTCAGAAAATCGATGGCATTTTTTAAGGCCCCGGGGATGCTGTGGTTATATTCGCAGGTGACAATGATGTACCCGTCAAATTCACTGATTTTCTTTGACCAGACTTTGGTATGTTCTTTGGTATACTGCTGCATCATGGCTGGATGTGGCTCATCTAAAAGGGGTAGATTGAAATCCGCAATATCTACCAACTCAAAGCTGGCATCAGTCCGTTTCTGGGCCTGTCCTTCAACCCATTTTGCAACGGCTTTGCCATTTCGTCCTGGTCGGGTGCTGCCTAATATTATCCCAATTTTCATCATAATCCTCCTCGATATGCAATTATTTGATCAATATTAAATCAATCTAAGATTAGTTATACCCAGTTGAACCGGAGCTAAACATGGAACCGTTGATAAACGGCTGAAGCTTACGGCCGCACCCGTTCGATTTCCGCGTTGGTAAACATGAAGGCCACGTACTCGATGATCATCCCATAGACAATCCCCGCTAAAAAACTGACGATGTCGGCGAATCCGGTGGAACTGTAGTAGGCAAAGGATACAATCAGGCCGAGCACGGCGCCCCGGGCGAGGAGTTTTGGGATGGTGGTATGGGCCCAGGGCAAGCCGATCACCAGCCCCATCAGCAGCCGGTTGTACCACAGCGAAAAGAGCAGGTAGTTTTCAATCTGAAACCCGAACCTCACCAAAGCGCCTATGATACAGAACACCCCCAGAACCGCACCGGTAATCAGAGAAACTTTTAGTCTCTTTGGAATTTTCATTATTGTCAACCTCCTTTGAAAAATATGAACTGATTTGATTTTCCCGGGAATTCTCATTGCCACCTCCCGGGAAAAATAATAATATTCCTTAGGTTTTAACATACCCTTTTGCTTAATAGTTGAAACATCAGGCGGCGGTTTTCAATGATGCTATGTTTGCCTTGTGTTTGACGGGACAGATGGGGACATTTCGGGATGTCATCCTTGGGGATGACACACCGTAACGTCCCCACTTTCCCCTTGGTATTCAAAATATGTTCCTAGGCATTGAAAAATTCGGTCGCTTCGTTTATGTATAAATCCGGATTTCCGATACACAGTTCCCCGTGGTCAAGTCCTTTGAAAATCTTGATCTTAACACTCGGCACGATTGATAACATGCATGCTGCGTATTTTTTCCCAAGCCAGGCCTCTTTGGAACCGTACCAGTAGGTGATATCTGTTTTTGTGTCGGCAATTGAAGGTGGCAGGGCATAGTTGAAAACTGATAGGTGGACATTGCGGCAGCTTTCATCGGTCATGTTTGCACCAATTCTAAATACGTCATCAACCATTTCCGGCGGATAAAAGGTGCGGCTTAAAAGTTGCTTCAACCGTCGGCTGCCCTTTTTCATGCTATGGGCTTGGCTGATTCGATAATTTACGGACAATTTCAGCAAAAATGGATTCATCGGAACGATTGGCCCGGCATCAATAATTGCCTTAGCAATTTCCAGGCGATTTTGTGCCAGAATGTCGGCGGCAATGGTTGCCCCCAGCGATGCGCCGCAAATTGCGAAGACCTGGTTCCCGTATGTTTGCAGCACATAATCGATGATATCGGCAGCGGCTTTTTCAACCGTGGTAAAGGGCGAATTATTTTCGGTGTCGTGTCCGTCCAATACCGGCACGATCACAAAATAATCGTTGCTGAATGCCTTTATTTGCGGTTGCCACATTCGCCAGGAGATACCGTATCCATGGATAAGAATGATCGCCTTATGCTGCTTATTGCCAAATTCTTTAAATTTCATCATGTTGCTCTCCTAACAAATATTCATCCTTGTACACGGCCCTCTTATAAAAATCGTAAATCCTCAGCAGTTGTTCATACATTGCGCTCATGCTTAAATGCTGAAACAGAGATCCCTTTGAAATTTTTGCTCTGGCGGCAATATCATCGGTTGATGCATGCTTAAAATCATTTATTGCAAATACCTGCAGGGCTGAATTGATGATGCGTTTTTGCTTTTCTTTGTCTAGTTTATAGAAATTCAGATACATTCAATGCTCCTTTCTGACTGGTATGGTTATAATGATACTAGAATGACTGAAAAAAACAACCCCATCATTGCAACTGTCGGGGTTTTAATATGAATAAGTATGGGATTAGTTGGGTATATACCAATTCAAACAGATAGAAACGGAGGCAGATAAATTGAAAACGACACTGATTATCTATGAAAGCCATCATGGCAGTGCTAAAAAGGCAGCCACAATCCTGGGAACCATCATCGGCAACACGAAGGTTTATCCGGTGGATGAGGCTCCCGACACCATTTATTTTAATAACCTGGTTGCGGTATTTGGCTTCTGCGGAACGAATACCGCTACTGGTACAATGGCATATCTCAGCAAAGTTAAAGATTTGATTGAAAAAAAGCCCATGGCGGTGATTGGCATCGGCCTGGCTAAATGTGATTTGCCGGGATTTTGTGAAAAAATACGCGACGCTGCGGGAGGAAAGGAATTTGATGCCTATTTTTCCGAAGGTGAGCTTCGCGTTAAGGATCTGACTGCTGGGGAAAGAGATCTGCTGGCGGATTTCTTTGAAAAATATGGGATGACACTTGAAGACAAGGGCAATTTCAATACTGCCAATCTGACGGATATTGCCTGTGAACTGGCCCTGAAATACCGGGTGCCGAAAAAGCCGATGGCCAAGGATTTTTTAAGAGAAAAAATCCGGGCATTTATTCTATCCCATAACACCATGGTCCTGGCCACCGCCAAGGATGACTGGGTGCGTTGTACCCCACTGGAATATATCTATTTGGATGGCATAATCTATGTCATCACGGAAGGCGGACTGAAATGCAAGGGCTTGTGGCAGAATGAAAATATCTCGGCGGTCATCTATGACGCGTATCGTACCATGGCAAATATCAAAGGGCTGCAAATTACCGGAAAAGCTGAATGCATTGAAGTGATGTGCGATGAATACCAGCAAGTCTTTATGAAAAGGCATCTGCCCCTTAAAAAAATTGATGAGCTGCCCATTAGCTTATATCTGATTCGGGTAACCCCGGTGAAATACGAGATTCTGAATTCCGATTTTAAAAAGGATGGCTTTGATGTGAGACAGGTATTGACTGTTTGAGTAGTTTGGGACCGGGATTGCTCCCGGGATAAGGATGATCTTTAAACAAATGTACCGATAAAATCCTTAGCAACGTCAAGGCGATTATGTACAAGTATCTCCATTGTAGGAATCACAGGAATGTTTCGTTCAAAAAAGATAAACGAAACGTCCCATTAGGAGCTCTTTGCCAGATCGAGCTAAAAACGCGCTGCAACGAATATTTCCGTTGCAGCGCGTTTTTGATTTTAAAGGATATTATACCGCACCTCTGCGTAGAGATGGGTAACTTTTTTGTTGCTAAACGACTTCCGACACGGGAGCACTTACCTTAAGTGGATTAACAATCAGATACAAGACACAGAGAGCTGCTTGAACGATCATTCCCACCATGATAGGTGCAGTTACGGCATCACCGGTGATGCCGGCAATGGCACCAATCCAGTAGGTTGACAGGAATCCGAAAAGATTCATGCCCGCAAAGAACAATGAGACACTAAACGCCATCTGAGCTGGTTTAGCGGTCATTCCGATGATCATCATACTGGCTGGAATCAGGGTTGACATGGCAAACCCTTCAATAAATACACCAATGGTTAAAACAAAAATGTTTGGGGCAAAAACGACCATGGCCATACCTATTGCTGCGATACCAAATCCTAAAGCCATAACAAAGCGGTTGGACATTTTGAACACCTTCCCGAATACAGTACCGGCCAGCATGCCACCGATGGTCAGAAATGCCAGGACAATGCCGGCGGTAGCTGTGCTTCCCAAGCCACGTTGGACGATAAGTGTGGACATGTTAACAAGCATTGGATAGATAGTTAGGGTATAGAGGCCGTATACCAGCACAGTAATCCAAACTTTTACCGGCAGTTTTTCTTTGGGAAGGAGTTGGGTTTCCGACGTTACCGGTGCTTTTACTGGTTCCGGCAGGAAAAAGATAACCATAATCAGGGAAACAATCCCTAGTGCATGGGGTAAGAAACTGTAATTCCAGCCGATCGCTGCAAAATAACCACCCATGAATTGAAGAACCATCCCGCCGATGTTCATGGCCAGGGTGACAATCCCTGTCATGGTTGCGACTTTGTCGCCTTCATAAAGTCCCATGACCAGTGAATTGGCCAGCGGTGACATAATCCCAAGACCGATGCCAAAGATGGCCCGTTCGAGCAAAATCACGGTGAAGTCGGTTGCAAAATATGGTGCAACGCCACCTATTACAAAGAGGGTCATCCCCAAAATCGCCAGGGTTTTGTATTTGACTTTGTTGCCAGCTACTGATCCGGCGATAATCGTGGCCGGAATTACGAGTAATGACGGCAGCGTCGACACCAGCAACAGGGTGGTGATCGGTAAATCAGAAAATTGTACAAAAATTGCATTGAGGGCTGGGGTTATGGTCCCAACACCCATTCCGAAAAACGCCAGGACCAGGATGGTAAAAGCTGAAATAGGTTTTACTGTTTGATTCATTTTCTTTCTCCTTATTTTTTTTATATTCAGTATTAGCGAAACTCAAAAGAATCGAACAATGGTTGCTTTAATGTCAGTTTTCACAAACAATTTTGTAACGTGCAGGCGAACAGTC
>NZ_LGYO01000048.1 GCF_001263355.1 Acetobacterium bakii
TCGTTTTCCCAATCTAAGACCTAGTCACTATTCATTAATTCATAATAGTATATGCAAATAAGAAAAAAACCACAACGCTGTGTGGTTAAAATACTAAAATGGTGACCCATGGGCGGCTCGAACGCCCGACACCCTGATTAAAAGTCAGATGCTCTACCAACTGAGCTAATGGGTCGAATAAAATATTAAATGGTGGGAGAAGATGGATTCGAACCATCGTAGACGCCGTCAACGGATTTACAGTCCGCCCCCTTTAGCCACTCGGGCATTCTCCCATTATTTTTTTGCAAAAAAATGGAGCTGATGAACGGACTTGAACCGTTAACCTGCTGATTACAAATCAGCTGCTCTGCCAATTGAGCCACATCAGCTTAAATAAAATCGTCTATCGGGTTTCAAACTAATATCCTGATCAGCTACAAACTAACTAAGTGATTCACACCAAATAAAAAATTTGGGTTCTCTACTTATGCCAATTGAGCCACATCAGCCTAAATAAAATCGTCTATCGAATTTCAAACGTACTTCTTTTTTGTTACTTTTGTTTAAATGGCGACCTGGAAGGGACTCGGACCCTCGACCTCCAGCGTGACAGGCTGGCATTCTAACCAACTGAACTACCAGGCCGCATGTGTATTAAATTGGTGACCCCTAGGAGACTCGAACTCCTGTTACTGCCGTGAAAGGGCGGTGTCTTAACCGCTTGACCAAGGGGCCCCGTTTAAATAAGCGGATATATGCTGAAACAACATTGTATCCGCATGTTTACTAATGGCTCCCCAGGTTGGATTTGAACCAACAACCTATCGATTAACAGTCGAGTGCTCCACCGTTGAGCTACTGAGGAATATATAAATCCCGCAACGTCCTATCCTCCCAGGCAGTTGCCCACCAAGTACTTTCGGCGCTGGAAGACTTTACTGCTGTGTTCGGTATGGGAACAGGTGTGGCCCTTCCGCCATCGTCGCGAAATTATGAAAAACTATTCAATTATGATTGCATTAAACATGAAACATATAAATAATGATCGGATCAGGACTGTGCTTGCTGCCGGCATCATTTTTTATTTAAGTGTACGCATCGGAGCGGACAGGTTTCCCCTGTCCGCTTCCGCGGCGAACACAAATAAAAATGATGACGGCAGCAATCCGCGCCGAATGATCATTCAAAACAGCATAGT
>NZ_LGYO01000049.1 GCF_001263355.1 Acetobacterium bakii
CTTTGATGTCAGTTTTCACAACCAGAATAAATCGCTATGCGAATTTCTTCTGGTTCGTGCGAAACTGGCAGCGAAGCTCACGGCTGTTTCGCAATTACCTAATCAAAGGATGTCTGAAAGGATAGTTATGAAAATTATTTGTTGGAACGTTAACGGCATCAGAGCCATTGAGAAAAAAGGCTTTATTGCATGGGTAGAAGAAACCCAACCCGATATTCTCTGCCTCCAGGAAACCAAAGCAGATACCACCCAGCTCGGGGGAAATCTCCTGAACATCAATGGTTACACCTCTTTTTTTCACTCTGGCGAAAAAAAGGGCTACAGCGGTACTGCGGTATATTATAAGAACGAACCCCTGTCCATTAACACCGGTCTTTCCGAACCGCAGTTCAACAATGAAGGTCGCACCATTATTATGGAGTATGAACACTTTATTCTTTATAACGTTTATTTCCCCAATGGACAAAAAGACGACGAGCGTCTTTTGCATAAAATGGATTTCAATCGCTGTCTCCAAAAGGATATTGAAGCCCTGATCCAGTCCGGAAAAAATATCATCTTATGCGGCGATATCAATATTGCCCACCGTGAAATTGACCTCAAACACCCCAAAGAAAACTCCAAACGCTCCGGCTTTCTTCCCGAAGAACGGGCATGGATTGATGACTTTCTCAGCATCGGCATGGTCGATGCCTGGCGCATGCAACACCCCGATGAAATAAAATATACCTGGTGGTCCTACCGGTTTGGCGCCCGCAAAACCAACGCCGGATGGCGCATCGATTCCTTCTTTGTTTCCGAGAATTTTATAGACAGGATTCAATGCACCGACATTCTCAACGACGTCACCGGATCTGATCATTGCCCTATAATACTTACCCTAAAATAAAAAATGCGCCGAATTAATGCGGCGCATGGGTTTGCAGGCAAAACCGTCCTGGGGACAATGGTAAATCGTTGTCTGCTGCATGATCGGACAGGCTGTCGCCTGTTCGCCATGATGCAGACAACTGATGTTACGATTGTCCCCAGGACTCACTTTGCTGCTTCGTTTAAAGTCTCCTGTGCCAATTGATTTTGGCATATTTTTTATTTTTTGAGGCGGGCAACCGCTTCCCTGGCGGTATCCCATTCATTGTAATAAAGGGTTTCAGCTTTCATGATTTCCTGTTTTTCATGGCCTTTTCCGGCAAGCACCAATACATCTCCCGGCTTGCAAAGGGATGCTCCGTAATAAACGCCATCTACCCGTTTTTCAACGGTTGTGTAGTTCTGATTTTTTTCTGCCACCCCTGCCGCCACCGCATGAATGATATCCATTGGGTTTTCACTGGCGGGATTATCCGAAGTCACCACAATAATATCGGCATTCGCGCCGGCAATGCGTCCCATGATCGGGCGTTTTTCCCGATCCCGATCGCCATTACATCCAAACACCAGAACAATCCGCCCATCATAAATTTTTCTTACTGATTGCAGCAATTTTTCCAGAGAATCTGGGGAATGAGCATAATCAATGATCACATCAAAGGAAGCATCCACATTCAAACGCTCCATGCGCCCTTCTATTCCAGGCATGGTGGCCACGGCCTTTTTGATACACTCCATAGCAACCCCTTCCTCAATGGCATTAATAATCGCCGCCATACTGTTGAACACCATAAAATCTCCGGGAATATTTAAATATATTTCTTCTTCTTTCACTGGCGTAATAAGCGTATATGTCGTGCCCGAAACCCCATAAACCATATCTCTTGCAATATAATCATTGGTGGGTTCCATGCCATAGGTAATGATGGGTATATCTGTTTTTTCTTCGAGAATTTCACAGAGCATCTTACCCCACTGATCATCGCCATTAATAATATTGGCCTTTTTCACCTGATAAAAAAGTTTTGCCTTTGCATCAAAATAATTTTCAAAAGTCTTATGATAGTCCAGGTGATCCTGGGTAAGATTGGTAAAAATTCCATAATCGAAATCAACACCATTGACCCGATCCAGAGCTAAACCATGTGAGGAAACCTCCATGGATAAATAATTGCAGCAGGCATCACGCATTTCTCTAATAATTTCATGGACTTCCAAGGATTCAGGCGTTGTCCGCCCACGATTATCCATAATTCTATTATCGACGAGATTGTGGATAGTACCGATAAGTCCGCATTTTTTTCCGGATGCTTCAAAAATTGTTTTAAGCATATAAGTAATGGTTGTTTTTCCATTGGTTCCGGTTATTCCCGTAACAACCATATCTTTTGACGGATTCTTATAAAAAGCTGCAGCCATAAGCCCAAGAGCAAATCGAGAATCGTGAACCCTTATATAAACCACACGATCGTCATACTCGTTTAATGGGTTTTGATGAACTACAATTCTTGCTCCCTTGGCAATTGCGTTGCCCACATACTTATGTCCATCCGTTTTATACCCGGGTATCGCCACAAAAAGCGTATCCTCCTGAGCATCACTAGAATTATAGGCTAATTTCTTTACCTCATAATTAGCCTGTTGGTTTATTATTTCCAGGATCTCTAAATCCTTAATGATTGATTCCAGTCTCATATCTTTATCCTTTCAATGGTTCTCATTATACTGTTTAAATCCTTTTTCTCATTATACTTCTTTGTTCATCCACTGTCCAGAAAGGTTGTTTTTATTCAAAAAATAAAAAAGAGATACATTATCCCTGCATCTCCTCATTTATGCTTATTGTCGATTTTCAGACCCGGCAATGGCACACTCAACCCCAAAATCATCCACGGTGATTGTATTCTTCGGTGCTATCACAACTACCTGATGATTCCAATTTAATGAAAGAAACATCTCTAAAAGATCCACATTACCCTGGGTGGTCGAAAAATCCAGCTTAAGGACTTGACCTAAATGTCTGGCACAATGAATCCAATTCTCTAAATCATAAGCCCCAGAATCAATCATTACCAATGATTGATGATTGCCAAACATTATTTTCATAATCATTTCAGCTCTTTTAGGACCATATTTATTAATCGCATGATGATATTCTTCATTAAGTGACTTCTTAGCCTCCATCCACCCTTTAGTGACAAAATAGGTTTCTCCACGAAGACTTTTCAATTCTTTGTTATTATGCAGCAGCATTTGGATACAGTCCTCGGTCCGTAAAAATGCAATTTTTGTTTTTTCACTGACAAGACCGACTAAACCCTTACCGCAACTTCCATATCCCAAAAGAATCATTTCATAATCCTGATGTGCATTAATTTGTTTCTGAAGCTCATCCTTTAAAAAGTCAGGATTCGAATGAAGATCAGAGCTCATCCATATTGTATCATAACTTATTCCTGTATTTTTCATAGCAAGCTTGACTTCGTCTTGAATCATTCCGCAGGCGATTAATAAAATATCTTTTTTCATTTTACACCCCAGCATTCAAACTAATCGAAGCAGGCAACTGCTTCTAATCCGGAATCCTCCCCGGCAAAATACATTATTCCCCATCCAATGGGGTGGTCTTTTTCATCCAGGAGCTTTTGCTCCACCACCAGCAACGGTTCACCATCCATCACATCTAAGCTTTGACTGACTTCACCTTTGGCTAAGGTCGCACGAATTTTTAACTTCTTGGTCATCGCAAAAATAGAATTCTTTTTTGCAACCATTTCTGGAAAAGTAGCATAGCGTATTTCTTTTTCAACAATGGGAATACCTCGATAATAGGGAATATATTTAATATCATAGGCTTTAATCACGCCATCGCTCACAAAAACGCGTTTTACGACAATTACATGTTTGTTTTCTGGAATCTCAAGATTAAAACCAATTTCGTAACTGGGTTTAATAACATTTACTTCAAGAAGTCGAATCTCCTCACCTTTTTTTTCAGTGGGCATCATTTCATCAAAATGCAGTGTGTATAGATCGAGGTCCGGTTCACAAACATAATTCCCTTTTCCCGGAATGGAATAAATGTAGCCCTCGTTAACGAGAACTGCCAATCCTTTTCTAACCGTCATTCGGCTAACATTGAATTCTTCACACAGAAGATTTTCAGATTGAATGGCATCACCCGGCTTGATCTCTTCGCTGGTTATTTTTGTTTTTATTGCTTCAACTATTTTTAAATATTCGGGGGATCCCATTTTTCTCACCACCTTGGTCTATTTACTATTATTTTTTTGGGATGTCTTCTCTTGCATCCAGGTTTTGCATTTTTCAACACCTTTAGTAACATCCTTTGTGGCATAATCTGCCCCAACAATCTGTTCGGTTTTATCATTAATCACAGCACCACCGATAATAATTCGATAATCGTCCCGGATACCCCGTGAGATCATTTCACACACGATTGCCCGCATTTCATAAACGGTTTCCTGCTGCATGCCACTCAGCCCGATAATATCAGGCTTTATTCTTTCAAGAGCATTCATTACCTCATTTAAAGAAACATTGGTTCCTAAATCAATGATTTCAAAACCTGCCGTTCTTGCAAAGGAGCCAAAAATATTTTTACCAATATCATGACAGTCTCCAAAAACTGAAAACAACAGTAATTTACCAATTTTATTTTTAGGTGTCACCTTAGTAATTGCTTCTAATTCATCTAATTCCATGACTTCCTGAAAAATAATTCCTGCAAAGATAAGATCTGCAATAAAATAATCACTGGTTTCATAAAGCTTTCCAACTCGTTCCATTCCAATTTGCAGCCATTTGAAAATCTCTATGGGTTTAAAACCCTTTCGAATGGCAATTCTTACGAGCTCCAGGGTTCGATCTTCATATAATCCTTCAATGGATCTTACAATGCTCTGTTTCATAATTAAGCTCCACTTTCTCTAAGGCGCAAAATGTTTAATCCTCACACCACTTTTACAAAAAAGTCTTTGGACCTATCCTTGTTACACCTGGAATTTTATCTTCATATTACTATTATAACCTAAATCAACTATTTTTATAATGGAATTCTTCGTTTTTATATAACAAATTTATATCAATAACTTTTTAATTTAGAGGCCTTTGATCTTTGTCAAAAGAGCAAAAGTTACCAAACTATGATTTCTATATATGCAAAATACTATCTATACGGAACTCCTATAACAGGCACTCACTCACCATTAACTAATTTTCGTCGAAATATGATAATTATTAATCTTTTTCGTTTCCAAAATTTATTTGCAATTTCGTGAAATCGTTTGATAGAATTATAGCATACTTATATCGACCTGTATATACAAATCTCCACAATTATCAGTCTTTTGGATGAAATCAAAGCGAATTTTAGCTCACATATTTTCTATTTTTACACACAAAAACCAGTGACTTTTTTAACTGAATTCACTCGTTAAAAATATCAAAATGACCGTAGCAAATCAATCTCTTTTTTATAATCCAAAGGATTTTCCTGGGGTGTTTCCAAGAAAAAGGGAAGATCCTTTAAGCTCGGATGGGTGACAATTTTTTGGAAAACATCCACACCAAGGGTTCCAAATCCAATTTTTTCATGTCGGTCTTTATTACTTTTAAAAGGCATCAGGCTATCGTTGAGATGTATGCATTTAAGGTAGTTAATGCCAATAATTCGATCAAAATCTTCTAATACTGCTTCTAGATTTCCAACAATATCATAACCACCCGAATACACATGGCAGGTGTCAATGCAGACCCCCATTTTTTCCTTTAAGATCACGCCATCAATAATTGCTTTTAATTCCTGGAAATTCCTGCCAATTTCCGTTCCCTTGCCGGACATGGTTTCTAAAACAACTGTGGTCTTTTGTTCCTCCCACATATGCGCGTTGAGAATTTCAAGAATGAGTTCGATTCCCTTTTCAACTCCCTGCCCGGTATGACTTCCCGGGTGAAAATTATACAACTGGCAGGGCAGCTCTTCCAAACGTTCTAAATCCCCTTTAAATACCATTCGGGCAAATTCTCTTGTTTCCGGTGTAGCCGAGCACATATTTAAAGTATAGGGCGCATGTGCAAGCAACGGTCCAAATTGATTGTCTTTCATAATAGCCACGAGTCCGGCGACATCCTTGGCATCAAGGGCCTTCGCCTTGCCGCCTCTGGGATTCCGTGTAAAAAATTGAAACGTGTTGGCATCAACCAGCAATGCATCCCTGCCGGCTTTGGTAAATCCTCCTGCAATTGATATGTGTGGTCCAATCATTAACATTTCATTATTCCTTTCTTGTTTCTGTTTTTTTGTGTCTCAAATTTCAACTAAAAATAATTCAAAACTCATTCTGCCAAATCAGCTCTTTTTTTTCTTGATATCTTTAGATAATTAATGTAAAATGAAATGAAATTATTTTTATTTCAAATCTTATCTAAGGACGTGAAAAATGAATAACGATTTAAGCAGTTTGACCAAGGGCAGCAAAACCCCGGGGATTATCGTCTCTATCCTAATGGTTCTCCTTGGGATTGGGGTCTTTCTGGCTCCACAGTTCTTCGTATCAATAATGATCTGGATCTTTGTGGCTGGGCTCATAATTTATGGCGTGTTTCTTATTTTTGATTATTCAAAAAGCGAAGTAAAAAACGGCTGGAACCTCACTTCCGGGATTATGGCCCTCATTCTTGGTGTCTTACTGATTTTTTCTCCCACTTTAGCCAGAGCAGAAACCTTTGCTTTTATGCTTGGCTTTATGACCCTCTTCACCGGGATTAATCAAATCAGTGCCTCATCTGTAATGAAAAAGCAAGGCAGCACTGGCACCGGATGGCTCATGGCTTCTGGAATCATCAATATTATTTTAGGTTTTGTCTTTATTTCTAATCCATTTTTTATGTTACTCACCTTTTCAATTATTGCTGGTGTTTATTTGGTCTTTGGCGGAATTGCTCTTTTTGCATCAACTTTTTCAACCAAATAATACCACAACTTTAAAATACATTGAATGCCTTCATAGGCGTTCAATGTATTTTTTTAATTCTATCCCAGCGAAACATCCAGTATCATCATCAAAGTAAAACCAAACATCAAGCCGATGGTCGCTATATCGCCTTCATGTCCTAATCGTGATTCAGGAATAAGCTCTTCTGCCACCACATAAATCATGGCACCGGCAGCAAAGGCCAGGGCCAATGGTAACAACGGGGCAATGAAAACCACTGCCACTGCACCAATCACCGCGGCAATGGGTTCCACCATGCCTGAAAACTGTCCGATTAAAAAAGCTTTTTTGCAGCTCATATTCTCACGCCGTAGGGGAATGGAAACGGCCGCACCTTCAGGAAAATTTTGAAGGCCAATTCCAAGCGCCAAAGATACTGCCCCTGCCAGACTAATCGCCGGGTTTCCTGATGCCAACCCCCCAAAGGCGACGCCAACAGCCAATCCCTCCGGAATATTATGGAAGGTGATGGCTAGAACCAATAATACACTTCGTTGCCAAGACGTTTTAATACCCTCGCGATGTCCCGTTCCCTGATGCATATGAGGTAATATCCGATCGACCAACCACAAAAAGAAGCCGCCGCCTAAAAATCCCAAAGATACTGTGACATATGCGGGCAAAGTCCCTCCTTCAGCTAATTCAATAGCCGGTGCCAAAAGAGACCAGAAACTGGCTGCAATCATAACTCCAGCTGCGAATCCCAACATTGCATTGAGAACTTTAAGATTGATATCCTTAAAAAAGAAGACCATTGATGCCCCAAGAGCCGTAATAAACCAAGTGAATAGCCCTGCTAAAAGGGCTAGCAAAACCGGAGAATAATTTAATAATAAATCCATGTTAATTCCTTTCGGTGCTATTTATTTGTAGTTTTTAAAGGAACTTTATTTTACCATAAATTTCATTCTTTTTGTATATTAATGATAGATAAGAAAAAAATAGCCCTTACTTCTATCCCCATCTGCTTTGTCGCTTGGTTGGTTTTCTGTTATTTTTCGTAAAAATATAAAATTTCATATTTAAAGCAAGTATTCCTCTATTTTCATCCCTTTATTTCGTAATTAAAATCGTAAACTTAATTGTTTTTAAATTTTACCCCTGTTATCGCCCTTTTCCCCCTTTATTGATTTTGGCACGGTTATTGCATTGTATATTCATTAAGAACAAAATATTTTTAAATCATGGAGGTTTAATATGAATAACAAGAACTATAGCAGTTTGTTCACTGGAAAAGACGATGTTGCACTGATTCATGAAAAGACTTTGTACCTGCTTGAAAACAAAGGTGTCTATTTTGAATCTGATGAAGCGATTGAACTTTTCAAACAACATGGTTTTCGTGTTGATGGAAGGGTTGTTTTTATTGGTCAGGATCTTCTTGAAAAAGCATTAAAAACCGTTCCGCGCAGTTTTGACATGCATTCACGTGGAAATAAGTTCACAGTTGGGATGGATGAAGAGACCATGATGCAGTCATCACTTGGTCCTGTTAATGTTCTTGACGCTGGCGTCTACCGTCGTGCCAATGATCAGGATTTTCTGAACTTTGTCAAACTTCACCAAACAAGTGATATGATGGATCTCATCGATTGTGACATGATTGTGCCTAATAACATCCCCTTAAAGAATCAGTTGGCATACACAACCCTTGCAACACTTAAATATTCTGACAAAATCATCGGCGGGCATAACGGATCAAAAGAGCGTTGTGATACCTTCATTAATCTCATGCAAGATTTCAATGATGACCATGAACATTGCCAAACTCTGACTCTGGCAACCAGCAGCCCTCCTTTTGCCTGGAATAAGGAAATGTGTGCCACTATTTTCTCTTATGCCCAAACCGGACAATGTCTTGTTATTTCAGGTGTTGGTCTTCCTGGCATGACATCTCCACCATCCTTAGCTGGTACCATTTTACAAAATAATGTTGAGTTATTGGCTGGCATTGTCCTTACTCAATTAATCAACCCCGGAAATCCAACCATTTACCAGTTGACATCCCTTGAAAGCGATTTAAGATACTCACTCTGTGTTGCCGGTGGCGCTGAAACTGCCCAATCCTTCTTCACCATGGGTGAGTTGGCAAAATTCTATAATTTACCATCCCGTGCCAATGGTTGTTTATCTGATGCAAAAGCTGACGATTATCAAAGCGGTATGGAATCCATGCTGATCGCTCTTGCTGGCCGCATGTCTGAACCACAAATGATTTATATGCTCGGTGGTATATTAGATTCTTATGGTGCCCTTGGTTATGAAAAATTCATGCTTGATGAAGAAACAAATCGTATTGTAAAACATTTACTAAAGGGAACCACAGTCACTGAAGAGTTATTATTTATGGATAAACTTGAAAAAGTTGAACATAAAACCAATTACATTGCCCGTACACACAAAGCATATAAGGCAGATTTTTACTTGCCAACTCTCTCAAATCGTCAATCCATTAGCAACTGGGAAAATTCTGGAAGCCCAAGTGTCCAGGAAAATGCCGAGAAAGCCTGGAAAAAACGGGTTGAAGAATATACCTTACCAACCAAATTGGAAGCCTTCCAGGAAAAACTCATTAAAGACTCAATTCCTCAAGAATTTATGTTTTAAACAGTGACTCCTTAGCTATAGTAGATAAAATAATATTTTGCAAATCATTTTTCAATTATATTGAAGAAACAGAGCCTTTTAACATTTTAAAGGCTCTGTTATAAAAGAAAGGATGTGCCCTATGAATAATCAAGTGGTTCGCGGATCGGAGCTTAGCAAGCTTCGTATTCTCCTAATTATCCTTCTCGTAAGTTTTGGTTCTTCTGTTCTTTTCCAAATTATTTACTTACGTTTTGTTTTTTACCAACCTATTATTGAAGCATTGAATATTACCAATACTCAATTAGGTGCTCTGGGTGGAATTTATGGATTGGTTGCTACAATTTGTTATCTGCCCGGAGGAATTATTGCCGACAAAATGCATGCAAAATATCTAGCCAGTGCTGGTTTCATTTCCACTGCTCTTGTTACCTTCTGGTTTGCTTTGCTTCCATCCTACAATAGTTTACTGATCATCTTTGGTCTTTTTGGTGCTACCAGTGTTCTGATTTTCTGGGGCATTCGTTACAAGCTGGTGCGTCTTGTTAGCACCGAAAAATCATATCCGAAAAATATTGGTCTCAGTTATGGCATCTATGGTTTATCCGG
Source organism: Acetobacterium bakii (assembly GCF_001263355.1). Classification (GTDB taxonomy): domain Bacteria; phylum Bacillota; class Clostridia; order Eubacteriales; family Eubacteriaceae; genus Acetobacterium; species Acetobacterium bakii. The sequence continues at coordinate 10,083 of NZ_LGYO01000049.1, forward strand.
GTTGATTTTAAACTTTATTGCTTTAAAAGTTTTTGAAGTATCCGGTACCAGTGCCGCCACAGGCCTTGTTACCATTCTTATTATAAGCGGGGTTCTAAATCTCCTTTTCGGAGTAGCTACCTGGTTCATTGTTCCAATATTTGATGATGAAATTAAAAAAGAAGCATCTTTTAACATCAATGAATTTATTGAAGCCATTAAGCATCCAGGTGTTTGGCTAACCACTGCTTCCATGTTTTTTATTTATGGTGCTTATGCTGCCTTAACGTACACAACACCCTATTTAACCGAAATATTTGGCGCTTCTCTTGCCCTTGTTTCAATTATTAGTATGATTCGAACCTATGGTATCTCATTGTTTTCAGCACCAATTATTGGTGGGATTGCCACAAAAATAAATTCCCCTGCCAAGGTGCTGGTTTCCATCATGGCATTGACTGCCATCAGTGGAATTATTTTAGCATTTCTGCCAACCACTCAAGCCATGCTTGTCGTTGCTATTATCGTTGTTCTTGTTGCCGGCTTTTTCACCAGCGGCGCTTATGGAATAGCCTCATCGCAATTTACCGAATCCGGCGTTCCGACCCGAATTTTTGGGACAGCCACAGGAATTCTATCGGTTATTGCGTTTCTTCCCGACATGTTTGTTTATCCAATGGCCGGAAAATGGCTTGACCAAAATCCAGGCATTACCGGATATCAATATATATTCTATTTTATTATTGCCTTCTCACTCGCCGCAGTCTTTTGCTCTCTAGCAATCCGTATCTATGCTCAGAAGAAAGTCAAACTTGCAGAAGTCGGTGAAAATTAATCTCCATCCTTAGGTGTCCTTACTTCAAGCTGACTCCTTCAGCTTGAAGTAGTTTTATTTTCAAATAGATTTAAATTTACAATAGAGTAATCGTACTCTATTATAAGTATCATAACTTCTTTTCATATTTCTATCGGAGGTGAATGCTATCATGAAAACGAAAACGAAAACACTTGCTCAAATTAACGATAAGAAAACGAAAACACTTGCTCAAATTAACGATAATACCTACGATGTTAAAATTGATAAACCTATTTACATCGGGTCGCTAATTACAATTCTTATTGTATGTGGTTATTGTATTATCTTTCCAGACTCAGCCTTAATTATTGTTGACATTGCGCGTTCCTTTGTCATTACAAAATTTGACTGGTTTTTCTTAACCATTGGAATAATGGTTCTGGCCGTTTCAATTTTTTTAGGTGTGAGCTCTTATGGTAAAATCAAATTATCTGATAAAGATGAAAAACCCGAGTTCAGTTATTGGAGCTGGCTCTTTATGATTTATTTTTCAGCGATCGGTTCTTCAACTCTTATGTGGGCTATTTGCGAACCTCTGGCCTATCTTACCAAACCACCCTTTGGATACGAATCATTCTCTGCCCAAGCCTACCAAATTGCCATTCCCTATGGTCTTTTTCATTGGGGGCCCATTGCCTGGTCATTTTTCGCATTTTCAGGTCTCGTGGTTTCTTACTGTTTTTACAAACGCAAGAAAAAACGGCTTCAGCTGTCCAGTGTGCTATCTGATGTTATCGGAGAAAAACAAGCCAATGGGCCATTGGGTAAATTAATTGACATTGCCTCGGTTTTCTTTACTTTCTGTACTTTTGGTCCAAGCCTTGGTTTTGGCGTTCCTGTACTGACAAAGCTTATCAGTAATGTGACCGGTCTGCCGGCCAATGATTTTTTGCAAATCTCGGTTCTGGTAATCTGGACCGCAATATTCAGCATCAGTGTTTATAAAGGTCTGAACAAAGGCATTAAAGTTCTTAGCGACATCAACATGTGGCTTCTTGGAGCCCTTTTGCTTCTCGTATTTTTAGTTTCAGATCCACTGTATATTTTAAAAAGCATCGTCGAACAAGTCGGAACCTTTGCTGCCTATTTCATTCCCATGGCGACCTATACCGATACCATGTCCGGCGGCACCTTTGCCCAAGACTGGACCGTTTTCTATTGGAGCTGGTGGATGGTTGAAATACCCTTTATGTCCATTTTCATCGCCCGGGTTTCTAAAGGACGAACCATCCGAGAACTTCTTTTCGGCATCATCGGCGCCGGTTCCATTGGAACCATGTCTGTCTTTTGGGTCCTTGGAAACTTTTCTCTCAAGCTCCAGTCCTCAGGCGCTCTGGATTTAGCCGCTATCTATAATAAACAAGGACCCACTGAAGCGGTCGTTCAAACCATAAATGCCTTGCCATTTAGCAATATCATATCAGTTGTGATGATACTTCTCTATTTTGTTTTTTTGGCAACCTGCATCGATTCCGGATCCTTTACCATGGGCTGCATCGCTTCAAAAGATATTTTAGACGGCCAGCAGCCTAGCAAGATTAATCGTACCACCTGGGCTATCACCATTGCCCTCATTGGGATTGCAGTTCTTCGTCTCGGAGGCGGTCTTCAAGCCATTCAAACCATTGTTATTGTTGTTGGCTTGCCCTCAGCCTTTTTATTGATTCTTCTAGCCTGGTCACTTTTTAAATGGCTCAAAGAAGATTATCCAAAAATCAGCTCATAAAAAAAGCAGCCTAAAATTCAGGCTGCTTTTCTAAGCGATTTATTTAAAGGGTTTCCTATTTAATATCTTTGCAATATTCAATTGCTTAATCCGCATTTATAATATCCCCGCAATATTGGTTAATTAAGCGATTTGCTTTGGTTTGACTTAGACCCAGCGCCACTCCCAATTCCCGACTAGTCGGATGTTTTTTGTAAAAATCACGAATCACTGATTTTTTCACACTATCAATAATATATTCATAGGAGTTGGGATTAATACCCTGTGGTTCTTCAATTTCGTCCAATATAAATTCAGGTAAGTGATTCACCCCAATGGTATTTCCACTGGCCATAATAAAGAGAAGCTCCACTAAATTTTTTAATTGTCTTACATTTCCAGGCCATGGATACTCCAAAAGAATGCCAATCACATTGGGTGAAAAATCTTTTTTCTTCCCATATTTTATGTTGTTTTTATTAAGATAAAAAGAAAGCAGGGGAAGTATATCATCCCTGCGATCCCTTAATGGCGGAATGGTTGTAGTAGAAATATTAATACGCCAATACAAATCTTCCCGGAATTTTTTTTCTTTTACTAGGTTCTCTATCTTCCGATTGGTTGCTGTAATAATTCGAATGTCAACAGACCTTATTTCATTTCCGCCCACAGGGATAAAGCGTTTGTTTTCAAGTACATCTAATAGTTTTGCCTGAAGACTTGGTGCCAAGTCCCCAATTTCATCCAAAAACAAAGTACCACTATCTGCCATTTCAATGAGTCCCGTCTTGCCTTTGGGATTAGCCCCGGTAAAAGCATAGGGGGCATAACCAAAAAGTTCCGACTCCAATAAAGTTTCCGGTATTGCCGCACAGTTGATCATAATAAAAGGGTTATCTTTCCGGTTGCTATTTTCATGAATGTATTCTGCAAGCAAGCTTTTTCCAGTACCGGATTCTCCTAAAATCATTACCGGAACTTCAGAATGTGCCACACGTTGCATCCGTACTAATATCTTACAAAAATCATAGCTGTATCCTATGATCTCACTTTTAAATTTACGTTTTTTCTTAGTTTCGCGGATTTGTTTTTTTTCAAAAGCTTCAGCATTAATATTTTTATAACTTATATCATATTCTTTTACCGCCTCCTGAACAATGCAAAGAACATATTTAATCTCGCTCTCATCATCAAAAATTGGTGTCACAATGGTTGTTATATCTTTTCCGGTAATTAAATAGTTTTGTTCCGCAAAAATAGTACGTCGTTCTTCTATACATCGCTGAATCACCGGTGGATTCCATTTCCCTCTCCAAATATCATAATTATTCTTTCCGATAAGATCTTCAGGCTTTAATCCATAATTTCTAATGGAGTTCGGATTAACATATATTATTTTCCCCTCTTTATTGGTAACATAAACTTCATTATGGCTATTTTCTAAAATATCAATGTAAAAATCTTTATCCAAATTCGCCAAATATTCCAAATATTCCGGACTATGATTAAAACTAGCTTTATTCATTTTTCCCCTTATTGTATCCTTTACTGTGAATTGATACCGACTCACAGATATTCTTATATCTATCATTATTATAATCTTTTGACTCAGCAACATCAATTCATTTTGGTATTTTCTTCGTAATTATCCCATTTTTTAAGATTTCTATAGCTGGCATGATAATTGCATTATAACTAAACGTAATAAACAATATTAAAATCATAAAGGAGAACAACAAATGTTAAAAGGAAACCTGTTTGACCAATTTTTTTCAAAAGACGATGTGGAAATGATTCATGAAAGTATTATGCGCGTATTAACAGAAATCGGTATTAAAATTGAAGATGAAGAGGCACTTGAAATTTTCAGAAACCATGGCGCAAAGGTTGACGGCGATCTTGTTTTTATTTCTCAAGAACTTCTAACTAAGACACTGTCGACTATTCCTGAAGCTTTTGAAATCGTTGGCATTGAAAGCAAATTAACCATTGGTATCGGCAAAGATTTGGTAGTGGCCCCCACCAATGGCTGTCCAACCGTTCAAGATTTTCAAGGAAACTTCCGCAGTTCCAATTCCGATGATCTTGAAAATTTTTATAAAATCATTAATACCAGTGATGTATACGGCATCTCCAGTATGGTATGTGCCGACATCCCGGGATTTGAAAATTCCCCGACTGAATCAGCAATGGCCCAAATGGCCATGTTAGCCAAATATTCCAGAAAACCCATGTACAATATTCTCGGGATCACACCCCATAATTATAAGGCCGGCAACGCAAAAGTAGGTTCCCGAGCCTGTATTCAATTGGTCAAAGAGTATATGGACAATCACGATGATTATGTATTATATAGTGGCATGTGTGTTCTTCCGCCATTATCTGTTGGTGGTGATGCCATTGAACATTATCTGGCCTTTGCCGAAGAAAACCAACCGGTTAATGTAACCACCTGCTCTATGTCAAACCTAACTGCTCCACCTTCCTTAATGGGATCCATCGTTGCCGACTTTGCCAATATGCTGGCAATTGCTGTTCTTATTCAACTAAAGGTGCCAGGTTTACCTGTTATTTTCAGTCCCTTTTCATCCATTGCCGATATGAGAGAAGTTCGGTTATGCACCGGTGCTCCTGAATTTATGCTTATCTGTCTTGGTCATCTTGCCATGGGCGACTATTATCGCATTCCCATGCGTACCGGTGGTTCTCTGGCCGACGGTTTCGATGCTGATTATCAGGCCGGTTGTGAAAGCACCTTGGGAGCTCTGGCTGCTACCTTAACCAACGCCTGTATTCTTCCTCATGCTTCTGGAGATTTATCAAACTTCAATCTCTTGAGCTATCCTAAGTTTATGATGGATGAAGAAATGCTGCGTTATATGCGACGACTTCGTGAAGGTGTTATGATATCCGAAAAGAAGGCAAATATTGATTTGTTAAAAAAAGTTGGTCCCCGTGGTAACTTCTTAAAAGGCAGAACCTCAAAAGACTACCGTGAAGAAACCTATCTGACAAGCCCAGTATTCAACCGTGGTGCCTGTAATGAAGATGGTCGTCTTAAAGCCGGTGACATTAAAGACCGTGCCAAAAAAATATTTGATGAACGTATTGCAAGTTATCAATTGCCGGACGTTACTCAAACACAAAAGGCTATTTTGAACAAACATCTTCCTAAGAAATATCAGTATTAAATCATTTTGCTGTTTAGGGCGAAAACAATCGCCCCTTTTCTAAAAAGTAGAGGAGACTACTATGAATAAAAAAGAAATAACATATAAAGAGCTCAGTAAATGGCATCGACTTTTACTGATTTTTATATCCGGCGCAGGAAGTGGTATTATTTACATCCCAATTTATATGAAAAATGTATTTTATGAACCCTTGTTGCTTGGCTTAAATATCTCAAATGCAGAATTAGGCTTTTTATCTGGGATGTATGGCATTATGGCGACACTTCTCTATATTCCATGTGGAATCGTCGCTGATAAAATAAGATTACGGACCTTGGCCTGGGTTGGATTTATCAGTACTTCATTATTGGTATTCTGGTATGCCTCCATGCCTTCTTATCTCATCTTAGTTCTTATCTTTGCCCTCTTTGCGGTAACAACCATCTTGCTTTTCTGGGGTTGTCGCTACAAATTATTGCGGTTTTCAGATTCTGAAGAAAACTATCCGGCGGTTGTTGGTTTTAGCTATGCCTTGTATGGATTAGGCGGCTTGTCAATTAATGCTGTGGCTTTAGTTATTTTTAATGCCACCCCTGACTATGTTATCGGCGTTCAGTATGCATTATTGTTTTTAGGCGCAGTTATTTTCGCTTTAGGGGTATTGGCATTCTTTGCAATTCCGCGTTTTGAGGGAGAAATAGTCACTGATCCCGATAAAAAATTCAATATCAATGAGATGCTCGAAGCCATGAAACATCCCGGGGTCTGGATGGCCAGTATTACTTTGTTTTTCGTCATGATTGTCTATATGGGCATGAATTATACGACGCCTTATATGACGGATGTGTTCGCAGCTCCTTTAACATTGGTAGGAATCATCGGTATGATTCGTTACTACGGTATTGCCCTGGTATCAGCACCACTCTTAGGAGGCATAGCCAAAAAAACCGGTTCACCATCAAAAACAATCTTAGTCGCAATGGCCGGTGCCGCTCTTTGTTGTGGATCTTTTCTGGTATTACCGCAAACTACCAGCTTTTTAATCACTGCAATTGTTATAATACTTGTGTTGGGCTTTTTAGCTAATGGTGCCTATGGGGTAGCTTCATCGGTATTAACCGAAACCCATGTCCCTCCGCATATTTTTGGTGCTGCAACCGGTATGTTATCCGTCATTGGCTTCCTTCCTGAAAGCTTTATGCATCAATTGTTTGGCAGTTATATTGATAAATATGCAAATGGCGGTTATACTATTATTTTTGGAATCTTAGCTGTCAGTGGTGTTTTAGCGGTCGGTTGTTGTTTTGCGACTCAGCTTTATCTTAAAAAATCAGCTGCCAAAAGATTAGAATTCACAGAATAATAATATAAAGCCTGCTTTTTTTCATAATTAAGCAGGCTTAGTATAATTCTTTGGGAGGTAATTTTGAATAAACAAAAAAATACAAATGTCGATAAATCAATGATAATCATTGTTCTAGGTTTTGTTTTATTGGTCTGTTTCGGATTATTTGCTGCTCCTGAAATTTCAAAGAAAACCATTAATGAGCTTAACAGCTTTATTACTGTGAAACTTGGATTTATTTATATTTGGATTGTCCTCATTTCAATTATTCTTTGTGTCTATTTAGGAACAAGTAAATATCGTAATATTAGATTAGGTGAAGGAAAAAAAGAGTACAGTGAGTTCTCCTGGGCTTCTATGATGTTTTGTGCTTCTATGGCTGCGGGATTTTTGTATTGGGGAAGCATTGAATGGGTTTTTCATTATATGGACCCACCCTATGGCATCATCCCCTTTAGCAGCACCGCTGCTGAGTATTCAACTACTCTTCCACTTTTTTATTGGGGTTTTTCAGCCTGGAGTGTATATTTAATTCCAGCGGTTGCCTTTGCTTTTATCCATTACAATTTAAAACAAGAAAAATTTGATGTCAGTAATGCCTGTCGACCGGTTCTTGGCGATCGTGTTGACGGCATCCTGGGAAAAATCATTGATATCTTTTTTTTATTTGGAATTTTAGGCGGCGTTGGTACCGCGCTTGGTATTGGATCACCCTTAGTTTCTGCCTGTTTAAATAAACTCTTTGGTTGGGAAGATACGAATATACTCCGTTTTGGTGTCATGGTTCTGGTAACCATTATTTTTACCATCAGCGCCTATAATGGAATTAAAAAAGGGATTAAAATATTAAGTGATATTAATATCTTTTTAATGCTGGCGACTATGGTCTTTTTATTTGTAGTCGGAAATACAGTTTTTATTATCAAGATGCAAACAACCTCCCTCGGAATTCTAATCAACCAATTTATTACTATGAGTACCAATATGGATCCCGTAAATAACAGTGGCTATACTGAAAGCTGGACGGTGTTTTACTGGGCCTGGTGGATGTCCTATTCTCTTTTTATGGGTTTGTTCATTGCAAAAATATCCAAAGGAAGAACCATTAAACAATTGATCTTCGGCGGTTTGGGTTATGGATTTCTGGGTTCCTTTACTTTTTTTTCCGTATTTGGAAATTACTTTCTGGATCAGCAACTCAGCGGTGCATACGAGATGGTAAAGGGTGTTCTTGAAAATGGCGGCCCCACAACCGTTGTGGATATTTTCAGTAAAGCTCCTTTTGGTTCTGTATTTGTTTTTGCTATTCTTATCACCTCAATTATTTCAATGGCCACTAATTTTGATTCCGCAGCCTATACTATGGCAATGGTTTCATCAAAAAAAATCCAACTGGGTCAACGCCCAAGTAAAGGTCTCACCATCTTTTGGGCATTTTGCCTCGCAGCAATTCCCATGTCATTAATGATTTTTGGCGGTTCCCTACTTGAACTTCAAACCCTATCGATTATATTAGCACTACCTACCTGTGGTGTTTATGTTATCCTCATTGTCAGTTGTTTTAAAATGTTAGAGACCTATTACCAAAACTCTCAAAGATTTTAACTATCCATTATTGAACTGGAGGGAACCAGCCGCTAGCCTTTTACCCTGCCAGTATTGGGATGCTTCAATTAATTATTTTTATTGGCAAATAATAAAAGGACGTGAGGCATTCCAATTTTAAGTTGGAATGCCTCCCGTCCTTTTAACTCCGTCACTTAATATCTTTGCAAAACTCACTCACCAGACGAAAAGCCTTTGAATGGCTGATATCTAAATCCTCCGCCACTTTTTTCATGCTTTTATGCTTTTTATACGACTCACGGATCAGATGTTTTCCAACACTTTCTAAGATATAATCATAGCTTTCTTTATACGTTTCCTCTACCATGGTAATCCCTTCCACAATAAATTCAGGAAGATCCCTTGCTTGAACTGGCCCTCCCGTTGATAAAAGAACCGTTCTTTCAATAATGTTTTTCAACTGGCGAATATTTCCTGGCCAGTCATATCCAATGAAAATAGCTACCACTTTGGGAGAAAATTCAATTTTTTTATTGTACATCTTATTATACTTCTTTAAAAAATAACACATGAGTGGAAGAATATCCTCTCGACGCTCACTCAATGATGGAATTCTAATATTTATTGTATTAATTCGCCAAAATAAATCCGATCGAAATTTCTTATCCGCTACCAGCTTTTCCAGATTCGCATTTGTGGCAGCGATAATTCGTATATCCACATATTTCATTTCATTTCCCCCAACGGGAATAAAACGCTTATTTTCCAAAACATCCAATAACTTTGCCTGAAGACTTGGAGCAAGTTCACCTATTTCATCTAAAAATAATGTCCCTTTATCGGCCAACTCAATTAGTCCAATTTTTCCTTTAGCGCTTGCCCCGGTAAAAGCATGTGGGGCATAGCCAAACAATTCTGATTCCAAAAGATTTTCAGGAATAGCCGCACAATTTATAGCCCAAAAAGCCTTATCTGCTCGATTACTGATTTTATGAACATATTCTGCCACTAATGTCTTTCCCACCCCTGAGTCACCGGTTAATAATATGGGCACATCTGATTTTGCAACACGTTTAAGAGTAATTAGAATCTTGCAGAAAATATAACTTTGTCCAACAATCTTGTCTCCGGCTTCATCTATTTCGGGAACCAGTGTGTGTCTTTTGGATACAGTTGGTTCAATTTTTCGCCAAGTCAGATCATAATCGACTGGCGGCTCATTGGCAACAGCGACCACCATTTCAATTTCGTCATGTTCATCTAAAATGGGAGTCAACACAGTAGAAATATTTTTGCCAATCAGAAGATAGTTTTGCTCCACAAAAATCGTCCGTTTCTCTTCCATACACAAATCAAGTGCACTAGGCGTCCATTTTCCCTTTCGAAAAGATTCACTATCTTGACCAACCATTTCTTTAGGATTTACTCCATAATGCCTTAATGAATTGGGATTTGCATACATAATCTTTTTATTTTTATCGGTTACATAAATATCAGAGAAGCAATTCTCTAAAATTTTTATATACACTTCCTTAGGAAGCGAATTAAGGTATTCCATATATTCTTTATCATGATCAAAACAATTTTTCATTGATACTCTCCTATGATTTTCCAATATGCTTTATACCTTATTATACTATACTTATTAGCAAATCGCATCTATAAGTAATGCAACCCTATAATTCTTTGAGTGCCTTAACTTGCCTGCAAAAAAAGATAAAAGGGAAAGAAGCCACTTCTTTCCCTTTTATCTTTACATATGTTCTTGTGAAAACTATATTGAGCAATACTTCGTAATATTATATCAAATAATTAAAAGGCTTATGCCCATGCCTGACAGATTTTCACGCCTTCAGCCGCATTGGTTGTGAATTTATCCGCACCGACAAATTCGCAGGATTCTTTGGTGACAGGATTCCCACCAATAATAACTTTGGCATCAATACCGGCAGCTTTAAGAGCATCTACGGTTTCTTTCATAGAATCAATAGCAAGTGTCAGCACGCCACTCATCCCAATGATCATCGGATTGCATTCTTTTGCTTTTTCAACAAAAACTTCAGGAGCAACATCAATACCTAAATCAACCACTTCAAAGCCAGCTGCTTCTGACATGCTTTTGAAAATATTTTTGCCAATATCATGTAAATCACCGTGTACAGTTCCAAGAATAATGGTTCCTGCAACAGCATTTTCCTGATTTCCCAAAACAGGTTTTAAAAGATTGATCGCTTCTGTTAATAATTCGCCGGCGAAAATCAAATCTCCAACAAAATATTCGCCTTTTTCAAAGAGATCTCCAACGATAGCCATACCACCCTGACATGCCACAACAGCTTCCTGTGCATCTGCTTCAGTCGGATTGGTTTCTACAAATTCGTTTAACAGGTCCAGTACATCTTCTTCTTCCAAATCTCCAACAGCTTGAGTCAATACTTTTAAATCCAACATTTCTTATACCATCCCTTTTTTAAATTTCGATTATTTAAAATAAAAATACATGTGTAACATGTGTGTACATGTTTATAATCATATGATACACCCTTAACTTATTTTTGTCAAGTAAACGCTTCCACTTTTTTTTATTTTATAGCTTACCATCGTTTTAATTAAATATTTATGCTCTTTACTTTGTTGCCATCTTACTATAAGCTATCTTTAAATAAGCTGCTTAGTTGGCTTTTGGGATAAACGAAAGCGTAACTCATTCAGAAAAAATTGCACCTCCTGTTGCAAGGCCAAAATAATGGATGATAAAAAAGAAAGGACGGCATTATGAAAGAAACTTTTCGATGGGAATATGAAGATTTTGAATTTGATAATCGGGTTAGCAATCTCATGTGGACCGTTTGTGGTGATTATAAGGCTAAAATTTCAGCTGACGAAAAAAGTGCCACCTCTAAAGAGGTTGCCCTGTATCACGGTATCGCAGCCGGTTCCCGCCGAAAATATCTGGATTGGCCTACCATTAACGCCTACTATTCGCATCGCATCCAACATGGGTATGATCGCATAGTTTTGCTGGCACTCATCCAAATGGGCGGCGATCTTCTCTCATTTAGGCAAATGATTGATGAGCGACCCGGTATTTTTGATATCCGCCAAAGGGCATTTATTCAAATTTCTCAGACAAAAGTCGATTCTCCCGATGCGCCTTTAATCCAGCTCGTAGATTACCTGCTCTCAAAACGACTTTCCGGCGTAAATTATTCCATTAGTCCTGAGGTGGATCAATTTTGTGATGCCATTGAAAGTTTGGCAGATCAGACAAACACATTAAACTTTCTCGAAAAAGTCGATAGCCTTTATAAAGACTATTATCATCCCAATTACAGTCGATCTTTTAGTAGCCTCGATTTTTTGGAAAAACAGACATTGAATGAAGATCTTGAAACAACCATTGCCTCGATGCTTGATCATCTTACCCAAAAAAACGATAATCAAATGGAGACATCAGGCATGACTGATATTGCAGATGCTGAAGTTGTTTATATTAACCCTGAGGCCATGGAAAATATTCAGCATCAGGTTATTCATTATTATGGGATTCCTTACCTAAAGGCTTATACCACTAAAAAAATGCAAAATCGCTTGTGCCGCGGCGTTCATTTGGATTGCAAGTTACATTTTACAGATGGTGTTCTGAGAAGCGGTTCCGACAGTGCCTTTCAACAAAAATATGCCCACCGGGACAAACAAAAGAACTTAGCAGCTTTCCGTCTTAATTTTCCTGTCTATCGCCAGAATATTTCCCGCCTTCGCGACGGACTTATTCGAACCCTCACAAGTGAACGCAGCTCCTACTCGGTTCCCAGTACCCAGGGAAAGATTGTTGCCAACCGTGTTTGGCGGGTGGGCCGAAGTCCTCTCCCCAAGATATTTGAAAAAATCGAAAGTAATAACAAAGGGGATTTTGTGGTGGACCTTCTCTTGGACAGCAGCAACTCTCAGCAAAGCCGGGAACATCTCGTATCTATTCAAGCCTATACTGTTGCCCAAGCCCTCACCGAAGCTGGCATCCCTTGCCGGGTGAATGGCTTCTCATCTTTTTTAAATTATACGGTTATTAAGCGATTTCGAGATTACGATGCCCTTTCCCAAGACAACGAAAATATTTTTGAGTACTCTTGTCTTGGTAGCAACCGCGATGGTCTTGCCATTAAAAGCATTTGCCATCATTTATCTCTTCGCCCGGAAGAAAATAAAATTCTTATTATCCTAAGTGATGGCAGACCCAACGATATAAAACTTATTCCAAAGGAAAACGCCAATCAATTTAGGGGTGAAACAGCCTACACCGGAGGTATTGCCATCGGGGACACCGCCAAGGAAGTCCGAAGAGCGCGGCAACAAGGTATTATGGTTTTAGGCGTATTCACCGGACAGGACAGCGATCTATCTTTTGAAAAGCTAATCTATGGTAAAGATTTTGTCTATTCAAAAAACATTCATCATTTTGCTGATGTGGTCATGACTTATTTAAAACGTATTATCTGTCAATAATTTTTTCAAACATCACTGAAATCAAACCTTTATATATTTGAATTTTTTAAAAACAAAAACAACTGAACCCTATTAAAGGACACGGTTTTATTGCCGTTGATGAACACAGCCATTCAACCTGATTTTCCATTAAAAACGGCAGGCTTTCAACAGGCTTTTCTACTTTGAAAACCGCATGAACAAGGGGGAATTTCGCGTCCGGGAAGACAAGTTGAGCCACACCATTAACTAATTACGTAAATCACGTGATTTACGTGATTTATGTGATCTTTATCCAGACCATTGGCATCATAAAAGCGCCAAACGATTTAAGGAGGAATATCGAATACATAATCATATTGGGAATCGCCAAGCAGCAGCATAGCGGCATTGGTAAGTTTTGCATCTCTCATTAATTTAAGTTTTGTCAAAAACTCCGCATCACTCATACCTTTTCATACCTGCAGCCGGTTTCTATCCGATTTTACATTTCCAACAAACGGGACCTTTTTGATTTAGGCCCCATTTGTTGGATTTTCTGTATGTGTCATTATAGTTTTCAGAAATTAAAAATAAAGAAAAACTAACACCCAATAATTGTGTCCGGCAGAACGAAGGCAAAGGCAGCAACCGCTTCTTTAGCCTGGGGTCTAACGACAGCGTAGGCCTAATGCACAAGACCTATAGGCGGTGAAAGCAGGCACGAAAAAAGCCTCGGGCGTTAAGCTTGGAGGCGCGGGTAGAAGACAAACGTATTGCGGGCACGGTGAGAGCGGAGCGGCCACGGGGCCAAGACCTGACGAACGTATTGCCAACAAAAAAAAGCAAGCCCCGGGCAATTTTTTTTCTAAAATTGCCGGGAGCGTGGGCATAGGGTTACCGCATTTTAATAGATTGGCGCTCCTGTTTTATCTTTAATCGTTATAGGTATCAACCAATTCACCGCTGCGATCATATAACTCAGCTGGGTCGCTATTACTGTTGTTCCAGGTACCGCCACCCTCCAACCAGTGAAAATTGATCCCTGAATTATTGGCTGAATCGCCAATCTTAACCGCAGCACCTGGCGCTAAACTAAACGCTGGAAAGGTGAACGACTGATTCCCTAAAATTGACACAATTTTCCATCCGGTCAGGTCCACCGCATTCGCACTTGCATTTTTGATCACAATATATTCGGCCTTTTTATCCAGTTCACTAATGGAAATGCCCGTATTTACCGCATCATTTTGAGTGGTAATGCCCAGTGCATTATTCACGTCATCGGGATTGACATTATCAAACTCATCATGAATCACATTTCTCTTTAAGGTGTAGGTATAACTATAATGACTTGGTATCTGGGTCGATGTGTTTGGATACGTAATTAACGCCGTAAAATCGCTACAACCACCAGCATCGCGAATGACCTTTTCCATATACGCCTGATCGCCATGCCGATTCAGGGTACTCTCTTGTGGTGTGATATTATAAGCATTTGACACACCACCCAGTGAATCGGCGATGACATGGCCCTCATCCAGGGTTAGGCTTTCAACGCCAGGTACTTTTGCTTCATCGGAATAATATCTTCCCGTTGCCAGAACCGGTTCCTTCGCATCATCCTGTAAAATAATTTCGGCGGCCGTTACCTTAATCAATTGCCCATATTCATTGGTAAAGGCATAATACTTGCGATCACCAAAGCCAATATCAACAACCACATTCGGCTCGCGTTGTCCCGATTGATCCCCACCATCGACTTCAATCATTTGATAGCCTGCAAAATCCGCTTCATTTTCCAGCGCTGGGAAATTGCAACCGGTAAATACAAATATAAATAGGAGTATCAGCGTCAATACAGCTGCTTCCTTCTTTAGCCGGTGTTTACATAAATCTCTAATTTTAGCCATTTTTCGCTCCTCCTTATAAAGTTATCTTTTTTACACGACACAACCGCACCAACAGTTATTTTTTATTTTCGTGTCACTTCATTCTATATGAAAATTCGAATAACTACAATAGCCGAGCAACACAGCCAGTTGATTGCTTCGGTAATCGTACCGTCGACTCCACCTAGGCAGTCCTTACTGACTAGATACGAACAGAGTCCCTGTCCCAGTCAATGGAGTCAAGTGTCATTCCAGCAATATAAATATTATGCTGGGAACCTATACCCATGTTCCGGAAACCCAAAAAATAAAAACAGCATCACTGATTGATGCCATTTATGATACAAAACCACTATTAAATATCGTTTCTATTGATTAATTTTTGGTTAATTCTCTAACTTTGCCATTGTATCTTGTATTACGAATGGCGTTCTTATGCAAAAGTGGTGATCCCGACTGGACTTGAACCAGCGACCCCTACCATGTCAAGGTAGTGCTCTTCCAGCTGAGCTACGAGATCACTTTTACTGCTTGGTCATTCTACACTATTAATCACAAAAAGTAAAGTCTTTTATAAGGTCGTTTCTGCAGTTAGCGTAAAATAATTTTTTTTGATATAAAACTCATTATAGCTGATGGGCATATTATCTTCCACTGAAATAATATTTTGAGCCACTAAAAAGCAGCTTTCATCATTATCTATTTTTAAATTATCGCGAACTTCAAGAGGGGGGTGTACCAAATCGATATTAAGGATTTTCTTAAGCTGAAATTGCATCTTCCCCTTTTCCATGGTTCCCTGGAAATTCGCAAAGTTAATCACATCCTCAACAATGGGATTCCCCTTTTGATAGGGCAAAAATATAGTAGAATACTGAACAACCTCATTTTTTATCCATACTGATTTTTGAATTTTTATAACCTTCTCAAAGGATCCGATTTTCAGCTCTCGCATGAGTTTTCGCCCCGGGGTTATAACGCCAACGCTTACCAGCTTTACCTCTTCCACCTGGCCCTTTAGACTATCAATTTCATCAAAGTAAAATTGATAGTGGTTTGATGTGGGTTCACACACATAATTGCCTTTTCCGGGAATGGTATAAATGTATTTTTCATTAACCAATAATGCCAAACTTTTTCTCAAGGTCGTCCGACTGACGTCGAATTGTTCTGACAGTTCATTTTCCGACGGCAGCAAATCCCCTGGCTTCAGTATGCCTTTTTCGATTTTTCCTTTAATATCATTAACAATATCAAGATATAAAATTTTTCGCATCATCTGTCACCTGCCATTATACAAGCCACTTTTTGCAAATTTTCACACCTTCAATTGCATCGCTTGAAAAATCATCCGCACCAACATATTTGGCATAATCGGCTCCTGCCAGGGCACCGCCTAAAATAATTTTCAGATCATCACGCAGACCTTGTGCAATAATTTCGTCAATTACTTCTTTGATGTTTTCAACAACGGATGTCAATATCCCACTGATTCCAAGAATGGCGGGCTTTTCTTTTTTAATCATCTCTATGAATATTTCAGTGGATACATCGGTTCCTAAATCGATGACTTGAAAACCTTCGGATCGCAACATACTGATAAATATGTTTTTGCCCACATCATGGATATCGTCAAAAACCGTTCCGACTACAATTTTTCCCAAAGAACGTCCGCTTAAAACCTGATCGCTTTCCATTCCCATCATTTTAAAAAGGTTTGATACCAATTCTCCGGCCATAATGAGGTCCGCAATATAATACTCCCCTTGTTCATAGCGTACCGCCACCTGCTGAAGAGCGAAGTTTAATTGATTTGCTATTTCCTTTTTATCTTTTCCGGATTCAATATCCGCAGCAACCAGTGCTATTGCCTTTTTTTCATCAATGGCTTCTACCGCTGAAACTATCTTTGTCTCCATCCTTATTTCACCTATTTATCTATAATCTATGGATATCTAAAGCCCCTTATCTTTTTTCTCTGAAAATCATTCCCCACAAAGCCTATTTCATTTGCGCTGTTCACTCTATTTCTTGTTGTAATTTATTGTCTTTTTATTGTACCCGCTTCTTTTTTCATCACATTATTTTCTATTATTTTATCATGGAAAGAGGTTTTTGTCTTTAATTTTACAGGATATTTTTTAATGGCTTTTTAATCTTTTCAAGTGTATAATCAAGTTGAAAAGGTTTGCTTAAATTTGCTAAAAGATTAGAAAAAGAGGTCAGTAATGAATAATTATACTAAATCACAGCTTCAGGAAAATAAGAAATATTTGGAACTTCTTTCCCAAAGCTTTCCAAACATAAACAATGCGGTTGGTGAGGTGGTGAATCTAAAAGCCATTTTAAATTTACCTAAGGGAACTGAACATTTTTTAACAGATATTCACGGTGAACATGAAGCTTTTAATCATGTCATGCAAAATGCCTCAGGTGCCATAAAACGAAAAGTCCATGACGAATTGGATAATACCATCGCTTTTGAAGAACTAGAAGAGCTTTCGACGCTCATTTATTACCCTGAAGAAAAAATTGACTTGATCAAACGGGTGAAAACAAAAGAGTCTTTGGATAACTGGTACAAGCTTACGATTTATCGCTTGGTAAAAGTTTGTCGGGCTGCTGCTTCAAAATATACCCGATCCAAGGTAAGAAAAGCCCTTCCCAAAGACTTTGCCTACATTATGGAAGAACTTCTTCAGGAAGACGAACATCGCTTTAATAAAAAAGAATACTATCATGCGATTATTGAAAGTTTAGTTGAGCTCGATCGGGCTCAACACTTTATCGTTGAGATATCCGCTGTCATTAAGCGCTTAACCATTGACCACCTTCATATTATTGGTGATATTTACGATCGCGGAGCCGGGCCGGATGTGGTGATGGATACCCTTATGCGCCACCATTCAATGGACATGCAATGGGGAAACCACGATATTCTATGGATGGGTGCTGCTGCCGGCAATGCCGCCAGTATTGCCAATGTGGTTCGGATCGCTTTGCGCTACGCCAATATGGATGTGTTGGAAAATGGTTACGGCATTAACCTTTTACCTTTGGCCTCCTTCGCAAACCGCATCTACGCCGAAGATAAATGTCAGCAATTCATGCCCAAACTTACGGATACCCAGGGTGTCTCTGACCAGGAAGTCACTCTGATGGCAAAAATGCACAAGGCCATATCGATTATCCAATTTAAACTCGAAGAAGCTCTCATCGATAATCATCCGGAATATGAAATGGAAAAGCGTCAGCTTTTACGAGCCATCGATTTTGAAAATGGCACCGTAACCGTTGAAGGTGCCGTTTATCCCCTGAATGATACCCTGTTCCCGACATTGGATCCCAAGACCCCATGGATCTTGAATGAGGAGGAAGCCTTGGTGGTGGATCGTTTGGTTTACACCTTCCTTCACAGCGAAAAACTTCAAAAGCACATTCGCTTTATGTATGCCAAAGGCAGTATGTACAAGGTCTATAACGACAACCTGCTTTTTCATGCCTGTATTCTGATTGACAATGATGGCAGTTTCAAGGTGAAAAAAATTGGTGACAAAGAGTATTCCGGCCAAGCGCTCATGGATAAATATGACCAGATGGCCAGAGAATCTTTCTTTGGAAACGCGTCCAACGACCCCGACCACACCGGAACCGACTTCCTCTGGTATTTATGGTGCCATGTCGATTCGCCTCTTTTCGGAAAAGATAAGATGGCTACCTTTGAACGCTATTTCATTGATGATAAAACTCCACATAAAGAGCATTATTCGGCATTTTATACCCTCATTGACGAGGATGATACGCTGGCTAAAAAAATTCTGGTTGAGTTTGGGGTTGACCCCGAAGAGGGTCATCTGATCAATGGGCATATTCCGGTAAAAACAATTTCCGGTGAAAGTCCGATCCGTGCCAATGGGAAACAACTGGTTATTGACGGTGGCTTTGCCCGGGCTTATCAAAAAACAACCGGGATTGCGGGCTATACCCTGACCTACAATTCCTATGGCCTGATTCTCATCAGCCATGATCCTTTTGTGTCTGTCGAAAAAGCTATTTCCGAAGGCCTGGACATTCACTCCACCCTGGTGGTGGTTGAGAAAACCCTCAAAAGAAAACGGGTCCGGGATACCGACAACGGCAAGGAACTTATGAATCAGGTGGCCGATCTTGAAATGTTGATTTCTGCCTATCGTAAAGGTATTATCAAGGAAAAATTGTATTAAAACAAAAAAATGCAATCAGAAACTTTCCATTTTCACCGAAAGTTTCTGATTGCAAACAAATTAATTTAACTTAGATCTTAAACTGGTGATTTTTAGAATAATCCGGAAATCACGCCGTTTTCATCCACATCGATTTTTTCAGCTGCGGGAACTTTTGGCAGTCCTGGCATTTTCATGATATCGCCTGTTAATGCCACGATAAAGCCGGCACCGGCAGAAATATTACATGAACGAACGGTGATTTTAAAGCCGGTTGGTCGGCCAAAAACTTTGCTGTCATCGGTTAAT
>NZ_LGYO01000005.1 GCF_001263355.1 Acetobacterium bakii
TCGTTTCTTTTGAATTTCGCAATTACCTAAAATCAATTATATTAAAGGAGAAACAAAATGAGTATTTTTACTGGAAGCTGTGTCGCTCTGATTACACCATTCAAAAATAACAAGATTGATTATGAACGATTCCATCAACTGATCGACTGGCAAATAGAACAGGGTACCGATGCCATCCTGATTGCCGGAACCACCGGTGAAACCTCAACCCTTACCGATCCCGAACATCTGGATATTTTACAGGATGCCGGGAAATATATCAATGGTCGCGTGCCTTTTGTGGCCGGAACCGGCAGCAATGATACCGCCTATTCCATTATGCTGTCAAAACAAGCTGAAAAAGCTGGAGCAGATGCTGCCCTGATTATTAACCCATACTATAATAAGTCCACCCAAAAAGGCGTTATTGCCCATATTAAGGCCATTGCAAATGCTATTACCATCCCTGTGATCATTTACAATGTTCCCAGTCGTACGGGTCTTAACATTGAGGTGAGCACCATTCAAGAACTCAGTAAAATTTCCAATGTCGCCGGGGTTAAAGAAGCCAGCGGAGATATTAGCCAAATTACGGAAATCGCCCGGCTTTGCGGCGATGACATTGACATTTACTGCGGCAATGACGACCATGTGCTGCCGGTTCTGGCAGTGGGCGGCAAAGGGGTTATCTCAGTTTCAGCCAATATTATTCCTAAGGACATGCACGATCTTGTCGCCACCTTTATGGATGGCAATCTTGAAAAAGCCCGGGAACTCCAGTTTAAAACAAACTTGATTAACCGTGCCATGTTTTATGAAACAAACCCGATTCCGGTTAAAACCGCCATGGGTCTGATGGGTTTGGATACCGGCGAAATGCGTCTTCCACTCATCGAAATGGAAGATGTCAACCAGGAAAAGCTCGTTGCCGATCTTAAAACCTACGGATTACTCTAGGAGGTACCCTTATGTTGAATATTTTACTCACCGGTGTGTCCGGAGCCATGGGAGCCATGCTTATGAAGATTATCCAGGATGCCCCTGAATGCCGGATTGCCGCTGGCTATGACCATGTCGAGAATACGACGCTGCCTTTTCCTGTCTATACGAATTTAAACAATTGTCAGGAACAAATTGATGTGATCATTGATTTTTCACACTATAAAGCCTTTTCGGGAATCTTTGGATACGCATCCGCCCATAAAACCCCCATTGTCATTGCCACAACCGGATTATCCGAAACAGATTTAGCCGCTATTAAAGAAGGCGCCAAGGATTTTCCAATCTTTAAAACTGCCAACATGTCCTTGGGAATCAATCTTTTAGCCAAGGCTTTAAAGGACATTGCAGGGCCTTTGGAAGAAGGTTTTGATATTGAAATTATCGAAAAACACCACAACAAAAAAATTGATGCTCCCAGCGGCACTGCCCTGCTTCTGGCTGATGCCGTCAATGACGGACTGATGAACAAAAAAGACTATACCTTTGGCCGCTACGGCCGAGATGCCAAACGCAGTGAAAATGAAATGGGCATTCATGCCATCCGCGGCGGTACCATTCCCGGAGAACACACGGTTATTTTTGCCGGCAATGATGAAATCATCGAAATTAAACATTCTGCCCTCTCGAAAAAAGTCTTTGCCGAAGGTGCTCTGAAAGCAGCCAAATATATTGCCGCAAAAGGTCCCGGACTTTATGATATGTCCATGCTCATAAATGACTGACCCTAACAAATTTTCAAAATAAGAAAGGACATAACCATGTCGAACATTGTGGTTCAGAAATACGGCGGAACCTCCGTAGGTTCTGTTGAACGTATTAAGAACGTTGCAAAACGCATTATTAAGAAGAAAGAAAGCGGCCATCAAATTTTGGTGGTCGTTTCGGCAATGGGAAAATCAACCGATGACCTGGTCAAACTGGCCTATGACATTAGCCCCACTCCCCCCAAACGGGAAATGGATCGACTTCTTTCCACCGGTGAACAGGTTTCTATTTCCCTTTTATCCATGGCTCTGCAATCCATGGGTTATGATGCCATTTCATTCACTGGCCCCCAGGTCGGGATTCGCACCAGTGGCCGTCATACAAAATCCCGAATTGAAGGGATTGACACCACCAAAATACTTGAAGCACTCCATGAGGATAAAATTGTCATTGTGGCTGGATTTCAAGGAGTTAATGAAAATGATGATGTCACCACTCTGGGTCGTGGGGGATCGGATACCAGTGCCGTTGCACTGGCTTGTGTCCTCGATGCAACCTGCGAAATTTACACCGATGTGGAAGGGATTTACGGCGTCGACCCGCGTCTTTATGATAAAGCAAAAAAACTTGACACCGTGAGCTATGAAGAAATGCTGGAAATGGCAAGCCTTGGTGCCGGGGTTATGCACCCACGGGCCATTGAACTTGCCAGTAAATATAATACAAAAATCGTGGTTGCTTCCAGTGAATTTGATGTTCCCGGAACAATCATTAATAAAGGAGGTAACCATATGGAAGGACAATCCATTACCGGACTGGCCATTGATAATGATGAATTGATGATCACCATTCGGGATATTCCATTTGATTTGAACATTACGTCACAATTTTTCAGTCAGTTTGCCAATAAATCCATTAATATCGATATGATTAGCCAAGGTGCTCCTGTTAAAGGTCTTATAAATATTTCTTTTACTGCACCGGTTCAGGATTTGGCGGATGCCAGAAAAATTCTGAATTGCTTTGAAGAAAAATATCCTGGCATTGGGGTAATTATCAACGAAAATGTCTCAAAACTTTCGGTAGTAGGCGTTGGAATGCGAAGCCAATCAGGGGTTGCTGCGAAATTTTTTCAACTGCTGACTGATAATAATATTCAGATCCTCATGATTACAACCTCTGAAATTCGGATCAGTTGTGTCATTAAAACAACGGATCGTGACATTGCCGTAACTGCAACTGCCAAGGCCTTTGATCTATAAATACCAATGTTAGTTGCTAATTAAAAGATTAGCACTAATAATTTTTTTAAACCCAAACTCCATTATAATGCAAATTTTAATGGAGTTATTCTTTTGCCCAATTCATTTCATGATAAATTTGAAGCTAACACATCAATTCCCCGATGTTCAACCGGTGTGGAAAAAACAATCTGGGTTTCGGTATTTCCATACTTTTGTAAAACGCCAATAAATGTATCCAACTCAACCGTTGTGGAAAAGGCGACATTGATTAGCATGGAATACTTTCCGGTAACACAATTGCATTCAATCACGTTGGGGCATGCTGCAATAAAGGGATAAAACTCGATCTTTTGCCGGGGTGTCATTTCCAGATTTATAAACGCCTTAATATTATAACCTAATTTTATTGGATTAACCAATGCCGAATAGCCGGTAATAATACCAGCCTCTTCCAGTTTTAATATTCTGGCCGAAACGGCTGGAGTTGATAAGAACACTTCTTTCGCTAAATATTTAAGGGAACACCGGGCATTCTTCTGTAAATAATCAATCAATTTAAAATCGATACTATCCAAGTTCATATCATTCACATTCACGTCTGCTGAAAAGAATTTTATTGGTTTCTCTCCACCTAAACATCACCTTTCTTTTTTTTATTATAAATGCATCCTGTAAATCACAAATACAATATACTTAATATAATAAGGTTAATCAATCAATTTTGCAATAGATTTACCAATTTTGATTAAAAACATTAAGTTACTGAGTTTATTTTACTTATTTCACGACTTAATAAAATAAACAAAATGCGTCCCATTGTTAGCATAAATTAAGTCTGGACTGGACATTTGTTGCTTTTATTCGTACTTGCGTTTAGCGTATTTACATTAATCCAAATGCATGTTAGGCTTACTGCATTAAGAAATTGGAAGCGAGGAAATTTAAATGGACACAAGAATAGAATCAGATTCACTCGGAAGCCTGAAAGTCCCAATGCAAGCTTACTATGGGATTCAAACATTAAGGGCTAAGCATAATTTTCACATTACCAATCGAACCATTCACCCGGAACTCATCATCAGCCTTGCATTGATTAAAAAAGCTTCAGCCATTACCAATAGAGATGCAAATCATTTGGACTCAACCATTGCCAATGCCATTATATATGCCTGCAACGAAATTATTTCCGGAAAATTTCACAATGAATTTATCGTCGATCCTATCCAAGGTGGTGCCGGCACCTCTTCTAATATGAATGCCAACGAAGTAATTGCCAATATTGCCATTGAGTATCTTGGCGGCACTAAAGGGGATTATTTTCTGGTTAACCCCAATGATCACGTGAATATGTCGCAATCCACCAATGATGTCTTTCCAACTGCCGGAAAGCTGGCAGTTCTAAAAATGCTGCCAAAAGCAATCTGGGAAATAAAGCGGTTATTTAATGCCCTGGAAATAAAAGCTTTAGAATTCGATGATGTAATTAAGATGGGCCGGACACAACTCCAGGACGCGGTACCCATTCGACTGGGTCAATCCTTTCATGCCTTTGCCTCATTGGTAAAACGGGACATGACACGATTATTGCAGGTTCAAAATGAAATGCTGACCATCAATATGGGTGCAACCGCCATTGGCACCTCCATAAATGTAAGCAGCCAGTATTTAAACAGCATCGCTCATAACCTTCAAAAAGTAACTGGATTTAAAGTGGTTCAGGCAGAAGATTTAATCGATGCAACTCAAAATGTTGATGGATTCGTCTGTGTATCCGGTGTTTTAAAAACTTATGCTGTTAATTTATCCAAGATGGCCAACGATTTAAGATTATTGTCCAGTGGTCCCAAAACCGGCCTGGGTGAGATTTTTTTACCATCTAAACAAAACGGTTCTTCCATTATGCCTGGAAAAATCAATCCGGTAATTCCGGAAGTTGTTTCCCAGGTGGCTTTTAATGTTATTGGCAATGACTTTACCATTACTATGGCCGCCGAATCCGGTCAATTGGAACTCAATGCTTTTGAACCAGTTCTTTTTTATAACTTGTTTGAATCAATTGAAACCCTAAAAAATGCAACCATGACTTTTGTGGATCATTGCATTTCCGGGATCACCGCTAATCGAGAACGATGCGAAGAGCTACTCAACGAAAGTATTGGCATTGTGACAGCCCTCTGCCCTTATATTGGCTATGCACGATCCGCAAAAATCGCCGAAAAAGCCTTAAAGACCGGTACCAAAGTAAAAGATATTATTTTGAACGAGGGCCTGTTAACATCTGTAGAATTGGAGCGCCTTTTAAATCCCATGACCATGACACAGGTTACAAACTCTTTTAATAAAGAACCAGTTATACTGGATAGGCTTGCTATATAACAACA
Source organism: Acetobacterium bakii (assembly GCF_001263355.1). Taxonomy (GTDB): domain Bacteria; phylum Bacillota; class Clostridia; order Eubacteriales; family Eubacteriaceae; genus Acetobacterium; species Acetobacterium bakii. Next base: position 5,312 of record NZ_LGYO01000005.1, read on the forward strand.
AAATATAACTGTTGAAATAGTATTCTTTCAATTTTTATTTAATCAACAATCAAAAAAAGACCAGGAGTTAAACCCCTGGTCCCAAATTTTGGGCGAGCACTTCATTTTATTTATTTTTTTTCTGACTCTTATCGATGATCTTTTCATCCAAATCATTAAAATCGATATAATCACCGGTTGAAATATAATAAACAGTCTCAAAAATATTAGTCGCATGATCCCCAATACGCTCAAGATAACTTCCAATAGTACTAAAAATCGATCCCTGAAAGACATTTTTTCTATCCGCCATCATATATTCGATGCATTCACGATGGATTTCTACATTTAGCGCATCGATTTCATCTTCCAAAGCAGCTACATTTTTCAACCCACTAATATCTTCTTCAATAAAAGCCTGGATTGAAAGCTTCAATAACTGTTCCGCCAACTCACTTTCTTTGGGGATATCAATTAATGCTTTCATATAGGTTTCATCCGCCAATTCAATAACCCGTTTAGAAATATTCACCGCTAAATCTGCAATTCGCTCGAGGTTTGTAATGATTTTATAAGCCGACGCCATGCGCCTTAAATCAGTAGCCACCGGGCCTTGCGTAGCAATAATCCGACCTACTTCCAACTGAAGATCAATTTCCTTCTTATCCACCAAATCATCACGATCAATCACTGATTTTGCCAGTTCAACATCTTGATTTCTTAGAGCAAATATAGAATCCGAAAGCATTTTTTCAGTCACCGTTGACATCAAAAGGATTTCATCTTTAATAACTTGTAATTCTTTGCTATACTCTTTTCGCATCATTTTCCTCCTCTAATCAACCAAAACGTCCTGTAATATAATCCTCTGTGCGCTTATCATCGGGATTTGTGAAGATTTTTGGTGTTTCATTGAATTCTATCACCTCTCCCATCAAAAAGAAAGCTGTTTTATCAGAAATTCGCCCGGCCTGCTGCATCGAATGGGTAACAATGATAATAGTGTAAAGTTTCTTTAAGCTTTGCATAAGGTCTTCTATTTTCAAGGTTGCTATGGGATCTAACGCCGAGGTCGGTTCATCCATCAATATGACTTCCGGGTTCATGGCAATGGTTCTTGCAATACACAGCCTTTGCTGTTGTCCACCGGAAAGACCCAGTGCGGATTTGTTTAAACGATCCTTTACTTCATCCCATAAGGCCGCCCGTTCAAGGCTGTCTTTGACAATGGTATCCAGTTTTGCTTTATCCTTAAGCCCCTGGCATTTGGGACCATAGGCAATGTTGTCATAGATACTCATGGGGAATGGATTGGGTTTCTGAAAAACCATCCCCACCCTGGTACGCAGGTTAATGACATCAATGTCCCCATTAATGTCCTTGCCATCAAAAATAATTTCGCCTTTGATATCAACACAGTCTATGAGATCATTCATTCGGTTAAGGCAACGTAAAAACGTTGATTTGCCACATCCGGAAGGTCCTATAAATGCGGTGACTTCATTTTCGCAGATTTCCATATTAATGGATTTCAGCGCCTGAAAATCTCCATAAAACAAATCAAGATTTTTTGTGTTGAATTTTACTTTGTTGTCCATATTTCACCTCATTTCATTCTTTATTAAAGACATTCAGTTTATCCGATGCAATCCGGGACAGAATATTTAGTATTATAACAATAACAATAATTACAATCCCAATGGCACAAGCCATTTCAATATTCCCTTCCTCTTTGGTCACATAGTATGCCTGAACGGTCAGTGTGCTTCCAGGAGAAAAAAGCGTTCCCGGAATTTGGGCAACGGTACCAGCGGTTAATAATAATGCCGCCGACTCTCCAATCACCCGGCCGATGCTCAAAAGCACCGCTGTGGCAATCCCCGGCACCGCACAGGGCAGAATAATTTTGAAAATCGTTTGAAGTTTGGTCGCCCCCAATGCCAGAGATCCTTCTCTAAAGGCGATTGGCACTGTTTTCAGAGCTTCTTCGGTACTTCGTATAATCACCGGCAAAAGGATAATCGCCACAGTTAAGCTCCCTGATAGCAGGGAGATTTGAAAATTCAATGCCACAACAAAGAACGCCATCCCAAAAAGTCCAAAGATAATGGAGGGGATCCCTGCCAGACATTCCGCTGCGAAACGAATCGCATTCACTATCTTTCCGGGTTTTGCATATTCGGTCAGATAAATAGCCCCAAAAATTCCAATGGGCAACGCGACTACCAAAGATAAGAGAATCATATATAAGGTAGTAATAATATTTGATCGGATGCCGCCACCCGGCTCAACCATTTTAATCTTTAACTCACCAGACTGATCATTAATGAGGGTTTTCACTTCTTCTGTTGACATACCGGTAAACTCATTTCCATTGACACTTTCCAGAACAAAATCAGTGCTTACATCAATACTTGTGCCATTGGAATTCACCGCACTCAGAAGAGGAGATCCTTTGCTAATATAGGAAATAATAAACTGTTCTTTTTCAGTGGTATAGTTTTTGTATAAAACCTTGGTGATTTCAGCACCGATACTCTCAACATAAACCGGGGCTTCCAAAGGCGTTTCATATTTTTTATCATAATCCGACTTGTTTTCCTGCACCTTTTCATCAAGAGTCGTTGGACTATTGCTTTCCTGGACAAATGCATAAAATGTCGTATCGTTATAATCCCGGCTGATAAAGTTCCAGTTAATCAGGCCAATGCCCTTTATAAAGATAAAGCCAATAATAAAAAGCAAGACACAAAGCGTGATTCCGGTAGCCAGATATACAACGCCTTTTACAATAGTATCTTTTATTTTTTGTGTCATTTTTAACTTCCCACCTTTGTTTTTACCAATTTATTTACAGCCAGGTTGATGATCATAATAAAAACAAACAGGACCACCCCGGTGGAATACAACAGTTCTTGATGTACTCCGGAAGCATAACCCATTTCCAGGGCAATGTTTGTTGTAAGCGGGCGAATCTGGTCAAAGAGACTGGTTGGAATCCCGGCAATGGGATTTCCGCAAACCAGCATTACCGCCATGGTTTCTCCAATGGCTCGGCCAATCCCCAGAATTACCCCGGTCATAACCCCAGACCGCGCCGCAGGCAATACCACTTTAAAAATGGTTTGGATTTTGGATGCTCCTAATGCATAGGAACCTTCCCGGTACTCTTTGGGTACGGCACTGATTGAGGTTTCGGAAATACTGACGACCGTTGGCAAAATCATAATGGCCAGAACCAGAATGGTTGCCAGCAACGATTCTCCCTGGGCCATCGGCGATATTTTCAAAACATAGGGAACAATGATTCCCAACCCAAAAACCCCGTAAAGCACCGATGGAATCCCGGCCAGAAGTTCAACCGCAAAACGGATTATTTTACCAATCCGACTATCGGCCATTTCTGCAATATAGACCGCAGTAAGAATAGCAATAGGTACACCTAAGAGAATGGCTCCCAGGGTTCCAAAAATTGAGCCGACAATCATGTAGAAGATCCCGTACATATTGGAACCCGGCCGCCATTCCACTCCGGATATAAAATTCCAAAAGGGATAACTGTTGGATACAAAGGGTTTTAAGCCATTGTAGAATACAAAGAAAGTAATCGCCAAAACGCTGACCACTGCCACAAAAGCACAAATGAGGAAAAAGTTTTCGATTATTTTCTCTTTAATTTTCTTGCGTTTAATCGCTTCCAATAAAATTGCTCCATTTCTTACACCCAAGTTTTACAAAACATGGGCATTTTTTCCTCAAAACAAGACTCCCGCAAGGGAATCTTTCTCCTAGACAGCTCGAGTTCCCCCCAGTCTTTTAAACAAAAGAACCAACAATACTTTTTTTAAACTTTTTCTCATTGTTTTCTCCTAAAATTTCTTTTTTAATTTAATTTCAATTTCCTTGGTTATCTTATCAAATAAATACTATTAAAATGTTTTGTAAGCGTAAAGAGAATGTTAAGAGTATGTTAATTCAAGCGTTTTTCATTTAAAATTTCTATTTAAACGCTATCAATTTTTAATAAAAAATGACCCAACCAAAATCAATATGAAAGTCTGGTTGAGTCGAGAATATTTTTTTAATAATAAACGTTGATTTGGATTAATCAAATATTTCCTTGGTAAGCTGGGAAAGCTCTGTGTACATGGGCAACCCAGCCAAAGGTGCCAGGGACTCGACAATACCTTTATAGTACCAGCCCTGTTTTTCTTTTCCACGAACGAAAATATCCCAAACTGCGTCACCGATTTTTTCATAATCTTCTTTAATACTGCGAATATTCGCAAGCTTATCCGCACAGGCCAGCAGCTGCATATCCCTGGTTGCTTCATTCTTTAAAAAATCAATGGTGTTTTGCTTACGCATTTCCCAGGAGAGTTGTTTGTTTTCAGAATCTGATGCCACTAAAACTGCTACCTCTTCGCCAAATTCTTCACGGATGGTCTCTATGGTCGTAACGGTATCCTCAACGGTGTCATGTAGAAGTCCGGCACTAATAAGCGCCTCGTTAGTTTCAGGATCCACAGCTTCCGCCAAAATTTTGGCCACTAAAAAGGGATGGGTAATATATGGCACCTTGGAACCCTTTCTAAAATGTCCTAAATGGGCACAGGCAGAAAACTCAATAGCTTTTAAAATTGACATGATTTCCTCCGTTTTATCCTAAAAATGACTGCTGAAATACCTTCTTCAATATTTTATCATAAACAACCTGGACATGTGGTTCACTCACATAATCAGACAGTTCGCCAATCGGAATCCACCGGACCCCACTGTTTTCATCTGGCTTGATGCAAATAGATTCTGCTTCTGAGGCCTGTAAAATATAAGCAACTGAAAGATGTAAATGAGCGGATATTATCTCATTGTTTTTTAGATGCCCGAAAACCGGCAGGACATCCAGTGAAACTATTTTATCTGAGCAGGCTTTAATATTCTTTAATCCGGTTTCTTCCCGTGCTTCTTTCATGGCTACATACAATAGATCGGTATCACCGTCAGCGTGCCCACCAGTCCATGACCATGACTGATAAATATTATGATAAACCATGAGCAGCTTATCCATGGTTTCATTGAATATCATGGCTGAACTGGTGATATGGGCAATTTTATTTGCACGCACAAGCACATCCCCGGGATTATTTTCAATAAAAAACAACATGGTTTGCTGATCGGCGGCTTCCTGGACTGAACCGGGTGTAAAGGCAGCAATTGCTTTTTTGTAATCCATTATGAACCTCGTTTAGTTTTATTTCCGGTCTTTTTAATAAAACCGGCGGATTGGTTTCTTGCGCTGAAGGGTTATGGGTTTATCCTCGGCTATCGAAACCTTCCGGGGACGTCCCTTGATATTTCGGGTCTGTAATTCTGCCAGCACCTGGGGTCCCTTATTGTTTAAAATTTCCACAAAGGTGGATACATCTAAAATCGAGATGACCCCGATATCATCCGCAGTCATTCCCTGAAGATTACAGAGCGTTCCCACAATATCCACAGCCCGCATTTTTGTCTTTTTACCGGCATTGATATGAATTTTCATAATTTCTTTGGATAAATCATAAGCCTTGTCTTTTTTCTCTTCCGGTTTTTCCTGGATTTTTTCATTAAAAGCCGGCTTTAGGGTGTCGAGACTGGCGTTTGTAGGGATTTCTTTGCGAGTGATTACTTTTTCAGTGAATTCTTCAATTTCCCGTATTAAACGATTTTCTTTTCCGATTATTAAGGTAATGGCCTTTCCGGTATTGCCCCGGCGTCCGGTACGACCAATCCGATGAACGTATGTTTCTTTTTCCCAGGGTACATCATAATTGATGACATGGGAAATTTCATGAACATCAATACCTCTGGCCGCCACATCGGTGGCGATTAAATAGCGAAACTCCCCTTTTTTAAAGCGGTACATTACCCGGGTTCGGTCATCCTGTTCCATGCCGCCATGGATTCTTTCACAAGCGTTATTATCCTGACCAAGGGAATTATAAATGGCATTCACCCGTTCCTGAGTGTTGCAAAAGATAATACAGCTGTCAGGATTTTCCACCAGCAGAACATCCCTTAAAAGCTCCATTTTGTCGCCATTTTCCGATTCGTACAGTTCCTGGTCAATAGCATCGGTGCGTTGGGTTTCGGCTTCAATTTCGATAATCAGTGGCTCCTTCATGTAGCGTTTCGAGAGTCGCTGTATTTCCGGTTCCAGGGTTGCCGAAAATAGCATGGTAACACGATCCTTCGGCATTTCATTGATGATTTCCTCAACCTGATCAATGAAGCCCATATTCAACATTTCATCGGCTTCATCGATGATCAGGTATTTTATTTCATCGGTAAGCAATGTTCCTCTCACAATATGATCCATAACCCGACCGGGAGTTCCAACCACCACATGGGTTTTTTGTTTCAGTTCTTTTTCCTGACGTCTGATCGGTGATTTTCCATAGAGTGCGGAAACCTTAACCCGTTTGAAACGACCAATATTAAAAATATCTTCGTGGACCTGGATGGCCAGCTCACGGGTTGGTGTGAGTACCAGAGCCTGGGGTTTGTTTTCTTCCCAATCCAGTAATTCACAAATGGGAATACCAAAAGCAGCGGTTTTTCCGCTGCCGGTTTGGGCCTTACAGAGAATATCTTTATTCTCCAGAGCTACCGGAATCACAGCCTGTTGTACCTTAGTGGGGTTTTTGAAATTCAATTTTTCGATGGCCTTTAAAAGGGCATCACTCAAAGGGTAATCTTTAAACTTTACGGTTGTCATTGTATTCTCTCTTCTTTCTTTAATTGTTTCACATATAAAAAGCTGTACCTTCTGCATAAGCTCAGAAGATACAGCTAACATTCGTTATGCTTGGTAAACCATGGGCTTCATTTTTACTAGAACTTATTCCACGGTAACACTTTTTGCTAAATTCTTGGGCTTATCAACATCACAGCCTCTTGCCACTGCCAGGTAATAGGCCAGCAGCTGAAGGTAAACCACCGTGGGAATCGGGGTAATGTCATCATCCATGTTGGGAATAACAAAAACCTCATCCACTTCGGAGGCAATACCCTTATGAGCTTCCTGAACAATGGCCAGAACAAAAGCCCCCCGGGCCTTAACTTCCTTAATATTGCTGAGCATTTTCTCAAATACCTTTTCCTGGGTACAAACAGCCACCACAATGGTTCCATCATCAATCAGGGCAATGGGTCCGTGCTTGAGTTCCCCGGCGGCGTATGCTTCGGAGTGAATATAGGAAATTTCTTTTAACTTAAGGGACCCTTCCAAACAGGTATAGAAATCCAAACCGCGGCCAATGAAGAAAAGATCATTGATGTTAAAGTGCTGATACGCAAAGGTCTTCACCGCTTCTTTTGATTCCATCGCCTTTTGTACAAGCTCCGGAGTATTTAAAAGAGCATGCCCCAAACGTTTCATTTCTTCAGAAATAATCTCACCGTTTAATTGACCAAGGTGCATGGCCAGCACCAGCATGCAGCCAACCTGAGTGAGATAGGCTTTGGTCGAAGCTACCGCGATCTCCGGTCCGGCATTGGTATAGAGAACATCATCGGCTTCCCTGGCAATGGAACTTCCCACCACATTGGTTACCGCCAGAACACGGGCCCCTTTTTCTTTTGCCAAACGAATAGCGGCTAAGGTATCCGCGGTTTCACCGGATTGACTAACCACAATAAGCAGGGTTTTTTTATCCAGTATGGGATCTTTATAGCGGTATTCCGACGCGGCTTCGGTTTCCACCGCAATCCTGGCAAATTTTTCAAAATAGAATTTTCCGACCATTCCCGCATGATAGGCAGTTCCACAGGCCACAATATGAATCCGATTGATGTTCTTCATGGTTTCGGCATCTAAATTGATATCATCGAGCCTGATCCCGTCAGTATTTAACCGGCCGGCAAGGGTATCCACCATAGCTTTAGGCTGCTCGGTCATTTCTTTCATCATGAAATGATCATAACCGCCTTTTTCGGCATCACCCGGATCCCAATCCACATGAAATACGGCCTTATCAACTGGTTCACCATTGGCATCCAGCACCACAATGGTATCTTTTGTCAGAATGGCGATTTCGCCGTTATCCAGCAAATAAACTTCCCGGGTATATTTCAAAATTGCCGGAATATCCGAAGCAATAAAGTTTTCCCCGGATCCCAATCCCACAATCAAGGGACTGTCTTTTCGCACAACCACAATTTTTTCCGGTTCATCCGAACAAAGGATCCCGAGGGCGTAGGACCCTTTCATTTTTTTCATGGCCGTTTGAAGCGTTTCAACCATATCCCCATTGTACAGCTCACAGAGCAGATGAGCAATCACCTCGGTGTCAGTATCCGATGCAAAAAGGTGGCCCAAGGCCAGCAGTTCTTCTTTTAAATCCATGTAGTTTTCAATAATGCCATTATGAACCACGGCAATTTGATTATTAAGGCTGCAATGAGGATGCGAATTCACATTGGAAGGTATCCCGTGGGTTGCCCACCGGGTATGTCCAATTCCAATTTTCCCGTTTAAGGGCGTGAGCTCCAGACAATCACTGAGATTTTGCAGGCGTCCTTTTTTCTTTTTTACTAAAATTTTTCCATTTTCAAGGGTTGCGATCCCGGCTGAATCATAGCCGCGATATTCCAATTTTGAAAGCCCGTCCATTAATATTTCCTGGGCCTGTTTGTCTCCGATGTAACCGACAATTCCACACATTTTTTTCACCTGTTTTCAAAATATTTGTAGGATGTCTTTGTGCTGAAAATCACTTCTCAGATTTATCCATCATACCTTCAGGGCATCCGCCGAATTTTCGATACTCCCTGTCCTCGTCAACTCAATTTCTGTGTGGACCGTCACTTGAGTTCTGGCGCTTCTTTTTTGTATTCTTGGTCCCATAGCATTCTTTTCTCCATCCAGCGATTGAGAAACATGCTTTTTAATTTTATCATAAATAAATTTTAAATGCAAAAAAACGAGGGCATTTGCCCTCATTTCTTAAAGGTTAATTTATTGCGTCAGAGCTTGTTCCGTCCCCAGACGCTGTTCAATCAGGGCTGCCAAACCATTTGCAATTAATAAAAGTTCTTCCTGATTTTGCCCTTCAATCATTACGCGTACCAAAGGTTCCGTTCCCGATGGTCGAATCAAGGCTCTTCCTTGTCCCTGGAAATGGACTTCGACCTCTTCAATCCGTTTTTGAATGATATCATCCTTAAGATAATCCAACTTTTTCAAATTGTCCACTCTGGCATTTACCAGGATTTGCGGGAATACCGTCATCAGATTCGACAATGTCTGGGCATCCTGTTCCTCATCCCGTAAAAGTTCCAGAAGCATTAGGGCAGTGAGCATGCCATCCCCGGTGGTGTTATAATCCAAAAGTATTAAATGACCGGACTGCTCCCCACCAAGGTTGTAGCCCCCGGCAACCATGGCCTCTAAAACATAGCGATCCCCGACATCGGTTTTAATGGTTTTACAGCCATTACTGTTGAGAGCCACATCCAGTCCGATATTGCTCATTACCGTAACAACAACAGTATCTTTTTTCAATGTTCCCATAGCCTTCATTTTTCGGCCAATCAGGTTCATAATCTTATCCCCGTCAATGATGTTCCCGGCATTATCCACCCCAAGGCAACGATCCGCATCACCATCAAAGGCAATCCCAATTTGAGCGCCTTCCTGGACAACTCGTTCCTGAAGCGGTTTAAGATGGGTGGATCCACAACCGCAATTAATGTTTTTTCCATTGGGATCATTTCCAATAACCACCACTTCGGCACCTAAACCCCTGAAAAAATCGGGAGCAATGGCAAACGAAGCGCCATTGGCACAGTCGAGTACCATTTTCATCCCCAATAAAGTTCCGGTGGATGCCTTTCGGATATGATTCAGATAATAATCCTCAGGTTTATCCAAGTTCCGTGTGGTTCCTCCGTCTTTAAGAATGATCTCTTTATTTTCCAGAATAATGCTTTCAATTTGGTCTTCAATGGCATCCGATAATTTAAAGCCCTGGCCATTAAAAAACTTAATACCGTTAAACTCATAGGGGTTGTGGGATGCTGATATGACAATCCCGGCATCGGCCTTTAATTCTCTTGCGATAACTGCAATGGCCGGGGTGGGCAGAACACCCACCAGAATAACCTCCCCGCCAACGGATAAAATGCCTTGGGTTAACGACATTTCAAGCGCTTTCCCGGAAATACGGGTATCCATGCCAATTATAAATTTAGGTTGATGACTGTTTGCCCCCAATACGCTGGCACCTGCCTGACCCAGTTTAAAAGCCAGATTTGTGGTTAACTCTTTCCCATAAACCCCGCGTACTCCATCTGTTCCAAATAATATTCCCATCTATTTTTTCTCCTTGGTTTCTTTGATTATAGGTAATTGCAAAATTTAGAATAATCGAACAATTGTTGCTTTGATGTCAGTTTTCACAA
>NZ_LGYO01000050.1 GCF_001263355.1 Acetobacterium bakii
GATCATTCAAAACAGCATAGTGTAAAAACGGTTGGATCAAGACCTCGGCCGATTAGTACTGGTCAGCTCCATATGTTGCCATACTTCCACATCCAGCCTATCTACCTGGTCGTCTACCAGGGGCCTTAACCATTGCTGGTGAGATATCTTATCTCGAGGGGGGCTTCGTGCTTAGATGCCTTCAGCACTTATCCCGTCCAAACTTAGCTACCCAGCGATGCTCCTGGCGGAACAACTGGTACACCAGTGGTTTGTCCATTCCGGTCCTCTCGTACTAGGAATAGCTCCTCTCAAATATCTAACGCCCACGACGGATAGGGACCGAACTGTCTCACGACGTTCTGAACCCAGCTCGCGTGCCTCTTTAATGGGCGAACAGCCCAACCCTTGGGACCTGCTTCAGCCCCAGGATGAGACGAGCCGACATCGAGGTGCCAAACCTCCCCGTCGATGTGGACTCTTGGGGGAGATAAGCCTGTTATCCCCGAGGTAGCTTTTATCCGTTGAGCGATGGCCCTTCCACTCGGAACCACCGGATCACTAAGCCCGACTTTCGTCTCTGCTCGAGATGTCTCTCTCGCAGTCAATCACCTTTTTGCCTTTGCACTCTGAAAGATGGTTTCCAACCATCCTGAAGGTAACTTTGGGCGCCTCCGATACTTTTTAGGAGGCGACCGCCCCAGTCAAACTGCCCGTCTGACACTGTCCAATGACCGGATGACGGCCACTTGTTAGAACTCCGATAGTACAAGGGTGGTATCCCAAGATTGGCTCCTTCGAAACTAGCGTCCCAAATTCGTTGCCTCCCACCTATCCTGTACGTGTACTACCAAAACTCAATGCCAGATTGCAGTAAAGCTCTACGGGGTCTTTCCGTCCTGTCGCGGGTAACTCGCATCTTCACGAGTACTACAATTTCACCGGGTGTGTTGTCGAGACAGCGCTCAAATCGTTACGCCTTTCGTGCGGGTCAGAACTTACCTGACAAGGAATTTCGCTACCTTAGGACCGTTATAGTTACGGCCGCCGTTTACTGGGGCTTAAATTTGCACCTTCGCATTGCTGCTGAGCACTCCTCTTAACCTTCCAGCACCGGGCAGGCGTCAGCCCCTATACGTCATCTTTCGATTTAGCAGAGACCTGTGTTTTTGCTAAACAGTCGCTTGAGCCTCTTCTCTGCGGCCCACTTGCGTGGGCACTCCTTCTCCCGAAGTTACGGAGTCATTTTGCCGAGTTCCTTAACAACACTTCTCCCGCTCATCTTAGGATTCTCTCCTCGCCTACCTGTGTCGGTTTACGGTACGGGCACCCTCTCTCTCAATAGAAGCTTTTCTTGACAGCGTGAAATCAGCGACTTCCCTACTTATTTTTCGTTCCCCATCACGCCTCAGCCTTAAGAACCGGGGGATTTGCCTCCCAGTTCAGCCTTGACGCTTGGCCCAGCATTTCCAATCGCTGGGTTCGCTTATCCTTCTGTGTCACTCCATCTCTCAAACAATTAAAGGTGGTACAGGAATATCAACCTGTTGTCCATCGCCTACGCTTCTCGCCTCGGCTTAGGCCCCGACTTACCCTGAGCGGACGAACCTTCCTCAGGAAACCTTGGGCTTTCGATGGTGAAGATTCTCACTTCACTTTCGCTACTCATGCCAACATTCTCTCTTGTCTTGTGTCCACCTGACCTTACAGTCAAGCTTCGCCCTCAAGACATTGCTCCCCTACCATTACAGTAAGTAATCCATCGCTTCGGTACCAGATTTGAGCCCCGTTCATTTTCGGCGCACCACCACTCGACCAGTGAGCTATTACGCACTCTTTAAATGTGTGGCTGCTTCTAAGCCAACATCCTGGTTGTTTCTGCAGTTGCACATCCTTTCCCACTTAATCTGGATTTAGGGACCTTAGCGGATGGTCTGGGCTGTTTCCCTCTTGACTATGAGACTTATCTCACACAGTCTGACTGCCGCATATAAGTGTATGGCATTCGGAGTTTGATATGGTTCAGCAAGCTTTACGCCCCCTAGCCAATTCAGTGCTCTACCTCCATCACTCTCTTTACGACGCTAGCCCTAAAGCTATTTCGGGGAGAACCAGCTATCTCCGTGTTCGATTGGAATTTCACCCCTATCCACAACTCATCCAAGCCTTTTTCAACAGACACTGGTTCGGACCTCCACTTGGTTTTACCCAAGCTTCATCCTGGTCATGGATAGATCACACGGTTTCGGGTCTACAGCATGCAACTTATCGCCCTATTCAGACTCGGTTTCCCTACGGCTCCGTACCTGAAGTACTTAACCTTGCTACACACCGTAACTCGTTGGCCCGTTCTACAAAAAGCACGCAGTCACGTTAGCTCCTGCTGCTTGTAAGCATAAGGTTTCAGTTTCTATTTCACTCCCCTTCCGGGGTTCTTTTCACCTTTCCCTCACGGTACTTTCCGCTATCGGTCACTCAGTAGTATTTAGCCTTAGGGGGTGGGCCCCCTATCTTCCCACAGGGTTTCACGTGTCCCGTGGTACTCGTCGATTACCCATCTTAATCATTTTCGCTTACGGGGATCTCACCCTCTGCGTCCGGCCTTCCCATGCCGTTCAGCTAATGACTAAAATTTGATGTAATACTGGGCTCTTCCTCGTTCGCTCGCCGCTACTAAAGGAATCGATGTTTCTTTCTGTTCCTCTGGGTACTAAGATGTTTCAGTTCTCCAGGTTCCCTCCAGACCGCTATGTATTCACGGTAAGGTGACTGATCTTCAATCAGCCGGGTTTCCCCATTCGGATATCTACGTCTCACCGGTTATGTGCACCTAAACGTAGCTTTTCGCAGCTTGTCGCGTCCTTCGTCGGCTCTGAGTGCCAAGGCATTCACCTTATGCTCTTTTCTTCTTGATCCTTTTGATGTTACGTTTTCGTTGTTACGAAATTGTTTTTCAAATTGTTTTTACACTATGCTGTTTTCAATGAT
>NZ_LGYO01000051.1:0-3030 GCF_001263355.1 Acetobacterium bakii
AAAAATTGTTTCGTGTAAACTGGCAGCGAAGCTCACGTTACTTTCGCAATTACCCGAGTTTTATGTTTCAGTATTAATGCGTTTTCTGAATACAACTTGTCTGACCTCTCTTTTTAAAAGATACTTTATGAAGATATAAACTAACACAGCAAGTCTTATTTTCCCAGAAATATTAATTTCCACATCGGTCATTTCGGAATCGAAAACAGGGTCTAACCCAATGTGTGCATGGGGCACAAGCTCGCTGAATAATTGGATCAAGAAACTAACCAATGCCGTGTTGACCGGGTCATCCAAACCATAAGTGCCGAAAGCTGATATTTTTTTTGGTTTTAAAACATTTAAAACCTCTTTTGCGAAATTCAGGATTTCTTTGAAAAAAGTCATGCCCGGCATTTTGAAATTTGATTTCCTGGTTTTTTTTACTGGCTTTGGCTTTTTTCGAAGACTTTTTTTAAGGGGTTCATTGATTAGTACTCTTTTGAATATTCTGACTTTCACAAAAGGCTTCAGATCTTCCAGCCAAAGCTCAACTTCAAAAAATGCCCAATTCAGATGCAAATAAATATTCGCTTTTTCTTTTAATACTGCTGAAATTCGGTAATTAAAGGGTATGATCAGTATTAAAAGAAGGATCACAATTATTACAAGTAATATAATGAGCATAATTTTAACAAGCAGACCTAATAAGGTGAAGATCATCATAATATCCCCCTGTTTTCAATGTTTTGATCCATGTGTATTTGCAGCGACTCTATTTTATATTTTACTTGTTCTAACTTCTACCCTCTTAAAATTCAAATAATCATCCTGTTTAGGGGAAAATCAATAAATTCATTTAAGGCTTAGTGATGTTATCCTGAAAGGAGGGCTAAAATTGGCATCAAAAACAACGCGAAGAGGCTTCAATCCGGATGATCGCAAGTGGTTTTCCGATGAAGCTCTGACCCGGCTTGGAATTGTCCAGGAAGAAGTTCAGTGGCTTCTGGACCGGAATTATAAAATGGGTACGGTGATTGAGTTTGTGGGTAACCATCACCAACTTTCTATAAGACAGCGGACCGCCCTGCAAAGGGCAACTGCTTCTCAGCTTCAATATGAGAAAAGACAAGCGAACAGGCTTCCGCTTGCAGCCGCCAGGGATGGATGTTTGTCCATTGATGGGTTTAACCTGATTATCACGCTTGAGGTTGCCCTGTCAAAGGGTCTTATCATATTGGGAAAAGACGACGTTTTAAGGGATCTGGCCGGTTTAAGGGGATCCTATAGCCTGATTGATCAGACCGACAGTGCATTAAGAATTTTGGGTGAAAGCCTTCGAAAACTTTCAGTACCAGAGGCAATGTTTTACCTGGATGCACCGGTTTCCAACTCTGGTCGGCTGAGAAACAGAATCCTTGAGCACGCCCAAAAATGGAATATTCCTGTGGCGGTTGAACTTGTGCCCAATGCTGATACTGTCCTCTCTAAAATGGGAAGGATTGTAACCGGAGATTCGGTGATTCTTGATCAGTGCACAAGCTGGTTTAATCTTTCAGGAAGAATTGTGGAGGACTATATCAAGGATGCCTGGATTGTAAGCTTTAATAAATAATTTGTTTAAAACGATGTGTCTTTTATACCAAATAAAACAGCCTGAGCTCATCACTGAGTCCAGGCTGTTTTTCATCATTAATTTAATTACTGCTCTTTTATAATACTGTGAGTCGGTGTCCAGCTGCTATAGTTTAAATTTCGTGGTGAATCGTTTGATGGCCTCTTCGGTGCTTTCTCTGCTTGCAAAAGCCGTCAATCGGAAGTAGCCTTCGCCGCTGGGACCAAAACCCGCACCGGGTGTTCCAACAATATTGACATCGTTAAGCACTTTGTCAAAGAATGACCAGGAGTCCATTCCTTTGGGTGTTTTTAACCAGATATAGGGGGCGTTTACGCCGCCGAAAACTTCAATCCCAGTGCTCTGAATACCTTCTCGTATAAGCTTGGCATTGAACATATAGTAGTCCACCAGGGCTTTAATCTGCTTTTGCCCTTCCTTGGAATAAACCGCTTCAGCACCTTTTTGAATAATATACGGAACCCCATTGAATTTGGTGGCATGTCTTCTGTTCCATAACTTGTTGATGTCAATGGCTTCACCGGCGGCGGTGTAGCCCATTACTTCCTTGGGAACAACGGTATAGGAACAGCGGGTTCCGGTGAACCCGGCATTCTTTGAAAAGCTGCGAAACTCGATGGCCACCTCTTTGGCGCCTTCAATTTCATAAATACTGTGGGCCACATCCTCTTCCTGGATATAGGCTTCATAGGCGGCATCATATAAAATAATGGCCTGATTTGCTTTGGCATAATCCACCCATTTTTTCAGCTCGGTTTTAGAAATCGTTGTTCCGGTGGGATTGTTGGGGAAACACAGGTAAATGAGATCCGCCTTTTCAATTGGCAGCTCTGGTACAAAGCCATTTTCGGCGGTGCATGGCATGTAGATCAGATTTGTCCATTTGCCGTCGGCGCCAAGGGTACCGCTTCGGCCGGCCATGACATTACTGTCAATGTAAACCGGATAAACCGGATCGGTAACGGCGATTTTATTGTCAACGCCAAAGATTTCCTGGAAATTCGCGGTGTCGCTTTTGGAACCATCACTTACAAAAATCTCATCCATGTCCAGGCTGACGCCGCGAGTGCCAAAATCAAACTCAATGATTTTTTCGATGAGGAAATTATAGCCGGGTTCCGGTCCGTATCCTCTGAATGTCTTTTCGTCAGCCATTTCGTCAACGGCTTTGTGCATGCTGGTGATCACCGCTTCCGGTAAGGGTTTGGTAACATCGCCGATGCCGAGTTTAATGATGTCTGCATCCGGATTTGCAGCCTTGTAAGCCTCAACCCTCTTTGCTATTTCAGAAAAAAGGTAACTTCCCGGTAATTTTAAATAATTTTCGTTAATTAATGCCATTTTATTTTTTCCTTTCAGTGAATAATTTTAATAGGCAATTACGAAACTGCCGTGAGCTTCGCTGCCAGTTTACA
>NZ_LGYO01000051.1:3055-9713 GCF_001263355.1 Acetobacterium bakii
ACGTTACAAAATTGTTTGTGAAACTGACATCAAAGCAATCTAGTTTTCTTTTATAAATATTTGTGTTAAATTTAGCCCTGCTTATTTTTTAGACCATTTCGAAAAGTCCAGGGTGGCAAAATAGTCGTCCGGGGTTTCTGCCCGGCGAATCAGTTCGGTTGTTCCGTCTTCTTTTAACAGAATTTCAGCGGAGCGCAGCTTGCCGTTGTAATTATAACCCATTGCAAAACCATGGGCACCGGTATCATGTAAGACGACTAAATCGCCGATGTCTATCTTTGGCAGTTTTCGGTCAACAGCAAACTTATCGTTGTTCTCACACAGGCCGCCGGTGACGTCATAAATGTGGTCATCGGGTTCATTCTCTTTACCCATGACGGTAATATGGTGGTAGGCTCCGTACATGGCCGGACGCATGAGGTTTGCAGCACAGGCATCAAGGCCGATATATTCTTTGTGGGTATGTTTTTCGTGAAGGACCGTTGATACCAAATGACCGAAAGGTCCCAGCACAAATCGTCCCAGTTCTGTGAAAATAGATACATCACCCATTCCCGCTGGGACTAAGATTTCGTCAAATGCTTTTTTGACACCTTGGCCGACCTCGTAAATATTGGTAGCGTCCTGATCGGGCAGATAGGGTATCCCTACGCCGCCGGAAAGGTTGATAAATTGAATATGGGCACCGGTTTCCCGTTGCAGTTCAACCGCGGTTTCGAAAAGTATTCTTGCCAGGGCTGGATAGTATTCATTGGCAATGGTGTTGCTGGCCAAAAATGCATGGATTCCAAAATGCTTGACTCCCTTACTAATGAGTGTTTTAAAACCCTCGGTCATCTGCTCTCTAGTAAAACCATATTTTGCATCCTGAGGGGTATCCATAATGGCATTGTTGATTACAAAATCGCCGCCGGGATTAAAGCGGCAGCTGATTGTTTCGGGGATTCCGGCTGTTTCTTCGAGAAAGTTAATGTGGGTGATATCGTCAAGGGTAATGGTTGCATTAAGGCTTCGAGCCAGCACAAAGTCTTCTTTTGGGGTGACGTTTGAAGTGAACATAATGTCATCATTTTTAAACCCCACCTTGTCAGACATTATCAGTTCGGTGTAGGATGAGCAATCGACACCGCAACCTTCTTCTTTTAGAATTTGGAGTATTGCCGGTGTGGGAGTGGCTTTTACTGCAAAGTATTCTTTGTAACCCTTATTCCATGAAAATGCCTCCTGAAGATGGCGGACGTTTTCCCGGATGCCCTTTTCGTCATAGAGATGAAATGGTGTTGGATAGTCCTTTACAATTTCTTTTAATTTTTCATAGCTAACAAATGTCTTTTTCATAATTTATTATTTCCTTTCGTTATTTCAATGAGTCTTATTTCATTTTTCATGGAGTCTTTAAACAAATCAACGAGATTCTGCTTCTGCGAATACAAACAGGTGGAGTGTTCCCCATTGTTGATATCGCCAGTGAGCACATTGGTTGAATCGGCAATCAGCCGGATCTGCTGGAGTGGCTGTTCCGTAATATAAACGGTGGCGCCTGCCAATCGAAAAGGTCCGTTGGTGATAATCACCAGCTTGATGCCTTTGGCTAAGGCGTTCTCAATATCAGGGAGGATGGATTCCAGTATTTGACCGGATACTGAAAGATATACCCTCTCTTTTGCCTCTAATATCGTATTTCGCAGCTTATTGAGAATATTGTTCTCGCCTTTTATGGTAATGTATCCTTCAACCACAGCTCTTTTTTCAGGCATGGTTTTGATCAGATCCAGTTTTGATTCCTGAAGTTTTCTGATTTTATTCTCGCAGAATTCCTCTATGGGAACCGGTGTATAGCGAATGGTCGCTTCTTCAATTACAAATGCCCCGCCCTTTTCCACCAGCGAAGCCAGGGATGTGTAGGCATTGGACCTGGCAATGCCAGTTGCCTTGGCAACCTCATAGCCATTCAAAGCGCCTTCCGAAATGAGGGTTAAATAGATGGCAGCCTCATGCCGGGTCAGGTCAAACTGTGTCAATCGTTCTATGATATCCATAAACGTATCAGTCCTTATTAGTTTTTTATAGTGTTCCTGCTTAGTAATACTATACAGTAGATTTAATTTTTTGTCAATCTTCAAATAAAAAAAGTCACCATTAATCAATGGTGACCGGGGTTTGTAGACAAGCATGTCCTAGGGACAATGGTAAATCGTTGTCGGCTGCATGATCGGACAAGCGCTGCCTGTTCGCCATGATGCCGACAACTGATGTTACGATTGTCCCCAGGACTTACGTTTCTATTTTATCGCTACTTGAGACTGTCGACAATTTTATTGTAAATTATTCTTCATAAAAATAAATACCGCCGTCGGCGTCAAGGGAGAAAATTTCAAAATCGGTGTAGAGCGAGCTTCCGAAGATATCATCAATCTGGAATGAGTAATAATAATCCCCTTCGGCCAGCAGTTCTTCATAGAGAACGGGGTCATTGTCAAAGACATACTCATCCCCGATATACATCCCTTCTTCGTCATTACTGAGATTGTAGGAATAATACATGGGCGTGATAATATCACCCTTCTTAAGCTTGGTAATCTCTTTTGCGGACTGACCGGTTTCCTCATCGATGCCGTCCCAGGCGCCAATAATTTTTATGGTGTACTCTTCCTCACTCACATAATCCAGTCGAATTCGGAGGTTGGTCTCCACATCATTGAGCATAATCGGTGAGGTATAAATGTTATAGTTATCGCCTTGTTCGACGATGTAGGACGCCAGAGGCTGACCGTCGGGAAGAGCAACCCAGTAACCGGTGAAATTGTCCTCAAATGAACCTGTGCTCCAGTCGGAGGTGATATTGTCATCCAGTCCCAACTCAATCAGGGTTTCACCATCTCCGGAATCCACAAAGACATCGCAGTAAACCGCATCCACATAGTTTAGTGTATCCGGAGCTATGGTGAATCCGTACATGCCCTCGGCATTAAGGGCTGGCGGAACCGAAAAGGAAATTGCCGTCTCTTCTTCACTGAAGTTATAGTCTGCTGTGGCTGAATCATCAAGATTTGACCAATAATCCGCACCGGCGACTGCCACATAGCTGTCATTCCAGTAAATAGAATCTGCGCCAAGCCAGTCGACATCGCTGTAATTATCAAAAGTACCGTTAGTGTCACTGGCATAAACCATTTTATCCACAAAAGACATATAATAGGGACTGACACAGACGTCCTTAAAAATTGACAGCTCTTCTGAACCCTGAATCGACAATGGGTAATAAATGGCCAGTCCATTGGAGTCGGATTTGTTAGTGCCGTTTTTCATATAAGTGACACAGTCCTTCAATGCAGACAGCACCTGATCGGTACCGGCCACATTAACCGAAACATTTTTCAGAATGGAACCGAGGTCCACCATGTTGGTATAACCCTCAGACTTATTGTTTCCCCCATAGTTTTCAGCGGATGTAATGCCTTTGACCATACCTGAAAGAATGGCAGTGTTGTCCGTGGAATGGTACATGGTCTCAGCGACATCATTAAAAGCGTAGACAAGCGCATCTATTTTAGAAAGATCAATGCAGGACAAGGTGACTTCATCGCCGCTGTCAATGGCTACACAAGCGTCATAAAAAGAATCCACCACCACCACTCCGAGATCGGCGCCGCTGGCTGTGGGATTTGCCCCGATATAATTGGCAATAGCCTTATAATCCCATCCGTAACCGGGCTCCAGTTCTTCGGAAGAGTACATATACCGGGCATGAGGGGCAATGACATTGGCGGTTTCCAGAGTTCCCATCAGACATGCGTCAAAACCGATAAATTCAAAAGAATCGGTCATGTTCGGACATACCGAGGTCAGGGCATTTTCGATTTCGATGAGCGAAAGGCTGTCGCTGTCATTCTGCTCATCAAAGCAGACTCCGGTAATACTGCCGCCGCCGTGATTCCAGAAGACCAGACCCATCTTTTCGGCGGGATAATTTTCGACGCCCCAGACAAGGAAATCTGCCAGAGTTTCCGCACTGCCCATGTTTGAGAGTGAGGTGTCATCGACCTCTTCTATTTCCTGATTTTGAATAACGAAACGCTGCATCCTGGAGTCATTTACAAGATCGTTGTCCCAGGCGTTTGAGCCCCCGGTCTGAACAATAAATTTTAATTTATCGGATTTTGAGGCATCCAGCATCTCCTGTAAATCCATGGTTGCCAGTCCCTCCTCGCTTTCCAGGTCGGAACCGCACATATAAACAAAAATGGTCCAGGTGCCGGAGGCCCCCATTTTTGTAGTTTCAGTTCTTGCAAGGCGCTGGATGTTCAAGGTTCCGTTAGTATCAACAACCATATCCGTACTCCGTTTGAGGGAGGTATCAAGACCTTTGTTTGTGTGGGTGCTGACCCCTCCGATATCATCCGAACAGCCGGTCAGAGCCATAATCATCGTCAGAACAACGATTAACACCAGTAATTTTCTTTTCATTTTGCAACCCTCTTCTGCTTTCATAATATTGCTGTTTACTGTCATTTATTATATAATAATTTGCTGCTTCTGTCAGAAAAAAGGATCCTCCCGATAAAAATCGGGCGGATCCTTTTCAAACTGTGATATCTAAAATTCTACCAATATAGGGGCTTGGGGAGTTATTTAACATGGGCACCGAACTGGTTTCCACCATTTTTACCATATCTGTCATTTGTTCTGTTCCAGTTTCCATGGCCATTTTCATTACTGATATACTGGCCTGTTGGGAAACCTGCATCTGGTTTAAGCCCATCGAAACGGCTGCAATATCCATCTTGATTCCACCTTTACAATTGACATAGTTTATATTATTACAATTGTATATCATTTATCAATAAATACAAGTATAATTTTTAGTATTGTATGGGTTTTATCTGTGATTTCTACTCCTCATCCCAGCGGTACTTTTTATTCTGGCGCAGCTTTTCGAGATCACAATTCAGGCACAGTCCGTTATGACAGCTTATTGCCTCTCCGCACTCATAGCAAAACCGCACCAGACCCTTCCCCAGAAGATCGCAGTGATCTTTCATGAAGGTGCAGTTTTTACCCCGGGGCAGGCATCCGGCGCAGTACTTTCTGTTAAAGCCCTGTTTCTTCAGATCATTTTTCATGGCCAGATAACTGACGCAGACCCCACAATTCATCCCGCATGGCGCAATGAGTTTTTCTTCCATCACCAAATTTCACCTCTTTAATTGTAAATGAGTTCCTGAATGACGATCTCCCTCGCCGCTGCCGTCATCTTATTCATATGTTGTGCCCATGAAAGGGGTTTTGCGTTCTTATCAGGAGCCGGATGTTTTACGAGCAGACAGCGGATAATCTGATCCAATCGATTCCGGGCTGATTGTTCCACGGCTGCCAGATGTTCATTCAATTTGCCCTGAAAAAAGAGTTCACTGAATAGCTCTTGCTTATTTTCTTTCAGATAATTGTATCGCAGCTCTTCGTACATCCCGACTCCCCGTCTCGTTTGGGTTAAGAGTTTGAAATTCCTTTCCTGATACTCTTCATCAAGATGATTCTCTGATTCCAAAGCTTTGAACGTGTTTTGATTCACTTTTTTTCTCCTTTAATTTGAATCTGCAGGTTTTCACTTTAACTGTCGTGCGTATTTTCTCAGCCTCAATGAGAAGCGTTTTTGTCAATCGCTCTATTATTACCCAAATATAACCGCAAATAAAAATTTATCCAATTTTAAGTTTATTTAAGTATCATGATATCAAAAAAATTAAATTTATAAAAATTATCAAATTTTGAATATTATTAAATCCAATCGCATTTCTTGCCCCTGGCTCTCCATATTATACTCCTGATAAGCATCCTTCGCATCGCCTAAAGCCAGGGATAAAATGACCGTCACAAGGCGAATTTAATAAAAATCAATTAATTACAATATTTTGCTTTACATCCTTGTTCCAACACTTAAAATGTGGTATCTTTAATATTACAAACAATTAAGGAGAATAGGATGTACGAAAAAGGAATTCAGACACGAAATCATCTTTATCAAACCGCAAAAAAAATTTTCTATGCCCAGGGCTATGAAAAAACAAAAATAAAAGATATTGTTGAAACGGCCGATACACCCATTGGCCTTTTTACCTATTACTTCAAAACAAAGGATAAAATTGTACAAGAAATATATTTGGAATACTATAAACAAATCGACACCTACCTCAATGAATTAAATATCAAGGGACTTGAAAATTCCATCCTTCATCACGTCGTATTGAGCCGCATATATTTTGACCGCATCCTCAGCGATGATAATAACCGGCGTTTTTACTATGAAATCTTAAAAAAGAAATCAAACTATCGAATTGCCGGTGACTTTATTCGCAACACCTACCGCCGTTACATTGACGAATATCATCTCGTCATCAGTGAAAAAGAATTTGATAACTTTCTCTTCATCGATTTTGGCGGGCGGCGGGATTACTTCCTGAATTATTTTGAAAAACCCCTTGATGATTCGGTTGACGATGTGGTATTTTTATTAAACGGCATTGTTCCACGGATGCTGGGCATCGACCAGCATGCTGTTACCACCCTTCTTTATAAGGGCATTCAAATCGCTAAAACCATTGACTGTGAGCCGATTCATTTTCTCTGGAAATAATTCATTAAAAAAAGAGGGTGTAAC
>NZ_LGYO01000051.1:9724-51008 GCF_001263355.1 Acetobacterium bakii
GTTACACCCTCTTTTTTTAATAACTCAGATTAAGCATCCGCAATGCACATTGGTTACTCAAAGGCTGCGCTGGCATCAGATAACCTAATTCTTAAACGAAGTCAGGACTGCCGCTTAAATAATCTCTAATTCAGTTTTTATTTTTTTTGATGCAATATCATTGTCCATGTCCTTCATTTTTCTTGAGAGAATCACAAAGACGATCAGCCCAATTATCATGATTATGGCAGGGAACAGACAAAAACCGTTTTTAATCCCCTGAATCAGCTCCGGAGTTGGTGTCATATCGGCAATATACCCGGCCGATGCCAGTACTGCTGTTATGATGACGCTTTTTATGAAGTTTCCGACTTTGATTGGTGTCGTCAACAGGGCCATGATAAAACCGCGGGCATTTTTCCCAGTTCGCCATTCGCCATAATCAACACAAGAAGAATACATGGCCACAACCAGGGAATCCGGCAGGCCGTAACCGACAAAGGATACCAGCATCACTATTTTGAAAGCGGTTGGCGACAATGGAAACAGCCAGGTAATCAGCAGGCCGGCAATGAAAATACACAATGCCCCTATATAAGCCTTATTCGGTCCAAACCGCTTTGCCACCGTGGTCGCCAATGTTGCTGAAATCAGGATAACAACGGTCAGACCGGTCATGAAGATCGCCATGCCCGGGAGATCATTAAGGACATATTTAAAATAGTAGAATGACAGACCCAGGACCACAAACTTCCCTACATATCTGCCGAGATCGATTAAAAGCAAACCGATTAACGGCGGATTCTGGAGCAACTGTTTGAGGATTTCACGAATCGGCATGCCTTCGGTTTTTTGAGACTTGAGAGTGGTTCCCCGAAAAGCATATTCTTTTGTCAGGAAAAAAAACGTCCAATAGCACAATACCATAATCAAGGCAACCATGATGACAACCGTAAGATAACCGCGTGCCGGATCATTGAAGGCAATGCTGGCCGCCTGGATGGCTTTCACTCCGACATATGCGAAGGTAAGGGAACCAAGGGCATTGAAAACGCCTCGATTGGCGGACATCTTAACCCTTTCTTCGACATCAGACGTCAGCGCACTGTTCATCGCTATATGAGCGGAATAGTAAACATCGAACACCAAATGGCCGACGACAAAACCGATACATGCCGTAATGGCATTAGTCACCGGACTTCCTATTTTTAAAAATTGAAGGATATAAAGCATCGCCGCTATTGGTGGACCAATCAACAGCCATGATCGGAATTTCCCCCACTTCAGGTTGCTTTTCTGCAGGATGATCCCAGCAACCGGAACCCAAATCAGATCAAAGATACTGGTAATCATGAGCACTGACCCTGCCAACGCAACCGGCATTTTAACCGCATCAGTTAAGAATGCCGAAAAAAACATGAGTTCAACATAGATAAAAATCTGAAACCCAAACGAAGGCAAACCATAGAGATAGATAACACTTTTCTTTAATTTTTCTGCCATTTTGTTTCCTTTCTAAATAATTTGAATGTTTTTAATGTGCCATATCAAATGCAAGATCCTGTTAGCTTTATCTCCTGTTCGGCCTGTTATCCACAACTTTATATAAAACCAACAATCCGGCCGGCGATGGGCAGCCAGAGCGTAGCCAAGCCAATAAATGCCAATTGCAGCCAGACCGTGGCCTTAGGCATATCCGTCATTTTATAATAGCCGGCGGTATAGGTAATCAATGGGATCGTATCGATGGGAAATAAATAACAGTTTCCGGCACACAGCCCCAGGGTAATGATGAGCAGGGCCGGATTGATCCCGATGGTGACCCCCAAACTGACAATCACCGGAGATAGCACTCCGATCAGGGCCGGCGCTACCGGCACAACCAGCATAATCAGAAAAGCCATCACCGCCACAAAGAAAACGGCTCCCATAGTGGATACCGACAGGGATGTGGGTAAAATATAGGTCACAAACCACTCGGTGATGCCGTTTGCCACAATTGTACTGGCAATGCATAAAACCGTCCCGATCAGGATAAAGGAGGTCCAGCTGACGGCTTTCATATACTTGTCCCAGGTTAAGACTCTGATGCCGGGAAGGAATAAGCACACACAGCCGAACAAGGCCACAACGGCCACTTCAATGGCAGGAAAAAAGGAACTGAGCAACCAGAAAAACATCATCCCGGATGCAATAATAATCACTTTGATTTCGCGCGTGCCGATTTTTTCTTTGACCTCAATGGTGGTCAGATACTGCCTGATATCATCGGCATCGATTTCAGCCGGGGGATATATTTTTGTTAATACCAGCCACGAAAGGGGCACCATAACCAGCACAATGGGAATCGCACAGGCCATCCACTGGATAAAGGTAATCTGAATCCCGGCCAAATCCCTTAACAGCCCAATGGTCAGAATATTGATGCCGCTGCCGGCTGGGGTCATGATTCCTCCCAACATGATGGCAATGGGGATTCCCATCATCAGGGATTTGGCGGTTTTTCGGCGATCCGCATCATTTTTGAAAAGTGTCAGGAAGCTGGCGCCGATGCCCATAAAAACAACAACAGTGGGCACATCGGTGACAATGGAGGAAACAATGGCACCGGCGATCATGATGGCCAGCACGCAGGTTTTAACATCTTTTCCGAATCTTTTAATCAGCGCATGGAGGATCCGCGGTACAATCGGAGTCGAGCTGACAGCTTCGGACAAACCGAAAGAAGCCAGCACGAAAAATAAGATCGGATTGGTAAAACCGATTAAACCGGACGCTAAATTTTTCGTTACTCCCAGTACCGGTAACAAACCCAGACATAAGAAACAGATGACACCAACCGGAAGCGCTTCAGAAATCAACATGATCAGAAAGAACAAAAGGATGCCGATGGTAACCATCCCCTGATCGGTTAAACCAACTGGTACAGGCAGAAAAAAAGTGGCAACAAGTACGGTTATGCTTAATATTATGCCGATTAGCTGTTTTCTATTCATTATCCACCTCAAGACTTTATTTTATGACTTTATTTTATGATTTCATTTTAATTAACAAGAAGCCAATTCGTGATTCAGAAAAGGCTTCTTGATTTATTTGACATTAATTATTGATTTTCAAATTAAAAGTTTGATTAACGGTGCAGTTTTAAAACATTTCCTTAGTCATTCGGTCAATTGCTTCATCGGTTGCTTCATAAACACCCGGGAATGAGCTGACATTCAATCCCTGGCTGGCACCGGGAATAAAGTATAGCTTACCGCATCGTCGACAGGCTGTTTCCACTTTTTCCTCAATGTTTTCCTTGGTCCAGCCAGGGAAGTCAATGACGCCGCTGTCGATATCGCCCATGAATGTAATTTTTCCGCCATATTCTTTTATTAAATCCGGAACATGGTTGGTTGTCATAACACCCTGCCAGATATCGATTCCCATTTCAATCATAGCTGGGACCAGATTGGCAGCATAGCTGTCACTATGATGAATAATCAATTCAACACCATTGTCTTTATAGTAACCATAAATTTTCTTATATGCCGGAACAAAGAATTCCTCAAACATGGCTGGGGAGATAAAAGAGTTAATCTGGCTACCCCAGTCATCATGATGAAAAACAGCATCCGGGTGAAGATGATCAACAAATTCTTTGGCCAGCTTCAGTTCGAATTCCACAATATAATCAATCAGTTCATGCATGGCTTCCGGTTCCTCATAATAGGCCATTAATGCTTCTTCCATACTCATCAGGTAATGTACCTGCTCGAAAATACCCGGAGCAACAAAAACAGTGACATACTGATCATTTCGATCGACTGCTTCAGCATCGGCGATAGCCACCGCCCATGATTCTTCCGAGCATTCGACGGAAGGAGCTTTAACGTAATCCCGCCATTTGGTAATGTCTTTAATAACAATATGTTCCTCATCGTGAACCGGGAATGCTCCCAATTGACCTTCCGGCCAGCGGATGGTTACTCCCCATTCATTGACTATTTCTCCACCGATTGGCGGTTTAATGCGGGTAATCGGGGTTCTCATCATCATCGCAAACGCTTCATATTGTTTGACAAAGCGATCCGGATTGCCACCCTTCATCACTTCTACTAAGTTCTGTTTTTTTGTCAACATTATAATTTCTCCTTTTTAATTAACTCTATTTAGGTGTTTCGTCTTTAAATTATTTTACAGGTCCAAAAATCCCTTCGCGGTAGGCGCCGATGTATTCCATGCAGTATTCGTCTTCGCCCAACAGCGCTTCCGTGGCGAAGATAATGCCCATTAAATCGCGGTTTAATGGATCAAGGATGGCACTGTCCAGTCCGGCGTTCATAGCCAGAACCACAAAGCCCATGTTAACCATTTTACGAACTGGGAGGTTAAAAGAAATGTTGCTGACTGCACCGGTGACATGGATGGTGGGGTACTGGGTTTTGATCTCTTTAATGACTTCGGTGACCATGGCAATGCCGTCTTCGGAAGTGCAGAGCATTTCAACCAGGGGGTCAATGTGCATCCGGGCAGGATCGATCTTATATTCCTTGACTTTGGCCATTAAATCGGCAAATACGTCCAGTCGGTCTTTGGCGGTTTTGGGGATGCCTTTATCGCTGTTTAATAGGGCCACACATTCCCATTTGGTGTCGGCGATGGCAGCAAATGCGGCGTCAATCTTATCCCCTTCCAGGGATACGGAATTAAACAGTCCGGGTTTGTTGCAATAGTTCATGGACTCGATGCAGGTGTGGACGTTGGGGCTGTCCACCGCAATGGGAAGGTCAGTGGCATCCTGGACGATATCGATGAGCCATTTCATGGTTTCCAGTTCGATGTCATCGTCCACGGATGCGCAGACATCGATAAAGTCCACACCGGCTTCCGTTTGTTTAATGGCCAGCTCTCGAATAAAATCAGCATTCTTTTCCTTAATGGCCTTGGCGGTTGATGGAATCGCACCGTTTATTTTTTCTCCAATAATGATCATATTTATCTCCTTAGATTTATAAAACTAAGCGGTTGCCAGCTCTTTGGCTTTGACAGCGGCGGTTCCGGCATCGGGAGCAAATCCGTCAGCGCCAATTTCGGCTGCGTATTCCGGGGTCACCGGAGCTCCACCGACAATGACCTTGAATCCGGTTAAACCGCTGGCTTTGATGGTAGCAACAGCTTCTTTCATGGCCGGCATGGTTGAGGTTAGCAGACCTGAGCAGGCCACGATTTTAACATTATCATGATCTTTAATGGCCTGAACAAAAGTTTCGGCGGGTACGTCAACGCCAAGATCAACCATATCAAATCCGGCACTTTCAATCATCAGTGATACCAGGTTTTTCCCGATATCATGCAAGTCACCGGCTACGGTCCCAATGATGCAGGTGCCCAATTTTGAGGCACCGTCACCGGCCAGGTGTGGTTTAAGAACATCCACGCCCTTTGACATGGCTTTAGCAGCGATGAGCATTTCCGGCACGAAAATTTCTCCGGTTGAGAATTTTTCACCGACAACACCCATGGATTCAACCATAGCATCCAGAATATCCTGGGGATTATTCCCCGCGTCCAGTGCTTCTTGTACCAGACCCGGAACGAGTTTGGATTTTCCTGCTTCTACCTTAGCTTTTACTTCTTCAATTTTAGTCATTTTTTTCCTCCTTGGAATTAAATATTGTGGGCAATTGTGAAATTTTTAAAAATAGCCATAAATTGCTTGATGTCAGTTTTCATAAACAATTTCACAACCCGGTTGAACAGTGGATTCCACTATTCAGCCAGGTTTGAAAAATTGCTTCATGTAAACAGACAGACCGATAACGGTACTTTTTGCAAAGACCTGATTAAATTTTGTTCAAAATTCTCATGCTGATTTATTTTGCTTCAGATGTTAGTTGTTTTCTTTCTGCAACTTCCTGATTAATTTCAGCCATTCTTTTAGGTGTTAATGTGTATAATTTCATCATCAATAACAATCCTATTATCATAAAGATTGCTGGATACAATGCAAATCCATTTTTAATGCCCTGGACTAATTCCGGGGTAACTGCCATATCCGCAACATAGCTTACAGAACCAAGCACAGCGGCAATGATTACCGATCTGATAAAAATAGAAATTTTTATGGGGAAACTGATCAGTGACATGATAAATCCGCGGGCATTTTTCCCTGTTTTCCATTCACCATAGTCAACTGTTGCTGAGTACATAGCAACACCCAATGAATCTGGTAAGCCGTAACCGATATAGGCAACAAACATAACAATTTTGAAAACATTTGCCTGAAGTGGTAAAAACCATACCATCAGCAAGCCGATAACTAATAAACCCAGAGAAATTATGTACGCGTTTTTTTCGCCAATGCGCTTAGCAACAGGTGCCGCGATCATGGCTGCAAAGAAACTTACAATGGTTAATCCAGTCATAAATAATGCCAGTCCCGGTAAGTCATTGATGACATATTTGAAGTAATAAAATGCCATTCCAAAAATAACGAATCGACCCAAGTATCTTCCCAGTTCCACTAACATTAAACCTATTAAAGGTGGGTTGATTACAATTTGTTTTAGCATTTCTCCAACAGACATCTTGTCAGCTGGTTTTCCGATTTTTGTTTCACTACCACTTTGAGCATAGTCTTTTATCATAATAAAATAAATTACATTACATGCGATCATGATAAGGCCTGTGATGGCAGCCATGTAGGTATACCCTAAAACCGGATTACCGACACTGGCACCAATTGCTGTAATGGACTTAACTCCAAAGTAAGAAAATACGAGTGCACCAAGTGCATTGAACATTCCTCTGTTACTGGCCATAGAAATTCGTTCTTCACGAACGGTTGTCAGCGCATTATTCAGTGATATATGTGCTGCATAAAAGGTATTCCAGACAAGATGACTGACGGCAAAACCAACAAAAATTATGAGTGCACTAGTTGTTGATGAACCAATTTGTGAAAACTGAAGCACATAAAACACTGCGGCAATGGGAGGACCTACCAAAAGCCATGAACGGTATTTACCCCATTTCATATTGCTTTTTTCCAGGATAACTCCAGATGTTGGTACCGCTAAAATATCAACGATACTGGTAGCAAGTAAGATGATACTTACAATTGCTAAAGGTAATTTTGCAAAATCGGTTAAAAAGGCTGCGAAAAAAAAGACTTCAATGTTTACGAGTGTTTGAAATCCAAAAGAAGGCAATCCATAAAGATTAATAACTGATTTTTTCAATGGTTTATTCATAATTTTTCTCCTCTGTTTTTTGAATTTAATAAAATAATAATGATTCCTTTTTATGACCCTTAGTCCTAACCACATAAAATGGTCAATCCACATACCTTGAGCCAGTCTCAAAGATTCTATCCAATATCTCCGTCAGTACTGATTAATTTTGCAAGATAATTTTCGTTTACAGTGCAATCCTGCCCGTTCTCCTTTCTCATTAAATCGATGATCACTGAAGAGATTTTGATTATTCAAAGATTAACTTATTGACTTTTTTGCTTCTTATTAGTAAATTATTTTATAATTACTAGTGTTTTTATAACATGATTGTACTCGTATTCATTCCAAATGTCAACCGTATTTTTAGTATATTTTATTGATTTAACTAATTATTGATGCATGTAATCGTTATTAGCTGTTATCATTCTTGTATTTTAAACGATTTCCTTTTGTTTTATATGTTTTTATTCATAAATATTTTTATCAAGCATTGGGATATTTTATAAAATTTCAATATTTACAATTTATTATAAATATTGATTTATCCATTTCCGAGTGTCCAAAAGGCATCATCATAATGGTACCCGATCTTCCCTCTTTTTTTGATACAAACCACATGATACAATCAAAAAGAGCATTTTTCTCATGAAGGGTCATTTTTGGCAGACAATTTTTTTTGTCATATTTTGGAACATCATCATTTCAGTTATGTTCGTTGTCATTATTTTTATTCTTGAAATCATTGCGTTCTTTTCTTTGCGCCAGCTTATGGGAAACACCATGGCTTTATCGATTTTTATCGCATCTTTTGGTTTTTTAGTGATACCTTCTGCTGCAAGACGAAATCAAATTCAGCACAAATTAAATGAGTTGATTACTCCTGAAAATTAGGGGTAAAATAACTGCATCGCTATATTAATTAAACCACCATCATAGAAGGGAGAAAAAAAATGGATAAGAGAAAATGGACAAAGCAAGAAATTGATACGTATCGAGAAAATAATAGCACTTTTTATTACCTCAACCCCGAAGATTCAAATTTTCTTGTGCCCAAACCATATGGGCTGGGCTGGACTGTAAACTGGGCAAATCCAAAGACTTGGTTCTTTGTTTTTCTCATCACCAGTTTTTATGTGGCACGATTCTTTTACAGACGTCAAAAAAAGTCTAAAAACACTTAATCCTACTAGGCTGTTTCTTGGTGTTCAATCTTCAATGTGACAATCAAAACGTCCCTACTATTTCTGTCTTTAATAAAGACAGTGCAAATTTTAGTTGTGATTAAATCACCTCCATTATATAATGAAATGTATCTATATAATGGAGGTAATCCCGTGCCAAAAGTACTGATTTTAACGTCTAAGAAACGTGTGTCAAAATTTTCCGATTTAACAATAATCCCAGCGGACTGGAAACTAGTTTTCGGCGAAGACCTTACTACAGATGAGGCCGTTCTAAAAACTGCCGGCGATGCGGATTTTATTTTTGCCGATGCCATCCGAAAAATCAGCAAAACCCTGATTGATAATATGCCCAATCTGAAATTGATTCATTCCGAAGGCGTCGGCTATAATAAAATCGATATTGACGCCGCCAAAGAAAAAGGTATTTATGTCTGCAACAATACCGCCGCCAACTCGGCGGCGGTGGCTGAACACGCTATCCTGTTAATGCTGGGACTCCAGCGACGGCTTCTGGAAGGGGATCATATGGTCCGCAGCGGCCAACAGATCCAGGCTAAGGGCTCGTTTATTCTGGACGGTATTCCCGAACTGAGATCTTGTCATATCGGACTGGTGGGACTGGGTTCCATTGCCCTCGAAACCGCCAAACGATTGAAAGCTTTTGGGCCAAAACTCAGCTATTTTAATCGCTCCCGAAAAAATAAAGCAGAAGATGAACTTGGACTGAGCTATCTATCCATGGAAGAACTCTGTAAGCAGTGCGACATCATCAGCTTCCATCTGCCGGTGACTCCGGAAACCACCGGGATCATCAATCAGAAACTGCTGGCTCTAATGAAACCAACTGCTCTGCTGATCAATACGGCCCGGGGTGAGCTGGTTGTACAGGAAGATCTGGTCAACGCATTGATTAATGGCCAAATCGCCGGAGCAGGCCTGGATACCATGTATCCCGAGCCCGTTACCCTGGATAATCCTCTGCTTAATCTGCCGGAGGATTGTCACTACAAACTACTGTTCACTCCCCATATCGCCGGCACTACCAGACAGGCTTTTGAAAAAATGCACAAAACGGTTTGGACGAATATTTTAGCAGTATCAAAGGGTGAAATTCCCATTAATATTGTCAATGGCGTATAAGATCCCCGAAATTCAAAAATCCCGGCAACCCTTTTTCTAAGGATTGTCGGGATCTTTAATTTGATTGATGTATAAATACTTGGGAATTTAAAGCCACCACTACTGTTCAATTCTGGTAACTTTCATCATTTTTCCAGCATCAGGTGAGACAAATCCAATGGGATTCCCTTCGGTAATACAGGATACAAACCCATCTACTATTTATTAAATACCAGGCATTGATCACTAAAGCCCGCCGGTGGTATACCCAGGCCCTGATTCAGCCTTGCCCAATAATTAACACTGGCAATGGTGCTGGCCAGCATGACAATTTCTTTTTCAGAAAATTCACTGGTTAAATTTTAATGAATTTTTCTGTCAGATCTGGAGGAGTACTTGATAAAATGATGGCATACTCAAGCGCCAGTAGTTCACGAAGGTTAAACGTTGCAACCGACTGGACCTCTCGTTTACCCTGCAATACCAACAGCTCATCTCCGGTAATACCATTCTTATTGATACCATCCGCATTCATATCAATACAAAATGCGCATGAACAGATCAATGATGCCTGCAGTCTGACCAGATTAAGCAACCTTTTCTCCTGAGGGGTTTTTCCTTTTGCAGTCATCATTTCTAAAACACCGGACCCTACGGCAGCTCTGGGGTACCAGGCCAAAAGGCGGGCTGGCAATAAATCCTTGCCGGTTTCTTTTTTTGCAATAAACAAGCCCAGTTTAAGCAAAAACGGTATTTTTTTAGGTGGTTTTATAAAAGCTTTTTCCATTCTAAAACCTCACTTTATTCTTATGCCGACAGTATACCTTTTTTCTATGCAACCAAACTTAATATTATTTTAAAACACCCGCTTCCAGTGAAGTATCTGGGTGATCTTATGAACAATCAGTTCCTTTTATTCTGAAAAATTTAACAACCTCTTTCGAGGTTGTCTAATCTTATTCAATTTGTATGGCTTTTTTCACTTCCAGCTCTTTTTCTTTAGGAATATGCACCTGTAAAATACCATTTACAAAACTGGCTTTGATGTCACCTGCTGCTACATTGGGAAGATGTATGCGTCTTTCCACGGAACTGAATGTACGCTCTCTATGAATATACCATTCATTTTCATCATTTATTTCTTCTTTTTTTAATGCATAGATTACCAATATGTCATTATCAAAATTGATTTGAATATCTTCTTTATCATAACCGGCAAATTCTGCATCAACAATATATTCACCTTTTTTTTCCTTTACATCAAGTTTGAAATCTTCGGTTGTAGAACTTTGAACAGGTGACTGGATGTCATCGATATAATCATCAACCATACTGTTGAAGTCTACCATATTATCCTTTTGCGGCATTGATTTATGTTTCTTATTAGGTGTTAAACCAGCCATTAGAAACGCCTCCTCTAAAATTTATTTTGCATCCTTTTTTTTTAATAGATGCTAATTGTATTTCAAATTTTACCCTTTTTAAAAACAATCAAACATCTTTAAGAAAAAGACTATCATTAATTGACTTCCCTGGCTAACTCATTCTCGTTTTGATAGTTTTTCCAAAGAGACCTTTGTTTAGACAATTTATTTTCTCTTTCTTGGAATAACCTCACATATTAAAACTGTTAGGGTAAGACTAAATTAGCAACCCCCCTGAAAACCCAACTTTTGGAAAAAATAACAGCGTCATTGATTGATGCCATCTATGATCATGATATTATTTTTAAAACTAAATCTGTTAGCTAAAAGTTGGCTAAATACGAAAAAAAGCCATTTATAAGAAACTTATAAATGGCTTTGCTATGCGGTTTTTGGTGTGCCCGGCGGGATTCGAACCCACGACCTCTCGGGATTAAAAACGTGTTTTAAACTGTTTTAGAATGGCTTGCTTATGCCATTCTTGCGCAATAAATTCACAAGAAAGCCAATGGTTTTTCGTTGTAAGTTGGCTAATAATTGGCTAATTATTAGCTCCTTTGAACAGCGCCTCAGGCAGTCCCAATACTACTAGAAACTTAGTTCGTTTCCCACATGCAAGACTACCTACAAATCATGGCACATCATTTAAATTTATATGTTTTTATTTCACATTTATTTAGGCATTAATTATTATTCAACAAGCTACTCTCGACTCTGAATAATAAATACTAAAACAAGTAAAAGTAATATTCCTAAAATCCCTGCACCTATCGAAAGCATATCATCACTTTTTTTAGGCACTAATGCAATTATAGAAGCTACTACACTCATAAATGCCAACCATAAAACGGATTTATTAAGTCTTGAAAGCATTCTTTCCTTCTTTTCTTCATTTATCTGATTATAAAACAACGTAGTATTATTGCAGATAAACAAAAAATACTTTTGTTTATCTGCAATTAATTTATCAAAGTCATTTGCTGTTGGATACAATTCATCCCTGTTATGTCCTACTTCGACCCACTTTTCGTGAAATTCTGCAGAGGAAAACCCTGACATATTTTTGCATACCAATTCAAAATTATTTGTTTTATCTCTGTCTAAAGATACATCAAAATTTTGACAGATAAAAAACTTTTGCATTTCAGCATCAATATTCATTGTATCCTTACACACACTTCTAAGAGATACGTTTAGAAAGTCTCTTACCTTACATAGATATTCTAGCCCTGCATAAATATTTTTTCCTAATTCTTCATTAATACTTA
Organism: Acetobacterium bakii; assembly: GCF_001263355.1. Classification (GTDB taxonomy): domain Bacteria; phylum Bacillota; class Clostridia; order Eubacteriales; family Eubacteriaceae; genus Acetobacterium; species Acetobacterium bakii. Next base: position 21,919 of record NZ_LGYO01000051.1, read on the forward strand.
TTGTTTCAAGTATTTTTCTTGTAAACATGATTGCTATATTTTCGAAAGAGTCACTACCCTTTTGACAATCAAAAATTAATTCTTTATCGAAAGCATTATACTTATTAGATATCTTTTCGAAACCTTCAATTAGCGATATTTTTTTTGCTGTTCTGTCTTCGAGTAATTCTTTATTCTTTTCAATAATGGGAGTATAGGCAATCATTTTCTTTATATTGCATAGTCTATAATAATTTTTTCTTGTTTTTCCACAAATAGACCAAAAGTCAGAGAATACATCAATTATTTGCTGATTTTCTGCAAAGTAAACATCTTCATCATCTTTAGGATAGCTATTTTTTGCATTACTCATTTTTTTCCTCACTCAAAATTCAATTGAAACTTTATTTTATAAACCCTGATTCCAATAAATGGAATTTAGTGTCAAATGGTTAATCTTTCTAAATTTCTTTAATTCCTCATTCAGCAATAAACCAGTATGAATCCTCTCGTTCTCGATTACCCTTACACTTTCTTCGTCACAATCAAAAACCAAATTTTTGTTTTTCTTTCTTTCTAGTTCATCACGAAAGCTTGAAAGTATGCCTTGGATATATTCTTTAAACTGCTCCTTTTCAATATCTGATTCAAATAGCAGAACAATTTCCATAAATTTACGTCGAGCAGTACATGCTTCATCTGACGTTTCATCAAATAAATATAAGTGCATCTTATAATCCATAGTTTCTTTGATATAATACCTGTATGTAAGATGTTGCTGATGATATTGATCTAAATCAATATGGTCCCATGTAGGCGTTGTAGTAATATATCTTCCACTATCCAGTATTACTATTTGACAAGAATATAAAATTGTTGAAAAATATTTACAGTTAATCATTTCATAATACGAAGAATTATTTGTCTGATAGTAGCAATAAAATTCTAGATTTTCTCTTCTACTAATTCTTTCATTATCTTTATCATCATATCTATTAACAGTAAACTCTGGGTTTTCTTCATAATAATGTGTTTCACCGCGTTTCATCCAGCGTACTTTATAACCTAAATAGATTCTTAAACGTTCTAATGGCAATGGAACCAGACCAAACCTCTTTTTCCATAACCACTCTACATTCACTTCATCGGCAGATTTATCCCTTGGTGTATTAGTATCCATAACTCTTGTGTATATATAATTTCCTCTGATTTTTTCGCCCTTATCCACAAAATCTTCTGAGAGATAAAAAGGAGTTCTACTATTTCTTTTTATTATGAGCACATCAACTTCATGTAACCCTAGTTGCACCACTTTGAGTTCAAGTTCAGGACGATAACCCCCAATGAACTTTTTATCTCGAAGAAAAGTAATGAAATTCTCTTGGTTTTTTCTATTCGGGTCATCTTCAACTCCAAAAACTTCTCCTTGATCATTTACGCCAAAAATTATATATGCATCTCTATCGATCAAATTATTGGCCATACAAATAATATCATGGAGTAACTTAGCTTTGTTGTCGTGGTATTCTTGTTTGAAATCCCAGTAGGCTCCTTCATATCGCTTATCTAAAAAGTCATATAAGATATTTTCCATATTAACCACCATTAGATCTCTCTTTATATAATGTTGTATGTATTTTCAACTCTGCATTTGTTTTACCTCGTTTAGTGAAGTTCAATTTATTATACACTTCCTACACTATCGAACCCTACGCCTCAGGCAATTTTAAAATAAAGAGAATTGCCAGAGGCTTTGTTCGCTTTTAACAATACTGCCTCTACGTCGTGGCACCGTGGCTAATAAACTGAAGGCCACCGTGCCTATTTACTTTTGCGGTGAGCGCCTTCGTCCTGCCAATCTTGGCAGAGCGAGCGGCTTCATTACTTTTTGGGTTCGACTTCTGCACCAGGGGCGTAGAAATGCCTGCCCCGTGTTTCAGCTGGTGACAGGGCGGCCGGCTTTCCTACACTCCCTTACAACGTCTCTGATACCAGCGCCACCGGCAATTTTAATAGAAGAAGAATTGCCAGAGGCTTTGTTCTTTTTCTACAATGCTGCCTACATGTCGTGGCACCGTGGCCGATAAACTGAAGGCCACCGTGCCTATTTACTTTTGCAGCGATCGCCTTCGTCCTGCCAGGCGCTGGCAGAGCGAGCGGCTGAAAACTTTTTTGGTTCGACGCAACCTCCCGGGGCCTGGGAATTCCGGTGGCGCACCACCGACTTTTCCCAGACTCCCTCAGTGCCCGGCCGAAAACCTTTCGCACTTACTTCTGATATCCTCACCCACCCACCCCATATAGGTTTGTTTACGTGACTCAATCAATACGAATGCTTTCAATCTCTAAACTATTAAAAGTTCAAAAAATACAACATTGCTTCTTGTAAGAACTTGATCAGTAGATAAGTTCCATATTAAAACAGCTACCTTTAAATTCATTCGCAGTTACATCTATTTTATTTTTCCAATCATCTTTTTAACAAATTCAATATCATCCTTTTCTAAATCCTTGATGTCATCAAATAATATTTTATGCTCGGGATTTTCAGATAAATATTTTGCAATTTCTTTCGCATCTGCAGTTATATGATAAGCCCCTTGTTCTTCATGTACCTGATCTTCTTCTTTATTATCTGCACTTGGATATGGTCGCTCATCGTTATCCAGCCCCAGCAAATAATTCATATCCACATTAAAAAATACGCCAATATTTTTCAGTGTATCAAAATTCGGTTCACGTTCACCACGCTCATACATAGCCACCGCCGATGAAGAAATACCCAGTTTTTTCCCCAGATCAGCCTGGGTCATATCATTTTTTTTCCTAAGCAATCTAAGATTTTCGTTAAAACCGCCCATCCTTAGCCACCTCTTTTGGCTCATTATAGCACGTAAAGTGCTGCTTGTAAACAGAAAAGCACATGATGTGTTACACTTAGTAACATGATCAAGGCAAAAAGGAACGGGTTGACAATAACATATCTGCGTAAAAGCCGCTATGAATATAGTCTGTTTTTTACCAAACTGCGGCGGCTTGAGATTAATCAACACAATCCACCTCATATCAGCGGTATTTTTTAAACTAAATAATCAAATTTCCTAAAAATTATTACCCCCATAATTTGAATGTCGTTAATCATTGAATGCATTAACGAATATTTCCTCTTATTCATTCTTTTCGCTGAAAATGCAAATTGACCACTGCTTCTTTTTACTCTTGACGTTCGTTTTCAATGCCATTAATATTAAATAAAATACTTTTGAAAGAGGTGAAGAATGATATCTGAAATAGTTAATGAAATCAGGAGTGTGTTTGTTGCAATCGATGAGATGACCCAGGAAGAATTCAATGGCGCCACCGAGTTAAATTACTCGTCAATCGCCATATGTCCAACCTCACCAGATCCACACCTGGTTTACCAGAGTAACGGCAGGAAAACCCCGGAAAGATTTGAAGAATTATTGAAATACACCAAACATGCATTGCTGATCGATGATGCCAACCGCATCCTTGAAGAAAATGCCGACCTTGAATGGCTTCTTGAAAAACGATTTAGAAAAATGAAGAAATGCGAGACTATGAGCTTAAAATGAAACAAAATGTATAATCTCCTATTTTCACAAACTTTAGTATTTAAAAGATAATAAATTAAACCTATTTGGATTGATATGGTACAGAGCAATATCCGCAAAAATACTAAACAATTTATTAAGAGCCGTGTGGGTAATAGTTGGCGGTACACCAAGCTGAGCCGACTATCCCGCGCCTCGCTTGCAAAAGTTAAATACATAATTCTCTAGCCAGCTGATCTGCTAGATTCAACATGTAAAGAACGGGCCTATCTACCATATTTAATTCGCTAATCAATGAAATAATTCCACGTGGCACCCATTTTTGCAACGTTTCAATCAATTTATAATACCTACCAAATTTTTTCGCATTAGTGCATTGCTATGATATAATCCTAACAATCTAGTGAAATTTTATATTGATGAGGCGAATGGAAAATGAATGAACAACTGAAAAATATATTTTCAAAGATAAAATCCTATGCACGTAAGAAACCTTACTTATTCATATTTTTTACTTTTATTGTCGCCCTAGTAATTCCATGTATTCTTATTGGTTTCTATGCTATTGGTGCATGCGGGTTTGTTATTATAGAAACAAGTTTAACAGTGAGCGATGCACTTGATCTTTATGTCTCATGGTTAGCTTTTATGGGAACTGTTATCCTTGGCTGCGTTGCTATCTGGCAAAATAAAAATGCCAATAGGATCAGCAATCGCTTATTAGATCTCGAAAATTCAAAATTACAACCAGAAATATATATTGAAAATAACTCTTTTTCTTTAGAATTGATTGATAATTATGATCCAAATGGTGCTAAAGAAGACACTTTTGACGTTGTAACTCACAATTATGCAAAATTACAAAATTGGTGCTTATTAACATTTAAGATCATTAACCATTCAGATAATACAGCCGTTGATTTTTTTCTTATTTCATGCAAATTGAAAAATATAAAATTGGGAGAAGAAGATATTAATTGTAATATTACGAAATCTTATCACGATAAAATTTTATCCCGTCAATCAAAGGTCTATGGCATTTATTTTGATTTTAAAGATCTTAAACACCATGAGCTTTTTCAACCAAATGGTGATAACCAATACCTATATCAAATGATATTAACTTATGTCTGTGAAAATTCAAAAAAGAGTCAGACAACTTTTAATTATGATATTATTATTTATCTCGATACTAGTAGCAACACAAAAAATATTTATCAGTTAAAATAAAATTCAACAATTGCCAAATACTATCCTCTTCCTGAATATTCTCGGCAAGATTTCGCTTATTCAAAATATTTGAGCAAATAAAATAATACAGATTTTACAATTTATAATTTCTATGTACAAATCTTGCAATCACAATAGATAAGCCCTGACAATCAATAAGATTGCCGGGGCTTTAAAGGTTTTGAGTTCAAATTCTAATGTATTGAATAAAAGCTTAATAGGTAATCGAATTCCTAGGATAAACTTGAAAATGACAAAACAACTGATTGGGATATCGGATCACGCCGATGCCCTGGCCAACAGCAAAATCCGCCATGTGCTGCATAACCGCTTCGTTCATGTGCCCGGGGAAATAGCCATCGAAGGCTTCCCCGGTTAAATGACAGGAATCCGGCACCCCGCCCTCAGCACGATTGACCGGCGGGCAACGGGCGCCGCTTGATATGACCAGTGGCCAGCCGAAATAATCCCGTAAATTCTGGGCGAATCCTTTCAGTTTTTCACAGACATCCAGCCCGCAGCCGCAATAACATTTAAATTCATCCGGGGTGAAGTTTTTAAGGGCAATTGGGACCCGTTCAACAACTTGTGCTAATGGGCTATTCAAAGCGGCTGATAACGCATCGTGCGTACAGTCACCGACCATCCCATCCACCTTCAAATGATAATCGGTTTGAAATTTCTTAACCGCCGTTTCAGTGCGCACGCCGTTAATACCATCCACCGGACCAGGATCATAGCCCAGGGCGGTTAACGTTTCCTGGATCCATTTAATATAATCATCCATTTATTATTCCCTTTCTTTAAGCGCTTCGATGGCATTGGTGATAATCTTCGGCAGAGGTACTCCCATTAATCCGATATTTTCTGTGATCGACAATAGTTCATTGGCCACATAGGCAATCACCGTGGCATCCCGGATGATCGTTGTCTGTAACAAAAGATCCAGCCGGCAGGCAATGAGCACCACCGCCAGGGACGTGCCCTTGCGCAACAGCCCTTTCCAGGCGGCATAACTTTCCAGGGCTCCCTGTTTCGATTTCTGACTGTTCTTAAAGACGCCGGCCACGATTAACCCGGTTATATAATCGATGGCCATAAAAATAAAGAGCGACTGTAACCCAGTATCCCAGCCGCCAAGCAGATCCGCTATGAAGGCACCGGACAAAGCGATTCCGGTTAACGCCATTGTTTTAATGTCAATCATATTCATATGGCAAAAGCAGCCCCTGTAGGGGCTGCTCTGTGTTAAATGGCCGGTTTATCATAGAAATCGCTTTCGGTTGTTGCGACTAATTTACAGTCAACCTTTGAAACCAATGTCAGTCCATTGGGTTGAAAGATGTTGGCCGCAAGGATGGCATCCATTGCTGCGACTGCATTAGCCTGGGTAACAGTGGGATCTGCTTCGGAAATAGTCATGGTTGTGCTTTTGTCTTCTGAATTTTTAAAAACCATGACGAGTTTGTAATCTGGCATAAAATTCTCCTTTCATGAATTAAATTTTCACATTCTTCCTACTGACCATCATTAAAAAGTAATGAGGTCTGGGTGCGTTGAACTTCTTCAAGGGTCGGTACTTGCAAGCTGCAGATGGTTGTGGCGATTGCATGAATCGAATCGATGGTGGCATCGGCTTTCAGGTTGGAATACGTTTTGGTTTTAAACACTTCTTTACCATTCACCAAACCGCAATTTAGTCTGGTGACCATTTTTGTTGCTAAAACATCGCTGGTAATTGCCATAGATTTACCTCCTCTCCATTTTTATATAGCACAGTTAGTGCATTGGGAATGCCTAACTAGGGTGCATCTTACAATAATGATTTAATGCTTTTAAAACTGGTTTTATTGTGACAATTTATGGCGGCATTCCGGGTTGGCTTTGGATCGGTTTCATTGCCGCAGACGGTGCAGGTCACACAATATTTCTTTTGCGGTTCAAACACCGTTTTGATATCACAAAGGCCATTGCATATTGAGCATGGTTTAATGGCTTTCTCCATAATTCCCTCCACTTTTAAATTTGTTATCATCATTATAGCAAGCACATACACATAGTGTGTAGAATTTTAAAAAATTTGAAAGATAACTGCACTTTATGTTTATTTTCATAAACACAATACTTCATGAGATTTATTGTGTCCAAAGAAAACTATGTGAAGTTGAAATATTCTTAACCTAAACCAAAAGACTTCGTAATGAAACTTCTATCCTTCTTTGGATTAAGCCGTAACGTACCATTGAAGCATTGTAATGTAATATTGTAAATATAATTTCATACTCCAAAATTGTATGCAGATCATTTCTATTGTAATTTATTTCACAAAGTAGTATAATCAACAAAAATACCATGAGGTGAATTAATGAGTTCTGCAGATAGAAAACTTGGCTTTTATTGTTTGGAATTTAAATACTATGGAAATCAACATACCTTTTTTGATAATGATATATTTTTAAGCTTATTAGAATATATTCAAAATAGTTTAAGTGACCACGAAAAAATGTTGAACAATCAAAACACAAATAAATCTATGGGTCTTGAATGGTACGAAATATATGAAAGAGATCATTTAGAACTAATAAAAATTGTTCTAAAATCATGTAAATATAACCATTCGCCAAACTATATATCTAGTGAAGATGGATCTGAAAGAGAAAGTGATAAAAACTTGAAAGAAGGAGAAAAAGAAGCAACTCATTTATTATGTAAACGAGGAAATAACGAGCTGGAAATTATTTTAGAAGAAAGAAGAAGCGGTGCTACAATTGGTAATATTATAAAATACTTTAATCATCACTTAAAAAGATATGTCGAAATAAATAGTATTGATCCAAAATTCATTGTCGCATATTCTAGAGTACCTGTTGATGATATTGAGAAAGCGATTGATAATTTATCAAGAATTTGTTCAGCTGATATTTTCACACATAAAAATTTATTAACTTCTGGCGGTTTAGATATTATGGATAGATCTGATGTTTTTATGAAAGATGAAATCATGATTTCATGTGGAGTTAAAAGGGGCGAGAGTTTATTAAAATCCACTGCAAAAAATATTTATCATTCACTTGTATCTCAGGGAGAAGAGACTTCAAGAGTTAGAATACGGGGAAAAGATGGCAATAATGTAGGGATTACTATTGATAGTTACTTTACAAAAAAGATTGAGCGAGTAAACGTGGCATTAATTAAGGAGAGGGGTACAGTTGATAGCTTTGCATTATTTGCAAAAATGGAGGATATATTCGGTGTTGAAGAATAAAAAGACTAATATTGGTAAATTTTTATATTTTGATTGGTTAATTCCTATAGTTGATTATTTTAGGATTGTTAAATTTAATGAAGTTATCTTTGATATTGTTGTTCCTGCAATTATAGCAATTATTGTAACACTCATCTATTATCCAACTGCCCTCATTCAAAATGCGATAATATCATTAAATGAGATCCTTCCTAATGTTTTAGCTATTTTAATTGGGTTTAGCATATCTGCGATTGCTATCATAATATCAAGCGACAAAAAAAAATACGAAAAATCAGTAAAAGAAAAATTTATAGGGTCAGATCCTTTAACAATATATCGTTATCTATTAATTATAATGATTTTTACACTTTTACAGGAAATAATAGCATTATTATTAGTTTTTTTCGTATGCTTTTTTCGTGCAGTTTGGGGTAACATTATTACCGATTGTATTTTTTTAGGATTATATATTTTTTTGATTCTTAACATATTTGCTGTTTTAACAAGATCAATTGTATATCTATATGCATCAAATTATAGGAACAATTAAAAACAATTATTCTTATTTATTCCCATCTTATCTTATCTCATTTTAATTAAACTACGCATGCATAAATACAGGCACTACCCTTCGTTTGGGTGGGTGGGTAGGATACACAGCAGTCAATGCGAAAGGTTTCCAGCAACGCAGTAAGGGAGTCTGGGAAAAGTCGGTGGCGCGCCACCGGCGTTCCCAGGCCCCGAGGGTGACAGCGAACCAAAAAGTAATTTAGCCGCTCGCTCTGCCAGGGCCTGGCAGGACGAAGGCGAACGCCACTGACCTTTGCAGCGCCTTGGCCCTAAGCCAGGACGCAAAACCTGCAGGCAGTTTTGCAGGCACGAAAAAAGCATCGGGCGTTAGCCGGAGGCGTTGGTAGATGGTAAGTATAATTAATTAGACAGAGAGGCAGGGTAGTTATGATTGCCAGGTCTTCTTACATACCATACAAATCAATAACATACTCTTTAAAAGATGCTATATCACTGTAATACTTAAAACCTCGCTGATTAGCAATCTTATAATACTCGTCGGTTTCATCAAGCATCAATGCAACTGGTACGCTATATTCTTGTTGAATACCTGCAGGCCAGGCGACATCCAACATTGCCAGCATATTCCCGTCATCATCCGTTATTTCATAGTTAAGGTCACCCAATGGCAATCCTTTATCCTCCAACCATTGAAACAATTCAAGGATTTGCTCCTCTTCATCATTCATAACACCACCCTGATCGGTTGCGCTTCTTACTGTGAAATTTGTTATTGCCACTTCATGAACAGTGTTATTTACAAGGGAATCCAATAATTTATTTGCGGCATCGGCCAGCAATTCCCGTCGTTTGCCAAGAAATTCTTCATAATTATCCAGTTCAAGCAAATTGCTGTCTGTTGGTATCCAATGAGATTCAATCGCTCCAGGTGTTTTTTTCATGTAGTCTGGTATATATTCATTTGTTGGCTTATTGGAAATCGCCAAATTGGTATCTTTCGTTAAAAACGTATAGTTACCCAATGCATTGACAATGGATTTGGTATAACCCTGCTTATATAATAAATCTTTCGGAAAAATATGATGCACTTCCAAAGAAGAATTATGCCCCAATAGTGCATTGCTTAATTCAATCCCTGAACCAAAATCTCTGGCATGGTTAACCCGTGTTAATAAATATAACAACGGATAGAATCTGGCGCCGGTGCTCCATCCCCAGAAATCTTCCGGATGCAGTTTCAAATCCCCTCTATTTTGTCTTAGCTGGCGGATTAGTCCATCAACACCGTCACCGTTTGCCAGAATGCTTAAATCCTGTGCCATCACACTTTCTGTTGAACCAGCATAACGCCCCCATAAAAAAGTATGGATATACCAGTAAAGCAGTTTATTCCAATCAGCACTGGAATCGATTTTACCACCGGTCTTTTTGATCACTTCAATCATAACAGGGATTGAGAAACGACTTCCTAAAACCCGATTGTGATCCAGACCCAACCGTGAACCGATTTGATTCAGTATTGTACCGATCATTGCTTCTGTTTTTGGAACAGCGTCTTTTATGTCATTGATATCGACATTTCCCAAAGCAGCAAAGTATGGTTGATCCGTTAAATAGACGGTAATACATCGCAACAGCCAATCCAGCTCAAAGTCATACCTGGCGTCATGCAATCGCGCTAAAACAGCTTTTAACTCTCGCCTTGCATCCGGCCATTGTGCACATATTTTAGCCAGGGACAGATCCCCTTTGCTGAGCTTCGTTCCGCCGCTATTCACATTATTGAATATTTCGACCACCACATCAATCGTTTTATCGGCACCGGCTACCTGATCAATATGCAGATCTACTTTTTTAATATTATCAATTCGATTTAATTGATCCATATGTTTAATGAGATAATCATCACCAGGCATTGCAGCCATGCGTTTGGTGACAAAATTCCCAACACCCTCCTGCATCAGTTGTGTTACATTGATCCAGCTGGGATTATCCTTCATTTTCATGGGCATATAGAAACCGAAAATCTCTTCTTCCAAATCAAAGTATAAGTCCGTAAAGGCAGAGCTGTTGCCATCAAAGAATGCTGGCGCCTTGCCACGTATAATCCCATAGAGTGTTGTAATACGCTGTTGACCGTCTAATATGAGATTTACCGAACCCGGTGTTAATTCAAGAACGCCTCGGGATATTTCTTCATTGGTCTGTGTTACCCAAACTAACAGCCCGCCAATTGGAAAACCTTTATATAAGGAATTCATCAGTTTTCTGACTTGATCTCGGTTCCAGACATAACCACGCTGAAATTCTGGCAGTGCATAACTGCCAATTTCGATTTGACTTAGGATGGTTTGTATATCCATGACACTCTCCCTGTTTTAAATTTAGACACATATGTCATCAATCAGTATTGAATAACAACAATTGAACATTACTACAAAAATATTTATTTGGTTGATTTGCAAGACTATTTCTTTTTTATTATACACAACCACTTTGCTTTTGTCAGCAAAACAACCTATATTATTTGCACCCTACTAGTCGACTGAGATGAATAAAACCCCGGTAGATGCCCGGGGCTTTGTTCTCAACAAATATTTCCTGTTTTATATAATTGTGCAAATAAATTTTTTACTCGTTTACCAGTTCCTCTTCTATCTTTTGCTAAGCCATTTTTTTTATCAACTCCATAAATCATCCATGAGATCTTTTATTCGCTCTTTTCGTTTTTCCGTTTCTTTCTGGTCAATCCCAATTATTAAAACGTCCCCTTCTTTAGAACTCTTTGGCAGCTCACTCAGAGGAATGTTAATAAAAGTCTTATCCGATAATTCTACCACTGCGAATTCTCCTTCAAATCGATCAATAATCATCTCTTACCACCTTTTTTATTTATTACATTCTTCATGCGGTCTGTATCCTGCGGCTATGGCTTCTTCTTCGGTATCAAAATATACTCTGTTTTTCTCCAGCGGCAGGGATGAACAGGTTACAGTATGATAAACATGCGAATTAATATTCCCAATATAACTGCCCGTATCAGCAGTGGTTGCGGTATTTTCTTGTTGAACCACCTTTTGCGTATTTGCCGTTGATGTATCATTCCCTGCTTTTTGAGTTTTTACAGAAAGGTTTGTCCCATCACTTTCGATCACAACGGTACCATTATTATCGGTTCGGTAAAGTTCTACTCCTGCTAATTTGGCCATGGTCTCTTCATGAGGATGACCGTAGTCATTGTCCGCACCGAGTTGGATCACACCGATTTTTGGTGCGACCGCCTTTAAAAATGCATCTGATAAAGAACTTGAACTCCCATGATGAGGGATTTTTAAAACATCTGCTTTCAAGTCAATGCCCAGTGCCAGCATTTCTTTTTCTGCATTTTCTTCTGCGTCACCGGTAAAAACAAAAGATGTGTTCCCATAAGCGAGTTTGATGGCTACTGAATAATCATTTAAACTATTGTAACTTTCAGCGTTAGGACCAATGATTGTAAATTGTGAATCTCCCAAGTCATTGGTTTCCCCCACAACCGGGGTTGTGATTTTCAAGCCCTTATTTTTAATGGCTAACAGCAAATCTTCATAGGTCTTTGTTGTATGGCCGACCTTCGGCATGATTATTTTTTTCACTTCAAAATTGTTTATAACCACATCCAGTCCCCCGATGTGATCGGCATGCGGATGGGTACCAATGACATAATCCAGGGTTTGTACCCCTTGATCTTTTAAATAGTTTACAACCGTTTCCCCATATTGATTATCACCGGCATCAATGAGCATAGTGCTCTCACCTTGCTGAATCAGAATGGCATCACCCTGCCCCACATCAATAAAGTGTACTTTCATTGTGCCATTAACAACTGTTGCTTTCTTGGTTTCTGTATTTAAAGATGAACTATTAGTTGTGCACCCGGTCAGAAAAACAAATACCAGCAGTAACATTACAAATAATGTTTTTTTCATATTCTCTCCTCGTTTATTTATTTCGACCAAATTCACTATTGTTAGAACTGTTTTTTTTTTAATTAAATAGCGTGTCTAAACATGTAAAGCCCATTTTTGGAAATAAAAATCATATCCATAACTGCACCCGTTCAATATTATTAATGTATCAATGGAATGATTATATATCATCAGTTTCATTCCTTCAAGTAAATGCAATACTCCATAATACAATGTTTTAATTATTTTAGAATCTCGGTCTGTTAGTTAAAACCCGTGCACAAACCTTCATTGGACGGTATGGTACACCGCATTAAGCGCGAAAGGTTTTCGGCAGCCGAAAAAGGGTGTTTGGGAAAAAGTTGGTTGTTCGCTACCATTATTATCAGGCTTGGTCCTAGCGTTAGCGCGGCCCAAGCCAGTAGAGAAGAAAAGAACATAATTCAGTGAAACTGATTATTCTTTCAAATATGGGTCATTGTTTTTCACTATCACTCATATTATGAATTTATTAATATTTAAGCTTCCCATATTATACTTTTGAAGAGGTGTTAAGATGAAAAAATATTTTTTAGAAGTTAAAACCATTAAATATCAAGACCTGGTATTCCCAACAGCCATCATATTTAATCAAAAATCTTATCTAATTAGCGAGATATTAACGGAACAAAATAACGTGGTTTTTGATGGCGGCGGTATTGGTACAAAATATTCAGTTATGATAGGTAAAAAAGAAATCGTTCTTTTTCAAGACAAGCATTCCATGAAATGGCACATCTATAAGGAATATTCAAATCCGGTACACTATAAAATTGACAATGATGATCTGGTAGAAATCATTGTCAAAGATTTTGATTATTTGACGTAATTCATTTTGCATCTTTAATCTCTGTTTTTTTCAATCACTGGCTTATAATATTTTTCTTCTGCATCTTTCCGCAATTTAATTGCCTTCTCCAAATTGGAATCTAAACCTAAATAAATCCTCTTGCCATTAACGGTTATATTTGCTATCCATTTATTTGCTTGAGTATTCCAGCTTACACCTCTGCAACCGGAAATGTTGGTTGTCGCTATTTTGAAGTTTTTTTTCCGTTCATACAGGATGTTTGCTTTTTTCTCTAATTTTAGACAACCACAACTTTGAACTGCACCACGTCGAAGAGCTACACCTTGAATAACTTTTTCAGTACCACAATCACAACGGCATAGCCATTGTGCATTCTTGTATTTATCAAGACCAGCCGGTGCAATTACCATTAAACGGCCAAATCTTTCACCTAATATATTTACTGCTCTATTCGTTATGCAGCCGCAATCCGTTTTTTTACCACCGGTTAAAAGATAACCTCTTGTTATAATAATATTCCCACAATCGCATTGGCAGCGCCATGCGAGGTGAGGATCTTTCCCTATTTTTTCAGTCTCCTCTATTGCAACAAGTTGTCCAAAGCGTTGCCCTTTATAAATATTATTTTTCATCTCAAACTCCTTGAAATTAATATCTTTCTCAATGATGTGTAATTATAGACTTCAAAATTTAGAAAATCAAGAAAAATCAGCATCAAACAAACGGGGCCTTATCTATTTAGGCCCCGTTTGTTTGTTTTGATTCGCTTCCAATTATTCACTTCAGTTGTGTTTTTTAGCCATGCAATTCTAAAAGTCAAATGTAGATTACCACATTCCAGTGTTTGGGACAACACCACACGAAAAAATTTTGGTTAGGAAAATATTTATTTGAAACTGCTGACGGCACACTCTAATTAAAATCCCGTAAACAACTCACTATGGGGTGGGTGGGTGTGGTACACTGCAGTTTGTGCGAGCGGTTTTCGGGTAGGCTGTGAGGGGTTGTGTGGGAGTAGTCGGCAGAGCAACGCCGGCGGAACCCACGCTCCCCGTGGATAGCGGCGAACAAAAAAGTAATGGCGCCGCTCGCTCTGCCGTGCGCGGCAGGACGAAGGCAGAGTCATCAAACGTTAGTTTAGCCTTGGGCCTAGCGGCAGCGTAGCCCAGGGCGCAGGACCTGTAGGCAGTAAAGGCAGGTACGAAAAAAGCCTCGGGCGTTAGCCGGAGGCGTGCTAGAACCATTCTATTAAGTAATCGTTGAAGAGGTAATAGAAACGACAATTATATTAATTTCAGTAAATCATCAATTGTATAATCTGGCAATTCAACTGGCGGCTTCATTGCTTTTTCTTGACGTGAAGACAGAAAATCATCTTCATTTTTTGTACCTCTGCAAATGACTATCTCATCCATCTGCTCATAAATTACTTTTGAATGTATATCAGAATACCGGAATAAAAGTGATATGCATTTTTCTTGCAAATCCTCATCTAAATTACTAAAACGTATAAATAATGTTTGACTTTTGTTAACCGGTAACGCCATATGTGGAAATGCATAATTAAATTCTCCGTTTATCGTCATTATTAAATTAACCGCATTTCCGGCCCCTACATTGGATAAGGTATATTCAATAAGATAATGCTCTCTTTTATTTCTCAATATTTTGATAACCTTATCCTCAGTTACATCCCAATAAGATGGTAATTCATAGCAAGACTTAATCTTATTGGTAGTTAAATCAACTGCGATATACATTTCTTTTAAATCTGAAGAATGGTCTATTGTATCCCTTGCCTCACAAGGTTTATAACAGGCCTGTAGGTATGGTTTAATGGAAAGAATGCGATCTTTGAGGATTTGCACTTTTGAATGATTAATGGACATCACGACAGCGACTAGTGTTGCAAAGCCACCAAATATTGAACCGTAAAAAGATAAAATACCCGTTGCATCGATTGTACTAGTGCCTATATTTTCTTGAAAATATAGGCATGGCAACAGAATAACGAACACAGTGAAGATGAAAATTATAAAAGTTGTATAATCATCGTTTAAACCATTTTTCTTCATAAAACACTCATTTCCAATAATTTTGTTTGAATTTCAAAACAACAAGCAGCTCGGTGCTAATTTGCCGCCTGGAGCAAGAATGGCGCAACAGCAATAAATACATCAACACCCTTATCAGCAATGAATTTAATAACATTCCCGACTTTTGATTTAATACCACTTTTATCTTTTTTGCTTTTCATTCCTTCAATGATTAACAGCATTTCCTCGAGTTTTTGACGACCTTCATCATCGATTATTTCTTCTGGTAACTGGTTGATACTCTCAAGAGTTTGATTGATGGTTAAGTTAACAGAAGCCAAAGAAGAGGAAATCGCCGTTGATTTATTGGTGTTATTATTGTTGATCGTTATCTGGTTTTTTAGCTCCAGCATTCTTAACTCATCACTTCTGAGCTTGTCTTCACGCTGAAGGTCTAATTTATAGTTTATGAGGATTGATTTTAATTTCTCTAAATCCTGTGTGTATGCATGAATCGATGGATCTAAATCCCTGATTAGACTAAACTCTTCTAATCCATTTTCGATGTTTGGGATTTCATTTCCAAAAGCATACACTATTTCATAAATTAGTTTCCCTTGGGCTCCGTCAGTGGTATCACATCTTTCTATATAACTTTCAATAAATGTTATTTTGTCCATATTTCTCCTTTCAAACGACTTACAATGAAAATTTAATAGCCCTCTTTCCAGTTAGTTATTTCAGCCTGATTTGACCATTCATTAGCATGGGCAAGAGCCAATCACGTAGTTTTTTCAATTCTTGATTTTCTTGCGTCGTTTTCATAATCTTTATAAATAATGGTGCCACTTTCTTTTCATACTGTACAATAATTTCTTCATGCGGTAAAACAATCCGGCTTTGTTCTAAATGATCGCTGGTTATATGACCCATTGTAGTTTTTCGAGCTTCGGCCATTTTTATAAATTTTCCTACATACGATGCCAGTTGTTCATAAACATAATTTTTTGTATAAGGTTCTTTCGGTGTGATTCTAAAAATATGCTGATTTAAAGCAGCAGTCTGTCCCGCCCATAATTGAACTTCAAGAGTTGCTGACCATGAAAACAATATATCACCACAACGGATTTTTATTTTCTCTGGTATATTTACAGTTACCGTTTCCGTGTCTTCTGTAATACCCCTGTGCATTTCTTTTATCTTGATTACTGGTAACGTGTCTTCATCTTCACTTGGTCTATATTTTTGACATGCGATGCCATTAGTAAATGTAGCAATTGTATAGAGATTACCGACATTCCAATGCATCGGTATTTTTATTTTTAATTGTTCATTCCAAACCATCTCACCATCAGATGAACGATAAGGTTTACCTTTATCATCTGGGAAATCGAATTGTAGAAACCAATAATCATAGATAGTTTTTGTCATTTTTTCCAGTTCGGAAATAATGCAATTGTTAACATCTATTTTTTTATCGATGTTACGCAATAGTATTGCTATTTTTTCCTGCTCATCCCTTTCAGGTATAAGTACATCAACATCATATATACGTTCTGGGGAAGTATGCTTGACCTTTGTACCAGAAGATGTATCACGTATCTGTTTTCTTACAGATTTTGTCATAAATAAGTAATATATATATACCTGATCTACAATATCTTCATTACATGAAATAAGACCAATTCTCTGGTTATGTAAATAAATACCGGCTTCAGGTATAATTGCTGTACTGCCAAGCAAACCTTCTGCTTGCTCGGTCATCGCAATTATAAGTTCACCAACAGTACATAAATATTCTTTTGGGAAAGAAGCTGCATAGTATTTTTCTTTACCAATAATTCTTTTAAAGCTACCGTTTTCATAAAAATTTCCCGGTGTAAGAACAATATATTTACCTTCAGTGGTAAAATACTTACCCTGAAATGGAAACCCATGTTTAACCGTCAAAAAATCTCCGATTTTATACTTTTTAAAGTTATTCTTCATACTTTACCCGTCTAAACTGTTCCTGTAAAGTTGTTTCCAACTTTTGCCCCTCTGCAAAGAAAGCATTTAAGCGTTCCATGTAATCATTCATTTTCAAATCAAATTCTTCTTGTGTCAATTCAAAGTATTCAATTTTTACATCAAAGTATTGACCAGCTGAGAAAGAAACCTTCTTAGCTTCAATATCAGCGTAATCCAGCACAACGCAAAAATCATCCACCGGTTCAACCGTATTAAAAGTATTTATAATACTACGTATTTCATCAGTACTCAACACTGTTTTCTGATTTTTGCCATCTTCTCTAACCTTGGTTCCGAGCTTTGAAGCATCCATCAAAATAATCTGCCCCTCTTTATTCTCACAATCAAGAAATAGTATTGAAACATTCGTACCCGTGGTGGCGAAAATATTTGAAGGCATGGAAACAACACCCCGCAGCATCCGATTATCGACAATATACTGGCGAATCTTCTTGGGGATGCCAGTACCTGCTGTTAAAAAACCAGTCGGCACAACAATCGCTGCTTTTCCCTTTTCTTTATTTAAAGAATAGATGATGTGCTGCAGAAACATCAGATAAATCGCCATACCATTCTTGTCCTTGTTGGGGATATTTGGCACCCCAGCAAAAAAACGTTTCTGATACTTCTCTCCGGCAAGGGTGTCACGGTTATCACTGAAATCCACCTTAAAAGGCGGATTGGATACAATATAATCAAAAGTCATCAGCCCATCTTTTTTTGCATTGAGGTGTCTGGGATTGATCAGAGTATCGTCGTGCACCACATTAGGTAATGAGTGAACAAGATTATTTAAAATTAAATTCAAACGCAGAAATTCATTGGATTTCTGTGATATATCCTGAGTGAAAATGGTACAGTTTTGTTCCCCTATTTCATGGGCAAGCGCCAAAACCAATGTACCAGAACCAGCCGCTGGATCGTAAACAGTCACATTCTGCACCTCTTCTGGTACCATAATTCTGGCTATAATTCTGGCTATCGAATGTGGCGTGTAATACTCGGCATATTTGCCGAAATCCTTATTATAGTCCTTAACGAGATATTCAAAAATGTCCGCAAAAAAATCATATTTCTGGCTAAATACACTATCAAAGCTGCAGTTTGCCAACTTGTCAATAATAGCCCGACAGAAGCTGTCCTTTTTTTCTTGTTCAATGACAAACTGTGAAAGACTATCAAACAGCTTGATCTTTGATTGCCCACCGGTCTGCACAGAAAAAATATCGATATTATAATTTGCAATATCGATTAGCGTCTCATCAAAAAGGGTATGAAAACCCTCATCATTCATATGTCTAAACAAATAGCTGATGTAGTGATCTTTTTTTAATAATGCCGTTGCACCGCCAAAATCTATCAACATCATTTCGTAATCATCATCTGGCATTTCCAGCATGGCTGCTTCAACTTCAACAGCCGTCAATTTTGAAAAACGAGGTTCAATTTGTCTTGCCTCGTGGATAAACTTATCATTTAAAAATTTATAGAGAAAAACCTCCGTAATAATTTTATACTCGCTGCTGGCGTTACCGAGACCATAATTTGTACATATGGCCTTGATATCGTCGATCATCGATTTTGTTTGTCCTTTAATGTCTAACATTTGCATTAATTTGCCCAATTCCTTTCAGTAAAATATTCGTTTGAAATGCAAGCGCCCACATATTTAACCTGAGGGGCTGTAAATTGTATATTATTGGTACTTAAACCATTTTTAATTAAAGGTAAAATTTCTCTAACAAAAAATGGTTCGTTATCCAGAAGCCGCTCATTTGTCAACACGCGTCCATCAATCTGGTGTTTAAGCGATACTAACACATTATATAAAACTGAATCAGTTGCGAGTGGTGGCGGTGCGTCTCTTAAGCGCTTATGAGTACGCATAAATTTGGGGTCATTTTCGTATTTTTTTGTGAGCATTTGATCTTCACGGTTTTTCTTTTCTGCTGCCTGGCGTATGCGATCCAGCTCTGCAATATATGCTTTCATTTCTGCCCCTGTTAATTCTTCAATATGCTTTTTCTTTAACAGACGCTGTAGTTCTTCCATTAAAGTAACATATACCGGATCTTTGGGATCAAGATTCCCTTGCATTTCTCTCCGAACTCTTTCAAGGCTATCTCTGAATTTATCTGCAATAATCAGTTCATCCTCTGAAATCTTCTTAAACTGGAAGTCAATCTCATCCAATGCATGATTCAAAACAGCACTCATATCCTCTGCATTCTGAATATTTTCCTTAAGATTAATAAGATTAATGCGATTATTAACCTCATTGTAGAGGGCGCTAATATTCACCAATTCGAATTTATCAGACAATTCCTCATAGCCGAAGAGTTTAGCAATATTGTACAACTCCTTATATAATTCCAGTGCATGTCGTAATTCAATTAAAACCGTCTTATCTTTAATTGCACTTATTTGTTTAGAAAACTCCTCAGCATTCGTTGTATCATAGAAAAATAGCTTGTCTTTAATCAACTGTAAATCATTGTGAATTTCTTCGGTTGTTTTGAAAATATTGTCATACTGTTTAAATTCATCACCCAATTCAGCCTGTAGTTCATCGAAATATGCCTTATTGGTCTTGTCAAATTCTACACGAATATCTGCAAAATCGACAACATAACCATAGCGCAACTTCTGATAAGGACGATTTACACGGGTCAACGCCTGCAACAAAGAGTGATCTCTAATAATACGACCAAGATACAATTTCTTCAAGCGTGGCGCATCAAACCCAGTCAGTAACATATTATAGACAATCAAAAAATCAATCTGACCTTTTTTAAAAGCATTACGATTTTGTCTCCGCAACTCTGTATTGTCTTCATCGTGAAGAATAAGGGCTGTACTAAACACCGAATCCTTCATAGCTTTGAAAATTGCCCGAGCCTGCTCCGAGGAATCGCAAACAATCATACCACCAATCGTCTCATCATTCATTATAATTCTGCTAGTTTTGAAATCATTGATAATATAATCCACCAGTGCTGTCACATATTTAGGATGAGCATATAACTCTTTCTTCGAAATAGCGCCTTTATGCATTTCAATCTCATTCAATGATGATTGTAATTTCATTCTGTATTTTGTTGCGATCCCCTCGCGTATGAGCTTGAGCGTATAGCCATCTGCAATGGATTGATTATAATAATACTTGTGAATATACCCACCAAACACGTCTTTGGTATTGTAGCCATCCCCAATTAACGGTGTTCCCGTCAAAGCAATCAGCACGGCATTTTTATCGGAGTTTATTAGATTTGCCAGAAACGAACCCGTTGGTTTATAACTGCGATGCGCTTCATCAAGAAAATAAATACGCTGTACTGTGATATTATAGTCTGCCGCTCGGGCTACAGATTCTTCTGAAAATTTTTGTATATTCAATACTGTTATCGTATCAAGGCCTGTATTATTCGTTGTCCCTGTTGTTTTAATATTGGCAACGAAATCGTCTTTTGAGTTTACCTCTTCCACATATAACCCACGTGCACGGAATTCATCCGCAGCCTGGGTAAGCAGGTCGAGTCGGTCTACTACAAAATAAAATTTTGCAATAACACCTTGTCTCCTATAATAGTCTTTTAAATAGTGAACATTATAATAAGCCAAAGCTGTCTTACCGCTACCCTGAGTATGCCAAATTATACCGTTTTTTGACCCAGCACTTAACTTTTGTTCAATGGCCTTTGTTGCAAAAAACTGTGGATAGCGCATCAGGTGTTTTTCGATTTTCGTGATCCCGTCATCATTGGTCTTTTCCACATATGCTATGGCATAATTTAGAAAATCAAAAAAACGCTCCCGTGAAAACAATGAAGTGATGATTCTATTCGTTGGCGTTATTGGAGCGAGATTCGTCTGGTATTCTGGCATACTTTTGATTGATACAAGATTCGTATCTTTTAATATAAAATTTTCAGATTGGGTGTCAATGGGCTTTAAACTATTAACTATACTTGTGTCTTCTTCTCTAAAATGACTGAAGAATAACTTTTCATAGCTACTGGCGGCATAAAAAGCGCCCTCTAATGGCACAATCTCATTGTCATCGTATTCGCTATTATTGGAAAAAACCATTAATTGCGTAATATTAGCAAAACGTTTGAATTTTTTGTTTCTAAACCGTTTGTTCATCCTGGTATATTCCGCCTGGATGCCATCTTTATTATTTGGTTTCTTAACTTCCAAAAAAGCAAGTGGTAAACCATTTATTAATACCGTAATGTCAGGTCGAAATTCATCATTCCCATTTTTACAAGTCAGTTCCGTGACAACCTGAAAAGTATTTTTAACACGACAGTCAGAATTAAATTCAACCAACTTTAAACCATTATAACCTGTGAGCAGGATATTATAAAAACCTCTGCCAAGATCATCAGCATTCAATACAATTTTTATTTCATCAATTATTTTTTGTGTTTCTGTGATAGATAGGTTCTTACCATTAATTCTGTTTAGTGACTCGCAAAAAGTATCAACAAAGATATTTGTATCTTCATCAAATTTTTCCTGACAGTTCTTTAGGGAAATATAATCATAACCGAGCCGAGTAAAATGAACCAACGCTGGTATTTTCACTCTTGAATTTTCATTATGTATGTAACTCATCATTAAAATGCTCCATTTCCAGGATTTTTATATTGCAGCAAACAAGGGTACATTTCTATAACTGAACAACGTAATTGTGATTAAATTTTTGTCTTTTATGAATGCGGTGTTTTTCACACTAACCTAACAGCTAATATTTGCAATTGTCTTAACTTTAATTTATTTTGTCGTATCTTTAATTATACTCTTCTGGTTAGTATATGGCTATAGTAAAGAATTCTTTCATAACTATGTCTAACCCCGCATTTTTCGGCTGGTTACTGCAGTTCTACAGGTTATAGTTGACTGAGGCCGACTGCGATAAAACATGCGGTTTGGAACGGTGTCCAACCACCATCTAAAACTAAACAATGTTTCGGTAAGTCTATTCATAGGTTTCAAAAGAAACACAAAAAATCAAATCGAAAAATCATAGGTCTTAATAAGTGTAATTATATCAACATTGGATATGTCCTTTAGACTCGTAACCTCCATCTGATGAGTTTCATTATCAACTTGATTCTCAACATCAATATGATCTTGGAATTTAAATGAAAAATATACCGTAATTTCTTTAATATCTTGTATTATTTCATGAATATCTTCAAAAGAATTTAACGCGATAGTACCATTTGATTGCGTGGAAATACCATATGAAATGAAAGTGATATTTTTATCCGCTCGTAACTGTAATACTATTCTTTTTATGCTTAAATATTTTTCGTAGTCTGCAAGTTTTAGAATCTCCATGTTAAAATACAATCTATTCGTTCTCGATTCCAGTTTGCATTTTTTAAAATTTTCATTTGAATTTATACGATTTGCTAGACTTCTTAACTTTCGATAATTTAAAGTTCTAAATAAAGCCGCAATTTCTTTTCTACCGAAAAACAAAAGATCTTCCTCAGTAAATGGCCCAATGTCATTAAAAAATAAATTAAGATACTCAAGATGAGAGAAACCATTTGGCAATTCGAACTCATAATCGAATATTTTATCAAAATATTGTTCCGTATTATATTCGGTACCATAATAATGCTTTAATTGATGGGCAAATTCGATTTTATTAATACAGATTAAAAAGTTAACATTTTTGTTAATTTTTTCAATTTCCCTATTTATGTATATGACTTTCTTTATTATTTCAATTGCAAATTTTGGTTCACAGCGATCCAACTCATCGATGATAATCAAATACTTTTCGGGTTTTTCAACAGTACTGGTTGCATCTACATTTTCTGGAAACATCATTTTAATCAGAATTTCATAAAACTCTTTTTCTTCGATAAATTTGTTTATGATTTCGTTATTAAGTATTTCAAATGTACAGCTATTTTTAAACTCGTCAATTAATTCCTTACCTGCACCAATGCCGCCACGCAGCGTTTCACCCATTGGAATTGCTTGCAATAATATTTTCCAGGTTTTTTCGAATGCTTTCTTTCTGTTTTTTACTAAAAATTCATAAAAAGAATCATCTCCGTAATATTTCGTTTTTAAATCATCATATATTCCTTCAAGGAAAATAGCATTAATGTCACGGTTTCCTTGATGTTTCCAGGCATCAAAATTTATGATATTAAGACCACTATCGGCATTGTTCATTTCAATCATTTTATTAACGAAAAATGTTTTGCCGCTACCCCAGTCACCATTTAAAGAACATATCTTGTTATTTTCAATACAGTTATATTCATAAATTACTTCGAGAAATTTTTCGCGTTGACTAAAAAGCTCTGTCAATTCGGTTTTCATTTACGCACCACCCATTTCTTTGTTACATTTAGTATACGCTTTCACATTGGTTGCTACAACTTGTAAAATAAATTAAATGAAGTAGAGACCACGACAAAAGCAGAATAACGTACCGATAAACGGAGTCGAACCCAAAACGCTGATAAGCTGCTCGCTCTGGCCGGCAGGCTAGGAAGTAGGCGCGAAGAGGAGCGTTTAGTTAGCGTTTAGGCGCAGCGATAGCAGAGACCATGGCGCAGGTTCGACGGCAGTGAAGGCCAAGACGAACAAAGCCCCGGGCGATAGCCGGGGGCGTAGGAAGAAACAAACCATTTTGGCAAACGGTGACGGTACCTAATTTGTCATAGTAGGCTTAAGCCAGCAGAGCACCAGCTATAAAATTAGCGCCCATAGTCCACACCGAATACAGTATAGATTTTTAGCATGTTGCCAAAATTATCATTCTTTTAGTTCTCATAGATAAGTACTCCTTAATTTTCACTCCTGATATTTCAAGAATATCATGTGTTAAACCAATGATGAAAAAAACTATGAGCCCCAAAATTAAGGCTGATGCATTTACTGCCAACTCCTCTGCAGGCTTAAACCTACTAAAAGTTATGCCAGTAACTCTAAAATTTAAGGTTATGCGATTGTTATTCGTTTCTTGATTATTTTTTTAAACAATTCCCGTCCATGGTTACCATTATCTCTATTCCACCAGGCACAGGTAGGATGAGCACAGGCATCAATATCCAACTCTTTTAATTCATCCGGTTCATTGGCTTTAAAAGCCCGATATGATTTTTTAGATAAAAAGATGATCGTCTCAGGTTTAAGCACATTTACAACTCGACTCAAATTTGCAGCCGCAAACTGATTATCTTCAATAGTTGATTCGATACTTTTACCGGTTCTGACGGCAGGTTTTTGGTAATAGTTCATCGAAGCAAAATAGGTATACGCATCCCATGGGTTCCCAATTTGCGGAAAAATATCAAGAAAGACTATTGCCGGCTTGATATACATATTATAATGTGCTCTTGGTATTGAATCACCGTTCTTTTTACCGCTCAATGCAGAACTTATAATTTTACGGTTCTGACACCAATCAATACAATTTTCATCAGGCAGTTTTTCTTTATCTCCGGAATTAGTTGTATACCATTCGGTGCTTTTTATCAATTGAATCTCATCAGGTTCCAGTTCAGATTCTTTGATATAATTCGATTCACCGCATAACAATATTTTCGTCTTGTCATAGTTTTTCCCCACGTAAGGCAAGTATTCGGGATGAAAGCGACCGTAAAATTCGATTTTCTTAAATTCATTATCATAATCATAAATTGTATCCATGGCAAATCCTCCTAGAAATTTTTGACTCTGTTTTTTTATCATTTGCTGTTCTAATAATAGAAACGTTTAGCACACTAAATTTTGTCGCAAACAAGAATATAATTTTCAATTTTTATCACTGTAGTATCGAAAACAATCTTCTATTGAAACATCCTATAAGAACGCTCTAAATTAAACGTAGCCTAAAAGAAAAATATTCGCCAGGAAATAATCCTGGGGCATGGTTGATATCATTCGAATTTACTGGCGACATCCTCGATACTGACCAAATTACCATGTCCCAGCGTCGCATAATACTTCACATGCCCTTTTACAGCTGACAGCGCTTTTGTCAGGGATTCCTGGCCGAAGTCATTCAAAATATTTTCCAGATAGTATTCTGTTGCAAAGGTATTTATCGTTCGATGATATTCTTTCCCTCTGAGCATCTCTAAAAGAACAGTAATATAATCATTGGCGGAGCCAATACCCATCCCGGTAAGTGAAGAGATTTCCGTTTTTCCTTCACTGCGAGAGAATTTACCAGAATATACTTCTTTTGCCACTTCATATGAACACTTTACCATTTCATTTGTAATTTTCGCCAACTTACTACACCTCCATAAAATTTAAAACCACTTTCTTTTAATTATACAACAAAAAAAAGTGCAGTCGGTTATGATTTTTCAAAATCATAGCCGACTGCACTTTAACCGTAAGCAAACTTATATGGGGTGGGTGGGTGCGGTACACTGCCGTTTGTGCGAGCGGTTTTCGGGTAGGCTGTGAGGGGTTGTGTGGGCGTAGTCGGCAGAGCAACGCCGGCGGAGCCCACGCTCCCCGTGGATTGCGTCGAACAAAAAAGTAATGGCGCCGCTCGCTCTGCCGTGCGCGGCAGGACGAAGGCGAAACATCAACCGTTGATTTAGTCTTGGGCCTAGCGACAGCGTAGACCAGGGCGCAGGACCTGTAGGCAGTAAAGGCCGGCACGAAAAAAGCCTCGGGCGTTAGCCGGAGGCGCGGGGAGAGGTCAAACGTATTGCGGCCACGGTGCCAAGACCTGTCAAACGTATTGCCATCAAAAAAAGCAAGCCCCGGGCAATTCTCTTTTTCTAAAATTGCCGGGGGCGGGGACACAGCGTCTCCGCTTCCTCTCTATTCTTTTTTAAAAATAAGTTTCTTATAGTTTGGAAATTCAACAAAAAAACGCGGTTTTTTCGCTGATCCCAAACGTCCCCGTTGCATACATTCAGGGATTTTTGTTATTATTTAGAGCCTTTATCTTTAAGCTGTTTTTTTACTGTCCGTTACACCAAATACCGTCACTAACAAATCTGTAATAAACTTTCCAATATCTTTAGTATTGCCACTCTTTGCAATCTTTTCTGTAATTAGCGTTACTTGTTCAATGAATTGTGATGATAATTTTACTTCCATCACTTTCTTTACCCAATCAATATCCGCCACGCTCTTTTCGCCAAGATACACTTTTTCAAACGCATAGATTGACCCTTCTCCGATGGCAGCTACAATACTACCTGCAATAATGGCATTTATCACACTCGCAGCTAAGTTTATTCCTGGAATAGCCTTCAGTGCACTTATCGCAGTCTTTGCAGCAATGCCCACGGTACCAACTTCTATTATTGAATTAATGAACTGTTTGGAATCTTCACCTTTATTTATTTCATATAGCTTTGCAAGGGCATTAATTTGTCCTATTTCTATCGGCGTCAGGATTAACGCATCAGCAAAAGGAACGGGTATCGCACCTACAGTAACTGCTGCTGTCGTGGTTAAACCGACAATGCTCTGTGCAAAGGCTCTTTTCCGGTTAAGTATAAATGTGGATACATCCTTTTTACCAGCTTTGATTCCTTCTGGTATTAAATCGTTTGTAGCATCGATTAATTCAGTAATTCCTTCAGGGGCCGCAAAAGCTATATCATTGAGGACATATGGTGATGCAACAACAGGTATTATTTCAGCCAAATTCTTTGAATATCTTTTTTGTTCAGCAAAAGCATCCTTTACCATTTTGATATTCATTTCTCTTTCAGGAACGGAGTAGGATTTGGTAATGACGACAACGACAGGAACTGACTTCCACATTGATGTTGCTCTTGAAAGGTTTTTAATTGTCTCAGGGAATAGCTTACTTGTTGTTCCTTCGACACAGAACCAAATCACATTGATTTGATTATCCTCATGTCCTTCTTTAGCACTGTCTTTTGACCATTTTTTCACCGCATTGATGGCTTTGTGTTCCTTAATAAATGATGGTTCGAAGCCAACAGTATCAATGATTCTAAAGGGTATCACTTTACTTTCATGGATAGCTAGTTCCTCTGTGGTTCCTTTCGAACCCCTTCCTGTCGCTGCTTTTTCTTCACCGAGAACAGCATTAATCAAAGTTGATTTTCCTACTCCTGAATTACCAATAACTAATATATTTCCTCTTTTCATGTTCTATCCTCTTTCCATATTTTTTCACATTTCTCTCTAATATAGAGCTTGTAAATTTTGCGTATTACTTGAATGATAAATCCTTTATCATAGTTCTATCGTGAGTAGCATTTTATGGTTGTAAATCTTCAATGTTTCATATTGCTTTAATATTACTCCTAACCTTGGGGAAAAGCCATTGTTAATTGATTTTTTCAACACTTTTTCGCCAATAGTAGATTAAGCCCAGGATGCAGGACCTGTAAGCAGTAAAGGCAGGCACGAAAAAAGCCTCGGGCGTATAAACCCGAGACGTGGATAGAAGTCAAACGTATTGCTGGCACGGTGAGAATGGTGCGACCATGGTGCCAAGTCCGGTCAAACGTATTGCCACCAAAAAAAGTAAGACCCGGCCATTCTCTTTTTCTAAAATTGCCGGGAGCATGGTCGCAGGATCTCCGTTTTTTAATTGATAGGCACTTCTGTTTTATCTTTAATCGTTATAGGTATCAACCAATTCACCGCTGCGATCATATAACTCAGCTGGATCGCTCTTGCTGTTGTTCCAGGTACCACCACCATCCAACCAGTGAAAATCGATCCCGGAATTATTGGCTGAATCGCCAATCTTAACCGCGGCACCTGGCGCTAAACTAAACGCGGGAAAGGTGAACGACTGATTCCCTAAAACTGACACAATTTTCCATCCGGTCAGGTCAACCGCATTCGCACTTGCATTTTTGATCACAATATATTCGGCCTTTTTATCCAGTTCGCTAATGGAGATACCCGTATTTACCGCATCATTTTGAGTGGTAATGCCCAGCGCTTTATTCACTTCATCGGGATTGACATTATCAAACTCATCATGAATCACGTTTCCCTTCAAGGTGTAGGTATAACTATAATGACTTGGTATCTGGGTCGACGTGTCTGGATACGTAATCAACGCCGTAAAATCGGTACAACCACCGGCATCACGAATGACCTTTTCCATATACGCCTGATCGCCATGCCGATTCAGGGTACTCTCCTGGGGGGTGATATTATAAGCATTTGACACGCCGCCCAGGGAATCGGCGATGACATGGCCCTCATCCAATGTGGGGTTTTCAACGCCAGGCACTTTTGCTTCATCGGGATAATATCTTCCCGTTGCAAGAACCGGTTCCTTCGCATCATCCTGTAAAATAATTTCGGCGGCCGTTACCTTAATCAATTGCCCATATTCATTGGTAAAGGCATAATACTCGCGATCACCAAAGCCAATATCAACAACCACATTCGGCTCGCGTTGTCCCGATTGAGCCCCACCATCGACTTCAATCAGCGTATAGCCGGAAAAATCTGTTTCATTGACTGTAGCCGGCGCAGTACAACCGGTAAATACAAATATAGCTAGGAGTATCAGCGTCAATACAGCTGCTTCCTTCTTTAGCCTGTGTTTACATAAATCTTTATATTCAGCCATTTTTCGCTCCTCCTTATAATGTTTTCTTTTTCAAACGTCACAACCGCACCAACATTTATTTTTTATTTTAGTGTTACTTCATTTTATATGAAAATTCGAAT
>NZ_LGYO01000052.1:0-43358 GCF_001263355.1 Acetobacterium bakii
ATTTACTCAAATTTTATGAATCCAGCAAAAAAACAGTCCTTTTTCACAGGTCCCGAAACGTCCCACAGCTTAAATTTTTTAAATTAATATATTATTATTTTAAACTTTGTGTAAAAGGGTATTAATTTATTAAGCACATTATATTTGGAAGGTAAGAGAAAATGAATATTGATCAAGTCATAAAAAACCTAAAAAAAATCGATGGTTCCCGGAATATCTGGCGGGATATCGTCAAAGCATTCGACGGATTTTCCATTAATGGGATAACCGAAGTCGCAATCGAATCTCAAATGGAAGATGAAATCGTCCAGGCCTTTATCGATACTGACGGTTCACCGGTTATTGAAATCGCTCTGGATCAGTGGGCCGATGGCACCTACATGGTCATTGATGCCATTCGGATCCGATGATCCAAAAGATCCGGAAAATCAAACAATAAACTTATTCACCCGGATATCGTCCCGATCGTCGCAACGATCTAAATTAATTTTACGTAGTAAGTTAAGTGTGTCTGACACCAAGGTAAAATCAAGGAACCCTTTTATTGAATTAAGTGCTTCAATTAAATGCACCGATTAAATTCAGTTATTGATTTAATTTATAGAAAACTCTTAACCACTTCCGCTGGCACCAAAAGTCTACAAACCTACCGACGTACTCGACAGTTTATAGCGCTGCTCTGCCAGCAACAGATTTACCATTTTACCATAGCTATTGACACCGTCGGTCTGGTTATTCGCTTTCAGATAGGCATCATTAATCTCAACACATTCTAACGGGCCTTGACACCCGTAGCCGGCATTGGCAAAAATAAACATCAATTTTACCCTCTTTTTCCAGGATCTTACTAATGCAATCGTCAATTGATGATTGGTCAGTTACGTCCACGTAACTGACTTTAGCGCCAAGCTCTTCTAAATCTTTCATCTTTGCAAATCTTCTTGCTGTTGCATAAACGGTTAACTCTTCTTTGAGTAAAAGTTTTGCCGTCTCGTGACCGATTCCAGAAGATGCTCCGGTTATAAATACTACTTTATTATCCATAACAAACTCCTATTCTGCACTAAAGACTGAATTTTTTAATTACATACCCAGGCTTCTTATTCACAAACGATCTCTAGATTATTAATACTTCCCAGACCAGCTGAATATTTTCACCAGATGTTTAGTTAAGTGTGCTTGGGAAAGCGCCATAGAAGCATGAATAAAAATAATGGGGCTTTTTAATACTAGCCAACCTCTTAAAAGCATTAAAAACGATGTAAAAATAAGTTCCTAAATTCGCAGCAAATTTTGACCAATAAAATCCCAAGTTAAGTTGCACCTGGCACTGTATATGGATAATCGTCATCGCAGTAACGGGCCAGAACGCTGGTGGTGCATCGGTTCATTACGGTCCTATGTCGCTGCATCCCAAATAAATAATGTTAATTCAATTCATCATTTCTCCTGATAGTTATATTCAATATATTTAAGACCATTCATCATGTTGATGTAGATATAATTGATGATGAATAATCTAAATAATCCTACGTCTTTTTTAGGTATTTTGCCATCACAAAATTGGTCAATAGCTGTTCGCCACACTTAACCTGCTGTTTTTCAAGAACCAGATATCCTCTTTTTTTAAAAAACGATTTTGCGGTTATTGATGCGTGTGTTGTTATAATAAGAAGCTTATTTCTTATTGCGTAATTTTCAAGATCATCGGCAATTGCGGTTGCAATGCCCATCCTCTGATAATCTTTATGGACATATAATTTATCCAAATGACCGGTATGGTCAAGATCGCCAAAACCGATAATCACTCCGTTTCCTTCACAGATAACTGCATAATTCTCTGTTAACGATTTATCCCAAGCAATTATATCTACTGTTCCGGTTGCCCAGGCATCAAGCTGTGTTTCGGAGTAGTCTTTTATATTAACACTGTGAACAGTGTTATAAAACAATTGGATTATTTCATTACAATCATTCGATTGATAACTTCTTATTTTCATCTGTTTAAACCTCAATCTTTAAACCTCGACTTTCATGTAAACACAGTAATTTCTTTAATGCCGATCAATAACCAGCCATTTTGGGCTGGTTGGTTTGTTCTGTTTTGACTCTTTGATTGGTGTTATCGACTGCCAATAAAAAACCGTATCTTTTCTTCATACGATCTGATAAAATAAATTAAAAATCGACACAATGCTGGAGGACTGCCGTGAAAACGCTTCAAATTGTATACACTTTTCTTGATCCCTACCTGGTCTATGCTTCAGATGATGCTGCCTACTATAAAAAAACACTGCTGATCGATAACATCTGGCGCCTGAAAATCATCGGCGCGATCGGCTCGCTGATCAATCTGCTGCTTCTGATACTTTATTTTATGGCCGATGGCCTAGCCGGATTGACAACAATTGAAGGACTGTTGAGAATTGCCTGGATTCTGGCCAGCATCCTTTATATTGTCGGGGTCGACGCCCCGCAACGGGCCAGCGATATCCGGCTGCGGCAGCGGCTCTTTTTTTATTGCGCCACCGGCCTGAGTCTGTTGTTTGCCAGCCTGATCACCGCCGTTTTATCGATTGAGCAAGGATCAACCTTTTTATATCTGATCAATGTGCTTTTAATCGGCAGTTTTCTTTATCTGTCGGCGCTGGAAATGTTGTTTGTAATCAGTCCCAGCCTGATTGTCCTGATTCTCGCGATGGTCATAACCCCGACTTCAATCCTGCGGGTTCAGGGCAACAGCATCAACGTCTTTGCCAGTATCGCCTTTGCGGTGGTGATCGCCCAGACCATCCTGACGGCCAAGCTGAAGCAGCTCGAGAATACCCGGACGATTCTGCAACAGAAGGCCCAGCTTGAGCAGCAAATTGATCTCGATGGTCTGACCCACATCCCCAACCGCCGCATGCTGGCCAGTTATCAGCCGGACGCCTCGGTGCCCCTGGTGATGCTAATGATTGATATTGATTTTTTTAAATACTATAACGATACCTATGGCCATCTCCAGGGCGACCAATGTCTGATTGCGGTCGCCCAGCGGCTGGCCGATGATCCCGGAGCCAGTCTGGCCCTCCGTTACGGCGGCGAGGAATTCCTGCTAATCCTTCGCCCAACTGCCCCCCCAAACCTGGCCGCCACCATCGATAGCATCCGCCAGGGAATTGCCGATCTAAAAATCCCCCATGAAGCTTCGCTGTTTGGCATTGTAACCGTCAGCATCGGCTACGTCGTTTGTACCGAAGCCATTTTCCCAACTGCCGGCACCAGTTTTGATCCGTCCCCAGCCATAAAAAAAGCCGATCAGGCCTTGTATCAGGCTAAGGCCGAAGGCCGCAACCGAATCTGCCGGTTTGAGGAATGACGTGCATGAAGGGACGGTTCTTTCGGGTTCTAAAAAGTAGCTATCTGCACAAAAGAACCATCCCCTTGATCGATTCATCAAAGAAGACTGGAAAACTTCGTTTCCAGTCTTCTTTGATGAAATTATTTTTTTTCTTCTACAACAACTGTTGCATCAGCAGCATTTTTCTTGATCGGTGCTATTCCGTTTTGCCAACTGGGTTTTGATTTATAACCATCTCCCATAGCTATAACCTGACCATTTTTAGCTTTTAATCTAAAACAGTATTCGTTGTTTTTATTAAGGAAAATCTCAAATTTAGGATTCTTCTCCGTTATGAAACCCTCAACTGTCTGGTCTTCGATAGCGGCATTGGGAGCATTGTTTTTAACGCTCTCAATCCCACTTTTGCTCGTTGCCAGAGATTTGTGTAATTCCGAAGTCAAGATAACTTCCCCATTACCCGCTTTTAAAACAAATTTTACCCCGTTAATGGAATCCGGGATGGTGGCGGCTGTGAGCTCTGCCTTCGCACTTTCCTCGACTTGCCTCAGCCCATTTTCATCGATAATTGACTGAACAATATCATTGGCAATACCGCTGACATCGGCGCTTCCGGCAAACATAATGGCCTCGGTGATCTTTTGCTCAGGCAGCACATACAGCTGAGTGTTGTACTGGGGTGATCCGCCGTTTTTGCCGAGCACCTTGACACCCTGAAGTTCAAAATCTGGCAGTGAAACGCTGTCCCAGCCGAGCCCGTAGACATAAAGGAGGGTTCCGGACGGAAGCGTTTCAGAAAATAAAAAGCACTTCAGCTGAAGTGCTTTTTATTTTATATTAATTATTTTTGTGGTTCTTTTTTCAAATAGCTATAGTAATAAATCATTGGAATTATAATGGCTCCACCAATAATATTTCCGATTGTTACTGGAATAAGATTATTTAAGATTATCTGACTTATTGTAACCTTGGCTCCCAACAGGTAACCAATCGGTAAAAAGTACATATTCGCAATGCAATGCTCAAATCCTGCAAAAACAAAAAGCATAATCGGGAACCACATTGCAAAGATCTTACCAATAACGTCTTTGGCACCAGTCTGCATCCAGACTGCTAGCACAACCAGGACATTACAAAATATTCCGCGAATGATCACAGCACCTAATGGAATGGCAACCTTTGCTTCTGCTATACCAATGGCTTTGGCTGTCATAGCTTCTGATCCATATAAACCACTTTTAAATAGTAACCAGGCCAATAAAACGCCTCCGATTAAATTAGCCAAATATACAATTGTCCAGTTTCGAAACATTGAGCCGAGGGTAATTTCTTTTCTTATTACTGATACGGTCATAGCACAATTTCCTGTAAATAGTTCTGCTCCACACAACACAACTAACATCAAGCCAACTGGGAAAATACCGGCACCAATCAATTTGGCAACCATAGTTTCCATCCCGGTTCCTCCCGCTGAAAAAGCGATAGTTGCCCCATAAGCCCCTAAACCAATATACATCCCTGCTAAAATCCCCAATAGAAGCATTTTTCCAAAAGGTAATTTAGACTTGTTGTTACAACCAATAACCATGGTTTCCGTGATTTCTTTTGGTGTTAAAAAATTGTTCACACTGTTCTCCTCCTTCGTTTAATAACAAGTTCCGACTATTATTTAATCGGTTACAGAAGTATAACATACATATATATACAAGTAAATAGATGTATACCAATATTTTTACTTTTTTTATTTTACTTTTGTATTAGTAAACATAAAAGAATATTTTAAGCAATAATTCGATTTTAAAGCAAAATATATCGTGTGTTCGGAAACATTTAGTAATACGGCCCAGCGCCGGCACTATTTCAACCTATGGACATTCAATCTTGCCATCCTGCCAAAAATCAATGCGGCCCTTGTCACCTCAGGCATTGAACTTAACACCGTTTCGGTTAAAAACCAGACCCTGGAAGAACTCTTCAAAAGGATCACCAATTTCCCAGCGGTTAAAATCAATGACACCAATCTCTCCATTCGGGGTCAAAATGAGATTTCCTGGATGAAAATCCCCGTGCAGGTATACTGGTGGTTTCGACCATATCGTGTCAAGATTAGCATTAATGAATTTCAGTACTGCTTCATCTCCAGTAATTCTCACATCAGACTCTATGTACTTTTGAAGCTGCATTTTTTTCTTCAGAATCTTAGTATGCGTCGGGATTTGTTCATCCGATACCTTAATGCTATGGATCTGCTTTAATATGGAACCTGCTTCCCTGCCTAATGCATACTGCACATCCTGTTCCAGCTTAGGTAGGGCAAATTCTAAATCGTCACCTTCAATCCAGGTTAACAAAATGTAAACATTCTGATTTTTATTGCACAGCCCAAAACTGATTGGTTCTGACATTTTGAATCCTAGTCCCGAAAACTTGCGCATCATCTCAAATTCTTTTTTCTTTAGTGCATAGTTGTCATGATCAGAAATCCGTAATAACAGCTTTTTATGATCGACTGTTTCAATATAATATTTCGTATCATCAGACCATCCTTTGTTGATTTTTTCAACGATACACCACTGCTGATGATTTTTGATTTCCTCAAACATGCAAGCCTCCTTTCGATTCTACATCATCAAGTATACTCTCACAGGTAGATATCTACACAATAGTATTGTCTCTCTGATCAGTCTGCAACCTGGACTTTATAGGTTGGTGTTAGGTACAGGTATTTGCCTGCTTGGCTCTTCTTAAATTATTGACGACGGTTACGGCTTCCACTTCTTCAAATCCTTCTGCGTTCAGAGCCAATCATACATCCCATTTACTTAACATAAGGCCGCTCCACTTGCCCCGGTGCGGCACTTCCTTTTAACACCACTTGGACCTTTATCGCTTCCATACGGTAACTTAAACCTTCGGTTCCGGCCGGATCGCCATTCTTTGCCCAATCCATCCACCCTATATTCTGGACATGAACCTGATAGTAGACATCAAAAAGATCGGCATCTGTCCCGGTTAATTCAATTTCTATCGCTTCCAAGCGCAGCGATTCCCCCGTCGTGCCGCTTAATGTGCTATTCGCCACAAAATCCTGCCAGCCCTGATTCTCAATATGGGTTTTGTATTGAACGCCGATGTCATAGTCGCTGGCATTGGCATTGAGTTCAATCGCTTCTAAGCGCAGCGATTCACCCTCGGTGCCACTTACTGCGCCATTTTCCACGATCGCCTGCCAGCCTTTATTCTGAACGTGGGTACGATAGGTGATCGTCGCCAGGGGATCTTTCGGGATGACCTGAGCCAACGCCTGATCAAGTTGAATCAGGCCATATCCATAGTGATCGTCACGGCCTTGTTCCCCCAGATCGATGGCCGTTGCTTTTAAAATTGCCTCGACCTCAGCCGCCGAAAGCGTCGCATCCGCTGCCACGAGAACCGCACAGGCGCCGGTCACAACCGGACATGAAAGAGATGTCCCGGACTCGGTGATATATTCATCCATAGCAAATAGGGTTGTGGTCTCAACACCGGGGGCACAAAGATCAACCATTGCATTATACTGGGAAAAATCACCAATCACATTATCCCGATCCGTGGCCCCCACCGAGATGACATTGTCATAGGCCGAAGGAATCATAATTTTCCCGGCATTTTCGGGATCGGCGCCATCATTTCCGGAAGCCGCCACCAAGATCTTTCCTGCACCGGCCGCATAAGCGATGGCCGCCTCAAGCACCGGCGACACCTCATATCCACCAAAGCTCATATTGATCGCCCGTACCTCGGGGCGATTGGCCGCATGATAAAGGGCAGCACAGGCATAACCCAGGTTGGCCTCATTATCATCGGCCGTTTCACCGCCAATTCGATACGGGGCGATTTTAATATCCGCGTTGCCGGCCACTCCGGCGATGCCAATCTCATTATTGGCAATCGCGGCAATACAGCCACTAATCGCGGTGCCATGGCCAACCACATCGATCGTCGCCGTTTGTCCGGTGACATAATCATAACCGGCGACGGACTGGCCGATGATATCCGGATGGTTGATGTTAAGACCGGTATCGAGGACCGCCACGACGACAGACTCTTGATTGTTAACCTGATCCCAGGTCTGATCGGCGCCGATCGCTTCAAATTGCCAGGCTTGGGATAACATTGGATCATTTGGCAGGCTCGCTAATTTGAGGTAAGTATTTTTTTGGGCAGCCAGCACATGGGGATTTTCTAACAGCTCGGCAACCAGCACATCGACCTGAGTTGAATCCGTGACCTTGATAATATCAACCTGATCATTTAGTTTTTCGCCGGCTTCGATCTGATTCGTTGTCAGCCCCAGATCTTTAACCGAGCCTTGATTCTGATAAATTACCACAATTTCATCATCAATTTTAGCATCCTGATCCAAGTTATTGACTTGACTATAACTCTGGATGCCTTGATTGGCAGCAACCGCCCCTATTGGTAAACCGCAAAGGATTAACATCACGATGAGCCCAATAATACGCTTCTTAAATTGCATCACATACCTTCTTTCTCTCCGGGCCTCTGAATTTACCCAGTTCTTTTGAAACAGCGCAGCGTTAAGTTGTACCTGGTACCGTTGGTGTGGTTACGCCAGACGCCGTCACCGCTATTGTTTAGTTCAGCGCCGGTATTTTGATAATTCAAGCTGAACCCCATTGGTTGTTACGGCCAGAAGCAATTCCAGAAATTGTTCTGTCGGCAGATCTTTGTCATTGCGATACCATTTTGCAATCGTACTGAGCATCGCCGCACTCTGGTATTCCATTAAATAGCTCACTTCCAGCAGTTCCTGGGGGGGCAGTTTTTGATATATGGAAAGTACCGTTGGGGTGAGTTTCTTCAAGACCTTCTGCCTAAAGTGGGGATCACCATTTTCCCCTAACAAAACCGGGAGATAGGTCTTGTTTTTTTCAAAAAACTCCAGAATTGCTTTTAGAATGGCTTTCTTGCGATGATCATGAAAAAGATTGCCGTAAAAAAGATTCTTAATGACGATTTTTTTAAAATCTTCCACCGTAATAGTTTGTTCTTCAATTTCTTCCAGAATTTCATAGGTGTCTTTAAAATAAACATAAAAAGTCGAGCGATTGTATCCAGCCAGCTCACAGATCTCCTTGACGGTGATCTTCTCTATGCTTTTTTTGCAATATAATCGCCAAAATGAATCAATCAAGTTTTGGCGAGTAATTTGGGTGGTGGTTGATAAAGTCGTGTTCATTTCAGTTTTACCTCATTCATGGGATCTTTC
This sequence comes from Acetobacterium bakii, assembly GCF_001263355.1. Lineage (GTDB taxonomy): Bacteria > Bacillota > Clostridia > Eubacteriales > Eubacteriaceae > Acetobacterium > Acetobacterium bakii. The sequence goes on from NZ_LGYO01000052.1 coordinate 8,616, forward strand.
ATTTTGATTATAAACGAAGCTGCTGGGATAAACAAGAAAATCCAACAGGTTCTAAAAGTCTGTTGGTTGAATTTAAAAAGGTTCAGGGCTAAAATAGAGCTAACCATATAACAAAGGAAGAGGGAAAAAATGAAAATAGAAATCTGTGACGTCAATAAAGCATTTAAACAGCAGCAGGTTCTGAAGCAGATCAGTCTGACTATCGATACTGGCCGGATATTTTGTCTGCTGGGGGCATCCGGGTCAGGCAAAACAACCTTGCTACGAATCATGATGGGAGCGATTCCAATGGATGACGGAAGTGTAACAATCGGCGGCACCGCCGTGCCAAACCGCCAGCTGCTTTCGGAGATGGGCTATATGCCGCAAAATGAAGCGCTGTATGAAGAGTTGTCGGTCTGGGAGAATCTGAAATTTTTTTCCGGCCTGCAGCGGTTGCATCGCCAAAAATTTGAAGCGGATGCCGTCGCGCTGCTCCAGATTGTCGATATGGCCGCGTGCAAAAATAAGCTGATCCGGGACTGTTCCGGGGGGATGAAAAAAAGAATATCACTGGCAGTAGCGTTGATCCACAAACCCAAGCTGCTGGTGCTGGATGAGCCAACCGTTGGGGTCGACCCCGTGCTGCGGCGCAAAATATGGCTTTATCTCAAGCAGTTGAGAAATGAAGGAACCACCATTCTGGTTACCACCCATGCCATGGATGAGGTGACCCAATGTGATGATGCCGCCTTACTGCGGAATGGCCATATCATTGCCAGGGATACCGTTAAAAATTTAATCAACCAAACCCCAGACGGAAATATTGAAGAATTATTTTTTATGGACAATCAATCAGAAGCGGAGGTCGCATCATGTTAAGCATTGTTAAACGGATCCTGGGCCAGATGAAAAATGATAAGCGCTCGTTAGGATTGCTGCTTTTTGCACCGCTGCTGATTCTAACCCTATTATTTTTTATTCTCGGTGATTCTAATTATCTGCCCCAGATTACTGTCGTTGATATGAACGAAAAATTTGTCACGGAGCTTGAGAACCACGCCACCGTCATTGCAGTAACCGAAAAACCAGGGGCCGCCGATTATCTGGAGGCTAATGGCATCGACGCTCTGATCTGGACCGATACCACAGACACGCACATCGACTTGCTGGAGAAAAGCTCCAAATCCGCCGCCGCCCTGGAAGCTATTCAGGAAACGAATAAAGCCTTGCAGCCCTCACAAAACGAACTGATCATTGATTATGTTTATGAAACCTCAGGCGACAATCAACTGGACTCCCTCGGCTATATTTTTCTGGGCGTGATTTCATTTTTCTTTGTTTTTATTCTTTCCGGAATGTCATTTGTCCGGGAACGTTTTGGACAGACCTTAGAACGGATGCTGATGACCCCCATCAGTCGGATCGATGTCATCGGGGGCTATACCCTGGGGTATGGCTTGCTGGCAGCGCTTCAAAGTGTGGTGATTATTTTGTACGCCGTTTATGGGCTACAGCTTCAGGTGGAAGGTTCGGTGGCCTTATGCACACTGGTGATGATTCTGATGGCGTTTTCGGCAGTTTCTGTTGGGGCGCTGGTGTCGATCTTTGCCAACAATGAATTGCAGTTGGTTCAGTTTATTCCGGTGATCATCATTCCGCAGATTTTTTTTTCCGGACTGATCCCCATTGATACCATTCCCTTCGGGCTGGGAAACCTGTGTTATCTAACGCCTATTTATTATGGCTGCACCGCCCTGGAAATGATTATGATTCAAGGTAAGGGATTTTCAGAGATATGGCCCTGGTTATTGGGATCAGTCGTTTTTATTGGGGTACTGTTTTTAGCAAATGTGATTGCTTTAAAGAAATACCGACGGCTTTAAACGAAAACCGTCCCCTGGATCGTATGACGTGGGGACGGTTCGTTTGTCATATTACCCTAACTGGGTATTATCGATTGGCTTCATAAAAATCTTTCAATTCTTTTTTCAGACTGTTATCTAAATAATGCCAGCGAATACCCTGGATTGCGCCTTCTAACCCGCACAGCCGATTATAACAGGCCGATGCATCAATGGCGCGGATCCTGAGCCAGGCTTCCCTACTTCCCGTCGCAACGAGTTCCGCGGGGGTATTAATCCCAACGGCACGAAGCTGCCTATCCATTTCTTTGCCAATGTTTGGCAGGCTTGTCAGCTCCGTATTCTCAATCGGATTGTTTTCATTCATTTTCGTTCTCCTTTCAAATTGGAACGCACTAATTATTACAACCAAAGATCCAGAAACCAGACCGTCAAAAATATAAATTTCGACAGCGAGTTAAGCTGAGCCTGGCACCAAAAGTCTACAAACCGACGGATGTTCTCGATCGTTTATAGCGCTGCTCTGCCAGCAACAGATTTACCATCTTATTATAGCTATACACACCATCGGTCTGGTTATTCGCCTTCAGATAGGCATCATTGAGACGCGTAGAAACATTTGAAATAACACCCTCATACTGGCTCCAATACTGCTCATTCTGTACCATGTCAAGCTGCACCGTCTGGGACAGACCGGATTTTATCGCCAAGGCCTTAGCCGGATCAACTTGCTCCAGCGCCGATATGGAATGATCAAAGGCTAGAAAAAGTCCACTATAAAGGATCATTGGGTCATCCTGCTGCGTGCATGCCAGATAGGATATAAAACCCGCCTCATCCTCTTGCATAAAACCGCACTGATGTGCCAGTTCATGGGTCATCGCGGCAGGTATCGTGAAAACTGGCATATCAACATTGATATTGGATTCCAAAGTAAAAGGGAAAAAAATACCTTGGATCCCGGCACGAGACATCAATTTTGACAGCACCACTGGTTTTGGAGTGGAATATAAAGACCGCTCCAAAACAGGATACTGCTCAGATAACATTTGCAGCGACAACACGGAGTGCTGTGCATAATAATCAAAATCATCTGACGCTTGGACCAAAAGGTCAGGATCTGCTCCCAGTTGCGCTCTGACCAGTCCCAGGTCATCGGCAAGTGACTGACACAATTCCGCCAGTTCTTCCACACTGTATTTCTCCTCATGATATTCGCTGTAAGACAAGAAAGAATCCCGATGATAGTTTACGCCACTCACAACAGTAAAACAAAAATAGATCACGCTACCCATCGCGATGATCCCCACCAGACCACGATACACTTCCATCCGACGGGTTCCTTTACTGATGATAACCTTACGCACATAATAAACAATATATAATAGCAAAAACAACAAAACCAAGACCACCAGCCATTCACTGACCGAAATTTTTACCAGCGAAGGTAAAAATCCCACGGCATTAGACAACACCGGATATACTACCCGACTGTATTGTTCCGCCCAATCCAAATGATTCTGAGCATATTTATTAAGTATATATGCCACAACTCCCGGAATGATAAACAGTAATCGCTTAGATAAATGCTTTTTAATAATGCTCTCCCTTCTTTTTTCCAAACAGTGAAAAAGTCACTTTAAAAATATTTTAATACTATTAATTTGCCATTGACTCATAGCCTATTCTATATCATTTAAATCTATTTTTAAATAGGCAAACCAAAATTTTTATGGCATCACCGTTTGTTCAAAAATGGGACCGGTGGATGCAAAAAACAAACCCTTTGATTATTGAGTAGGATTATAATATAATAAATTTATCGTTATTTATGAAGATAATTCCTATTAAATTAAAAAAAGGGCGTAAAGAGGAAATAAATGAAAGCTAAAAAGTTTTTTACCCTTAGTTTAGAGAGTATTGATGATTCCTATGAATTTGTTCAGAAGCTGCTGCTTAAGTACAATTGCTCAAAAAGCGACATCGTCCGGGCCCAGCTTTTCGTAGAAGAGACCATTGTCCACTGGCAGAAAGGGGCTCAGGAAAATGAAACCTTTGAAATATCCCTGAGTAAGCGCTTTAAAACGATCACGCTGTCGTTAAACTACTGGGGGAACCAATCCAATCCGCTGACGCTGCCTGAAGAAGTGGATGATCCGGAGTTCAATCTCATTGGTCAGAATATTTTAATCGGCTTATCCGCGGTTACCTACTCCTACGACAATGGCTGCAACAATTTATCATACACATTAAAAGCAAAATCAGCCAACCCGGTGCTGAAAACAGTCATCGCGCTGGTTGCCGGGATTTTTTGCGGTTTGGCATGTCAATATTTTGCCCCAACCATCGGACTATGGCTTGCAGGCACGATCCTAAAACCCCTAATCGGAGCTTTCTTTGGATTCATAAACGCCATGGTGGTTCCGGTGCTGTTTCTTTCCACCATCGGCAGCATTTTCAACATGGATAATATGGCGCAGATGAAGCGCATCTTTCGGAGCTTGCTGAGCTGGTCGCTGGGAATCATGCTGGTGTCCTCGGCAATTTCCCTTTTAGCGGCCTGGCTATTCTTCGTCAGTGAGGGTTTTGCCGCATCAGGGGGCGGGTCTGGTGACTTATGGAACCAAATTGGAACAATGGTGTTTGGCATCATCCCGACCAATATCCTCCAGCCCTTTTTAGATGGCAATACCCTGCAGATTATGTTCCTCGCCATTGTCAGCGGGGTGGTGATGCTCACCCTTAAAGGGCGATTTCCTTTTATAACCAAAATGATTACCGAAGGTAATTTGATTTTTACAACCATCTTGGATGCCGTTTGTGACATGATGCCCGTGATTATCTTTATCAACATCTTAAATATGATGATCGCCGGTAACGGTGGTGCTCTTTTGGGATCAATCGGTTTGATTGCCATGATGTTAGTGCCACTTCTTGCCCTGGTGGTGATTATGCTGCTCAGTGTGGCAGTGATTGAAAAAATGAACCCCCTTACCTATTTTAAATCAGCCGGTTCATTTTTACTGATTGCCTTTTCCACCGGTAGCTCAAGTGCCACCTTTGCCAACCATACCTTGACGGCTTCGGTCAAACAGAAGGTCAGAGATTACGTGGTTAGTTTTTCAATTCCCGTCGGTGCACTCTTTAACAAACAGTCTGCAATCCCCATATGGGTATTAATATCCCTGTTTGTCGCCAACATTTATGGAATCTCGTTTACCATGGCGGAAATCGTTCCCGTGGTCATTCTCAGTATGATTCTCTCTGTTGCGGTACCACCGTCTCCAGGGATTGGTCCGTTTCTGTTCACCATTATTTTCAACCTCCTGCATATTCCACTGGACGGGTTGGCACTGGCCGTAACCATTGCCATATTTATGAATTACCCGGCCACTGCAGGCAATGTGATGGTTACCAATATCGGTATGCTGCACACTGAACACATGCTTTGTGCAAAGGAAATCCAGGTTGATCATACAGCGCCTGTACCCTTATGATAAAAAGCCCACCCATAGCATTTTACTGCTGTGGGTGGGTTTGGTGGTGTCAAGTACATAATAATGCCAATAAAATACCGTATCTTTTCTTCATACGATCTGATAAAATAAATTAAGAATCGACACAACGCTGAAGGATTGCCGTGAAAACGCTTCAAACTGTGTACTAAGCATAAAACGGTTCATTGAAAGGAGTCCCATAATGAGGGCATTTCTAACTGACGTTTTCCATCATGGCAAAGTGAAGTTCAAACTGGTGCAATTTAATTTTATAACACTCCTCATTTTCGAAGCATTATACACCCTGATCGGATCACTGGTTATTTATCCTGGAAGCCTTTTTCTCTTTAATAAAGCAATGTCCTTATTGGGGTTTCCTTTTCTAAGCGATACCAATATTGGTCTGGTATTGACCAATCCCCTCGGGCTGTTAGCCCTTCTGCTTTTTATCCTGGTGCTTGGGTTTTACGGACTTTTCGAATTAACCACCCTCATTGTCCTGTTTAATGAAAGCCACTTCCAGCGACCGGTTCGCCTTATACCGCTCTGTAAAAAGGGTGTTGAACGGGCGCTTCGGATTGTCAAACCACGTAATTTTCCGTTGATTATTTTTGTGCTGATCATTATCCCCTTTACCGAATTTTCACTGGCCTCCAGTTTTGTGAACGAGGTTAAAATCCCGGAATTTATCATGGCCAATATTTTTGCCAGCCCGCTATGGACCCTGAGCTACTTTATCCTGCTCATTGGCCTATTTCTGCTGGTCATGTGGGGGATTTTTTCGATCCATTATTTCACCCTGGAAGATCAATCCTTTATTCAGGCCATCAAAAAAAGCCGGACGCTGATCAAAGGTCATTTTTGGCACACGACCTTCTGGGTTGCTTTCTGGAATGCTGCGATTCTGTTACTGCTGGCGATGCTTTTTGGCATCCTTGAGGTGGTGGCTTTTTTTGTCCTGGGGCAGATCCTTTATGATACCCTGGCCGTCTCTATTTTTATTGGCTTCTTTGGCTTCTTTGTTTCGGCCATCTTTACCACCTTCCAACTGATCGAGACCGCAATCACCTTTGCTCTGGTATCGATGTTTTACTACGATTATTCCCAGAGGGCCCAATGCGATGTTTCGTCAACCGCTTTGATCGAGACGAAAAAAAATCTCAATAAAACCGACAAACCTCGAAAAAAGCTGTTCATCGGCTTGAGCATGTTGATCATTTTTCTGATTATCGCCGTTGATACTTATTTTATTTACACGAACTTTGATGATACCTTTAATTCGCATTTTGTGGAAGGACCAAAAATCACCGCTCAAAGCAGCCCTTCGGCATCAGCTTCGAAAAATAGCCTATCCGCCCTGCAAAAGGCCATTGATGACGGCGCCGATTATGTCCAGATTAATGTTGTCCAGTCGCAAGATGGGGTGATTGTTGTTGCTGAACCGACGATAAAGGGGCCCTCCGGTGAGTTGATCAATATCTGGGAAACGGATGTTGCTGCGCTTAAAAATGCGGACGTGCTCACACTCTCCGATGTCATCCTTTTTTGCAAAGACAAAATTAATTTAAATATCCAGCTCAACCCCACCGGACATGAAACCAGTCTGGTGGAATCCACCATTGCGGTCATCAATCAGACCAACTATCGGGACGGGTGCATCCTGGCATCGCAGAATTATCCCGTCCTGGAACAGGCAGCCGGGGTCGATCCACAAATCAGACGCACCTACGTAACGAGTATGGCGATGGGTGATATTCAGACCCTTCCGGTTAACGCCTTGAGTGTTGAAGCATCATTTATCGGTCCGAAAATAGTGACCGCCATCCATGGTGAAAATAAGGAGATTTTCGCCTGGACGGTGAATTCGGAAGAATCGGTCACCGAGATGATCCATCTGGGCGTCGACAATATTATTACTCAGGATGTCAGTGCGGTAAAAGATGTCATTCATCAAAATACAGAACCCCGCGATTTGATTCAACAACTCAATGATTTTTTGTTTAAAGATATTGAATGATACCCATTTAATTATGTTCATACTCTATAAGACTGAGCTTCCCAACGTGCTTCAGTTCATTGTTCAAGGCTGCAGAGCAAAACTTTCTTCCTGACCATTCCACCTGACGGTCAGGGTAACATCCTGAGGAGGATTAGACCCCCCGCCATTACCGCCACTGCTTCCTAAATTCGCAATCCCTGCGTCATTCAGTCTTACTCCCGTACCGCCAAAACCTTGATTAAATTCAAATGAGATGTCGTCGCCAACATTTTCCAGATCATCACCAATATAGGCTAGCTGATAAGTATTCCAATTATCGCTGTCCATATGCAATAGTCCATCCTCATACGTGATCGGGTTATTATAGTATTTTAACTGATAGGTTCCGCGCCAGTGTTCGCTCTCGCCATGATAAACAACTGTTTTGCCATCATTTAAATACCGAAAAACCGTATCCGAAATGGCGTTCTCCAGCTTAGCAAATTCGCTGGCCTCATTGGCATCCAGAATGTCGCCATTGCCAAACGGTGCTTCTAAAAAAAAGGACGCATTTTTCGAATCAAAGGTCGAGATCGATCCATCGAATTCAATTTTTTCAGATCCACCAAATGGCCAAAGGTGAATTTTACTCTTTGTTTTATCCAGATTGTCAAAAATATAAAGATATAAGGTCCCATCATAGTCTTTGAACCGGTAGATTGCCGGTTCAATACCGCCTATGGCATAATCAGCAGGGTTTTTGCCGCTGTCTTTGGCCATCGCCAGATCATGGGCGGCAAAGGTATCGACAATCTCATTTTCCGTTAACCATACCCCATTGTCCGCAGGATTCGTGAGCAGTCCGACCATCATAACAGCGACCATAACCACCGCTGCGGCAACGCCATAGAACTTTGGCTTCGTTAAATTGAGGATGTTTCGGACTCTTCCCTTTGCGTCGCCTTCGCCCAAAACTAATGGAGCCATGGGGCGATTTCATTTGTCCGTTGCCAGCTTTAATAAGGACTGCGCATAATCTTTTTTTAGGTCATCGCCCAACTGCTTGATCACTGCTTCATCGCAGGCCATTTCCATATCTTTGCCACTGAAATAAAAAGCAGCCCAAACCAGAGGATTAAACCAGTGGATACAGAGAACCAAATAGCTGACAAAACGGATCACATGATCAAATCTGCGGATATGGGTCTGTTCATGCACTACGATGTGTTCTTTCTCAGTTTCATCCAGATTTACCGGCAAATAGATTTTAGGTTTGATGAGCCCCAGGATAAGGGGTGTCATGACTTGGCTGGAAATGAAGAGCTTGCCATTTTTAATGGTTGCCCCTTTGAGGTGTTGCTTCATTCTGACATAGGATACAGCACCGTAAATCAGCAGGGCTGCCATGCCGATGATCCAAATAATGAAGCCGATAAAAATCAGAGTCTGTAAAAGATTAATCCCGGGAATGACTTCCGGTAGCGGCAACGCGTTGTTGATGGGCACATCAACAAAAGCAATGCCGGTGATAACCTGTGGCGTTTCGGTGGTTAAAAAATTGGCCGGGATCGGATTGGGATTGAACGGCAGAAGACTGATCACACTATCAAAGGAAAAGGGAATTATCAGTCTTAATAATACCACTGACCATAACAGGTAAGTGTATTGCTTCGGCGCTTTCTTTAATAGTAATCTGGCCGCGAGAACGGCCAGAATTACGATGCTCCCGATAAAGCTCATGTTTAGGACTTCAATGAATATCTTTTCAAACATTTTTACCTCCCAGTATTTGGCAATCAGTTGCTGTGTCTATGTTAAGTTGAGGCTAGTACCGTCAGTGTTTTTGGAAACGTTTTCTTTATCGTAGCGATCCAGATTGATTTTGTAGCAGTTCAGCTGCTTAGGGGATCTTTCAGATAGAACCAGACACTTTTGAGCCAGTCACTATCAGTACGTAACTGGTATTATCGATTGGCTTCATAAAAATCTTTCAATTCTTTTTTCAGACTGTCATCTAAATAATGCCAGCGAATGCCCTGGATGGCACCTTCCAACCCGCACAGCCGATTATAACAGGCCGATGCATCAATGGCGCGGATCCTGAGCCAGGCTTCCCTGCTTCCCGTCGCAGCCAGTTCCGCGGGGGTATTGATCCCAACGGCCCGAAGCTGCCTATCCATTTCTTTGCCAATGTTTGGCAGGCTTGTCAGCTCAGTCTTGTCAATCAGATTATTTTCATTCTCCTTTAAAATTATAACGCACTGTCCTCGAGTATGCATATAGTATTCGATATACCGTTGCCTCTTTTTCTTTTAATACCACACTTTTTATTATACGCCAATATTTCAAGATTTCAAAACATTTAATGTGGAAAATATCGCCTTTTTATTTACAATTAAATAATATTATAGACATCATGACAAAAATTGCAATTATTTTTGCTGAAATCGCAAATAACTACCAACTTTATAACGCAGCTCCCTGAAAATGTAATAATTATAAACTGTGCGCCTGAATTATTTACACATATAAAAAAACGCCATTCATTTTCTGAATAACGCTTCCTTGAAATTGCTTGGCTCTGATGTTTCCTAGAATGTAGGGACAGTTTTTTCGGGTTTTAAAAGTAGCTATCTGCACAAAAGAACCATCACCTTGATCGTGAAATATGTTCAGTTAATAATTTCGCCCTTGTTTTTCGCTAAATTATCACGCCATTTGCGTCGCTCTGTAGTTGTCAGTTTCGTCCACTCTGTTTCTTCACCAATAATTCTTAAAGGTTCTTGTGAGCGATATGAACGTGTTAAGTTACCAGGGAATTTTTTGTCAGTAACATTTGGATCGTTTTCAAATACACCGGTTGGTTCTACTATATAAACGCGTTCTCTGCCTTCTCCTTTTGCTAATGCTGCTGCAAGTCCAGCGCTATTGACATTAGCAGTGAAATAAATGTGGTTCATTTTAAGCCCCGGTTTGTAATTTGAATTTCCACCCGCTGTCAGTAAATCACCAACCTGCGAATCTGCCTTTGTCCCATGATAAAATGGCCCTTCATCAGAAGGCGCACCATTATATGAATTTGACAATTCATAATTTATTTTTGCATTATCAGAATCACACAACTCCTCATAACATTTGGCAATGTTTAAATATAACGTTGAGTATGCACTCTTAACATTATCATCATTTATATTTAGGGCACACTGTAATGATGTTACCATCCATTTCAATTTAACTGTAATAATCTTTTGTTGACGAGCTAAATGATAAGCTGCAATAAATCTTTCATAGTCGTCTGTTGCTTCGTGCCATGCTTTATGAAACATCGTGATTGCATTTTCATTGTCTCCACTATCTTCCAATCTCATTCCACTCATACAGAGTTTAATAACGACGTTATTTGGATCAAATTTTATATCCATTTAATCTTACCTCCAAATTAATTGATTGTTATTATGAGTAAACCCAGAAATTCAACTTCGCAAACTTTACCGTTAGGAATTGGTCACTTATTATCCATTTATTTTTTATAATTGCCACGCTATTTGACTTGTTCCAGTTGTGTTTTTCTGGGATAAAATCCAAACCGCTGATAAAAGCCGAAAGCCTTTTCGTTGCCGACAGCCACCGATACGGTTTTTGTGTGCGCCCCCATTTCATCCATCCAGTTAATGGCATTGCTTAAGAGCAGTTCGCCGATTCCCAAGCCACGGTAGTTTTCCGCTACGTAAAGAGATTCCATCTCAGCATCCCCAGAAAACTCGATTCGAGAAATACAGTACCCCACATTTTTCATATTTTCCTGATCAACCGCCACTTCAATTCGCAATCGCCCATTTTTGGCCTTCAAGAGCAGATTTCTTTTTCGCGATTCAAAAGAAAAATTTTCATAGTGGGATTTAAAATTTTCAGAAATATGGCCATGATGTTGATTCAAGGCTTCCCACAGCTCCCGAATGTCATCCAGCATGGCTTCATCGCCGTTACGGTAAATAATGGTTGCCATATGATTGACTCCTTTAAATTTTAAGATTTGATTATACTGTCGCAATAGTCTCATGGGAAAAAGGATATTGTTTCATAATGTTATTTGCAGCGATGCGCTCTTTTGAAAAATATTCAATGTTATATTTAATGATTGGGATCTTCATCAGTTCAAGCCACCCATTATAAACCCCATCGATAAAGGCCTGGCGCCACTCTGGCATGCGTTCAATCAGGACACAGCCATGAAGCTGCTCTTTTTCAATCACAATTGAGAATTCACCATTTTCGATATGGGGTTCAAAGGGATAGGTCCGGCATTGAATGGGACGATGGTCTCTGAGGCAACCTTCTGCCAGATGGCAATAGATATAATAATATTTCTTGATTTTAGGGGGCATATTATACTGTAGATGACTGTGCAGATCGTAATCGGCAACGACCTCAGATTGCATATATTCATATTCGAGGGGTAATAAATACATGCCCAATCGCTTACCGTCGGCGTCGTTACGGCGGCAACAATGATAGCCGCATAATTCACCACAATTACCCGCGATGATCGCTTCATCCATCAAATGATAGGCTTTTTCAAAAATTGCCTGATAGTCCGTTCGCATTGATTTTGTATTTTTATTTGTCACCGCTGCTTCCACCTTCTTAATCCATAAAAATTTTCTGCCATTTTCGACTCAGATCAGCGCATTAATTTCTTTCACTAATTATATGGGTATTTCTTTCCAGTTGCAATAAACATGGGTATTTCTTTTGATTTTTTACCCATGTTTTTTTAATATGGGTAATCTGTTTCTGTATTCATGATGATCGTTACGTCAAAAATACTGTTGCTCTCTCTAAGAAAACGTCTGTGATATCTCATACCAGTTGGGACAGAAAATATGTTGGCACGCGATCTCGCTTTTCCTTTGAAAATCGACGAAGCTGTAGCACTGATTGCTGGTACACATGTAGTAAAAAGTATGACAAACGAAACGTCCCCTCATCATAAGAACATCCAGTGATGATTATTTATTCAAAATTGGCGCAATCGAACTCATCCTTAGTGATGGAATAGGACTTCACATCCCGGATCTCACCGTTATAAATTTTTTCTGCCTGTCGGATTGTTCCTTCATAAAAGAAACCGCATTTTTCAATAACCCGCTGGGACGCTTCATTGGATGGATAATGAACCACCGAAATCAGATCCAGGCCAAGTGTATTAAAACCATAGTCCAAGACTGCTCTGGCTGCTTCCGTCATGATTCCCTGACCCCAGTAATCTTCTCCCAAGGCGTAACCCAACATTCGGACCTGATCATTTTCACGATGCGGATCTTCAATCAATCCGATTGACCCAATGACATGATTGTCCATCTCAATTCCCCAGATGTTTTCTGCTCCAATAAAAAGCATGGACATGATCTCTTCAGTTTCATCAATAGTTTCATGAGGTTTCCATCCTGCCCGTGGCCCCACATTCTGACTCTTTGAATAAGTATATACATCTTTTGTATCCGCTATTGTCAAAGGTCTTAAATTTAATTGTGTTGTTTTTATATTTTTCAATTTTACTCTCCAGATCTCTATATTCCCATTATCCGCTTCAGGGCATAATTGTCTTCCTGCACGGCCAGCGAAGCCCGTTGGTCTCCCACCATTTCATCCCGGCTACTTTCAAGGCATCCATCACTTTGACACGACACAGTTCCGGCCCTTTTGTTTTGCTTCGTAAAGGGCTTTATCAGCCCGGTCAATAAAAGCTTCCGCCGACTCTCCCTTTTTATAGGTGGCCACTCCAAAACTGGCAGTCTGTCTGAGACCTTGGGTAAACAGCGTCCGTTCGACAACAGCCCGTAACCGTTCCGCTGCATTTTTTGCCCCTTCCTCATCAATTAGCGGCATAATAACTAGAAATTCCTCACCACCCCAACGACTCAACACATCAACTTCTCTGATTTCCTGCGTTAGTATTTCCACCAGCTGAATCAGAACCGCATCGCCAATATTGTGGCCATAGGTATCGTTGGCCTTTTTAAAGAAATCGACGTCGATCATAATAATGGCACATTCCAGATCATAACGATTACACCGAACCATTTCATTCTGCAAAAATTCATGACCTTTCAAGCGATTGTAGACCTGGGTGAGGTAATCCCGCTCAGCCAACCGTGTGGCCTCCTGGTTGGCCACTTCCAATTCTTCTGTGACCACCTTAATAAAATTAACGAGTTGGGAAATAATTCGATTGTTCTGGCGGTTAAAGGGATCGACCATGGTTGGTTCATCGATCGACTTTTCAAGCCCATTTTCAGACGCTTTGCGGACTCCTCCGGCGGTGACTTTCCCGATAAAATTTACCAGTCGGGAAATCATCCGATTGTCTCGCCAAATCAATGGTTTCCCTGTTATTGGTTCAACTAGCCCTTTTTCAAGAACCTCTTCATGCGCTTTGCCCGCCCCTTCTTTCATACTCACCGCCACCATGGTGGCATTAAGCAACATCACCGTTTCTTCATGGGAGTAAATCTCGCCATTGGTATAAAAACCGGCGGTCGGGGCAATGGTTTGAAAGTCTTTGGTTTCCAGCTCCACCTCATTCTGAAGCAGAAATCGACGGCAGGTACAGGAGTAGATAAAAATCCCTTCCGGATTAAAGGCTTGAACCCGGTCCTGAATAGCCCTGGCATTTTTAATGATCCTTGCTGGATTCCCATAGCCAATCCGAGCCGATTCGCCCTGTTGAATATCGGCAATAAATTTTATTGCATGACGATTTTTGACTTCAATCGGCGTTTTTGCATAGACAATCCCGTTTCTTTCTACGAGCAGGGGAAATTCCAGTACATTCAAAAAGAAGTCTTCATCGTCTTGAATGTTCAGATACCGATGATACACCTCAAAAGCCGGTTGATCATCAATTGTTTTTAACCACAATCCGTTCGTTTCTGTTAGTGTCAGTTCCTTACTCAGGGGTTCCCAACCTAAATAAGTATGCACCACAATGTCAATGTCATCACCCATAAAGACCACCGCGACTACCCCGTTTGATGAGAATTGATGATTCAATGAGACTATTGGTTTCTGCTCGCCTTCGTAAACCCCGGCACCGGCGCCAAATACCGGATAGGTCCCCCTTCTGCCCGCGGAAAAACCTTTTAGAAAATTAGAAGCATCTATTGAAGAAGAGGTTGCCAGCAACAAAACCCCGCCAATCTTCTGGCATCTGCTTTCAATTTCTTCCGAAAAGCTTTTTCCCACAACGGCTTCGTCCGGGTTTTTAATATCGACAAAAAAACCCTGCACAAGGGTCTTCTTGAAAAATACAAAGGAAATGACGGAAGTGTTCGTTAATAATCGCCCCTCGCCAATTTCCCCCATGGTGCTGCTCCCGACAATCACCGCCAGCGGTGCAACAACCCGAATCGCAGATTCGATTTCTGTTAGCCATTGGGGATCACTCCGGGCTGAAAATATTTGCACGAACACGGACAAAGAATGCTTTGTTTGGTTTTTTATTTCTTCCGTTTGAAGCCATTTCTTAAGTGTTTCAATCTGATTGATAGAAAGGACTTTGCTAATCATTTTAACCATCCTCTTTTCTTGTTGTCGTTAATGGATGTTTTATCTTCTTTACGCAGCTCTGGTCTTCTAAGTTGTTCTTTTTTTGTCAGCATGTCTTCTGTCTGAAATACCCTTATTATACCATTAATTGCGCAAAGGGAGACGGTTTTATTGACACCGACATGTCTTGCTATACCCGCTTGATGATTCACTGTTTTCGAGTTCCTTTATTTGAACTATTGCAGATTTTGCAACAGTTGACTCTTAATCCAGTTCGCCTTCTTTAAATATATTATTGATATGTCTGGAAATAACCGATTTATCCCGCTGGAATAACTCACATAGATGAGTCTGGCTTTACCAGATGATATTTGACGTACTGCTGCCTCTTTTTCTTTTAAAATCATCACACTTTTTATTATACGCCAATATTTCAAGATTTCAAAAAATTTAATGTAGAAAATATCGCCTATTTATTTACAATTAAATAATATTTTTGACATCATGACAAGAATTCTAAACCGGAAAATGAGGATAGCTGTACAATGTGCGGAAAATTATGTGCGGTACGGACAATGAACCGGGTGCTGAATGGTGAAAAGGTAGAATTAAAGAAAAACGATTATAATAAAAGTAAAGATTGTAATAAATCAAAAATTTAAGGAGAATAATGATGAAATTTTCTTGGGTAACAGTAATGGTTAATAACATGGATGAATCGTTAGCGTTTTACACTGAAATCGTGGGACTTAAATTTAACAGAAGACTTAATGCCGAAGCAGGGGTCGAACTTGCATTTTTAGGAGAAGGTGAAACAAAGGTAGAATTGATTTGTAACCAGGCCATTGAAAAAGTCAGCATTGGCGAAGATATTTCCCTGGGTTTTCAAGTTAACAATTTAGACGAAACCATGAAAATGTTTAAAGAAAAGGGAATTGCTCTTCACAGCGGTCCTTTTCAGCCTAATCCGCATTTAAAGTTTTTTTATATCGCCGATCCCAATGGATTGAAAATTCAGTTTATAGAAGTATTGCTGAAACAATAATTGAAAAATATTATATTTCGTCAGGGTTAAATGTTATGCGTTCTTTCAGCGGGGTATTCATGATTTTTTTCTTGGATGAAATCCACAAAATTACGCCAACGGTACAGGCGACTATTTCAGCGGCTGTCATAGACCACATTACCCCGTTTAATTGAAATAGATTGTTTCCAATAATAATAATCGGGATTAGGGCAACCCCTCTAACGGCGGACATAATATTAGACTGAACGCCTTTTCCAAATGCCTGATACATACTGGTAAAAAAACCTGATATGCCTGCAAACAAGGTAAAGATCAATAAAGCTGCAAGAATTGTAGCGCCAACAGTTATAACATCTTTATCAGTGCTGAATATTTCAAGAACCTGAGTGCGAAATACAAATAAGACAGCTGCAATGGCCAAAATAATACTGATTAGATATAGTACCGTTGTTTTCAAAACTTCGTTCAATCGTTCCGTATTGTTGGAAGCGTAAGAAAACGCAATCAGCGGAATAACTCCCATATATATACCCATACCAATAAAATCTGATATTTGACATACACGGTTTGCCACTCCAAAAGCCGCAACAACATAGTCGCCATATAGGACTGCATAATTGTTAAACATCAGGCTTGACACAATTAAAAAGCTAGACAGCAGGAAAGCGGACATACCAATCTTAAAAATGCTAAAAATTATTTCTTTAGTAGGTTTAAAATCTATAACGCTAACACTCTGAACAGGGCTTTTATTTTTGAGATAGTAAATATAATATGCAACGGCACAGGCATTGCCGATAACAGTTGCTACGGCGGCCCCCATCACATCCATATGAAAAAGGAATATAAATATCGGATCAAGAATTATGTTGACAATTACACTGATAATCATTCCGATCATGGATTCTGTTGATGCGCCTTCACTCCTGACCGTTTGCGCCAATGTAAAATTGGCGATTACAAATGGACTTCCGATTGCGAAAGCAAGGATATAGTCTTTTGTGTGGAACAACGTTTCTCCCGTAGCTCCTAACACTTTCAGTACAGGAGATAAGACTGGGAGACAAATTAACATAAATGCTATTCCTGAAAGTAGAGAAAGATAAAAATTTACTGACGAAGCTTTTTTAACACCCTCAATGTTTCCCTCGCCTAACAATCTGGAAATATATGTGCCCCCTCCCGTTCCAAAAATTTCTCCAATCGCCATGAGAATGGTTGTAAATGGCAACGCAAGGGTAACGGATGCTAGCATGGATGTACTCCCCAGCCTTCCAATAAAGTAAGCGTCTGTAATGTTATAAATTATATTAACAACCATGCCTAAAATCATGGGTATTGCCATATGGGCGATTGCTTTCGGCACAGGTGCCTTTTCAAGATAATATATTGAGTCTTTTTTTGTGTTTTCCATTATAAATCTCCTCTTTTAATTATAGGTTCAATTATACCTATTTTCCGATTTTTGTTTCAATATTTAGATAATGTGTCGGTATAACATAGGTAGAATTCTACTTATATTATCAAAAAATAAGTACTGTTTTATATGTGTGATTCTATTCCTAAATTATCATAAGTTCGTTTTAGAAATATTAGGTAGGTAACTTTCTCCTCCTCTGAAAATCCGACCAGTAGTTCATCCGTTATTGCATTGAGAATACTGGACATTTCATTAAGAAGCACCTTCGCCTTTTCGGTAAGCTCGATCAGTATAGTCCTACCATCCTCATTACCCGAACGGCGTATAATAAATCCATTCTTTTCAAGACTGTTAAGCAAGCTTGTTACAGATGGACCGGAAATCTGCATGGCTCTACTCAAGTATCTGCGGCTAATTTCCTGCCCAGATCTTTGTGCTCCATCAATGTGTCCCAAAAGACGTACTTGTGGCTCAGTAATATCATATGCTGCTAGCTTTTGATCGTTTTTATAACGTAACACATGAGCTATATTTTTAATGTAAAAGTCATGGGGAATCATATCATCACGCTTCATTGCATTCACTCCTTTCATAATAAGTTGACTCCTGTCTTTATTATATAGGTAGAACTCTACCTTGTCAATGTTAAATTTTAAATATTTTTCTTCAATTTAAAATTAGCAAAAATATTGATGGATCCATATAGAACCCTTTTTCACCGTTAATATAATTAATGGCGACATTTTTTTGTTCTTCATCAATAAAACCTGAATGATTCATTTTAGCAGGAATAAATATATTATTTTTAACATATTGGTGAAAATTCATTCCCGAAACCATTTCAATGATCAAGCCAAGAATAAGATAATTAGTGATATTGTACGCCCATTTTTCACCAACAGGGAATTTCAATTGATAACCTTTTACAATTTGCAGTATTTCTTGGGGGGTGTGATGTTCGCCCCATTTTATTTGTTTTCTTAGCATAAAGTAGTTCGGTGTCCCAGAAGTATGCGTTAGCAGATGATGAATTGTAATGCCGTGACCCTGGTAGACGTCGGGAAGATAATCGTCAATATGCTGTTGTGTTGAAAGTATCCCCTTTTCTGATAACTGCATAATACATAAGGCCGTTATTGCCTTTGTCATCGAGCCAATCATGAATTTTGTTTGAGGTGTATTTTTTATTCCTTTTTCCTTATTTGAATATCCATATGATTCATTAAATATAATTTCATTATTTTTTGATAACAAGACATTGCCACTAAATTTTTTTTGTTTTTTAAAGTATTCATTTAAATTAATATTCATCATTGACATCCTCTAATAACTTGCCCATATTTCATATAACCCCGATTAACCGGTTCGCTTTATTTTACTATTATGACGGTATTTAATTTACAACAGAATCGTGTCATTATTTAAATATTTATCATCGCCTCATTCTTTGATGTAAGCTTGTTAGGATCGTTTCGTTTGTCACAGGTTGCGAAAGGCCTTCTGGCAATGACGATCAAAACGACCCGATGTTAATCTTATTACTTCTTCTCTTTAAATCAGTTGTCCTTAACCGCAATGATCTCATTGATGAAGTCGATCATGCCGTCTTCGACCTCGTCGCGAATATCCCGATAATTGTGGATTTCATGACGATACCCGGAATAAAGCTTGGTTTTGACCTGATTTCCGGTTTCCGCCAGCCAGCTTGAAACCGCATAGACACCTTCTCCGTAAAGGCCCACTGGATCCTGATCGCCGGCAATATTATAAACCGGAATCACCGCTGGAACTTTCTCGGCCCACTGGGTACCGATAATGCTATCAATCATCATGATAAAATCGTAGGTTGAACGAATATTCGGCGGGCTGGTGAAATTGTTGAAGGGATCATTGGCATGATCAGCGACGATATCCGGATCGCCAGATATCCAATCATTGGGAGTCAGGGGATTAGTGATGCGGTTCGTCATCCATTCAAAAAGCACCCCTAGATAACTGGGATCGATTTCTTCACCTTTGCCCTCGTCGATACACTTTTGCAGTGCCGCAGTCAGCTCCCCAGTCTTTGGAAAAACCGACGAGGTTCCGCAGATCAGCAACCCGTCCATGCCCTCACCATAGGCGGCGGCATAGGATCGGGCAATCATCGAGCCCATGCTGTGACCGTACATAAAATAAGGCAACTCCGGATATTCGGCCTGAACCAATTGGCGCAGGCTGTGTTCATCTTCGGCCATCGTCATGTAACCTTTATCTCCCCAGTCACTCCAATTTCCCGATTCAGCGGCGGTTTTGCCATGTCCGACATGATCATCGGCCGCAACCACAAACCCGGCCTCGTTGAGCTTCAGAATCATATGGAGATAACGTCGCGAATGTTCACCAAAACCGTGGACAATCTGGACAATTCCCCGGGGTTTGCGAATCGGCTTGTATATCCAAGCCTGGATTGTATCCTGTTCGTTAAATGATCTGAAACTTCTTTCTTCAAATGCCATCATAATCCTCCTGTAAATTTATTATCAGGTTGTTAACCAACCGGACGATCTTAAATTAAGTGTAGCCTGGCAGCGAGGCTACTTTTTGCAATTTCCCGCAGCGCTTAGTAAGTTAAGTGTGCCTGGCACCGAAAGTGGTATCACTATATTGATTAGCGGGTTCCCCAGTTCTGGAGTTCCACAATATTGCCTTCAGGATCCGTGGCATAAACGAAGGTTGCCACCACGTTGCCTGGATAATCGGCCACAATCCGTTCTCCAATCTGGCCACCGCCGGCAGCCAGTAATGCGTTGAGTACAGCATCTACATCATCCACTTCAAAGGCAATATGCCCGAAGCCAGTCCGATTAATCTGAGGTATTCCCCCGTCGACCCAATCGTCATAGGAAAAAATCTCCAGTGTGGGCAGCTTGTCTTCATAGCCCGGTAATCGGAGATGTTCCCCACGCACATGTGCCCCCTTAAGACCAGTCAGCCGATTAATCCAGTCTCCCTGCATATCCCTCTCCGGAGGAACCGGTACACATCCAAAAACCTCCTGATAGAATTGGGAGAGCCTTTTCCAATCTTTGGCGATGATGTTGGTGTGAGTAAATTTGCACTTCATGGTTTTTCCTTCTTTCTTGTAAATTGATAACTTTCTCCCTTGGTTATCTCAATAAGTAAGTTGAATAATAAGAGGCAGACACCGGTCACTCTATAATCTGCACAACAAATTGTCAGATTATTCTTTTGTTATGAAATGTTCTGTATAATCATTTATATCATATATTTTTTCTTTTAGAAATGAAGGGTATATTGTCAATGGCTTGAGCTCATCCAAAGGAACCCATCCCAATACAACATTACAATTATCTTTTTGGGAAGCAAACTCGCCATTATCCGGAATATCCGTTTTGTCCCGTAAGCTTATCAAATAATAAAATGCAATTGTATTTGTCAGCCTTTTGTCCCATTCCCAAAAACATTCTTCCACCCAGATCAGTCTTTCGCAGATAATATCCGCCCCGGTCTCTTCTCGATATTCTCTAATCACTGCTTCAATCGAAGATTCACCGATTTTGACATGTCCTCCTGGTAAAGCATATTCCAAACCATCCTTGTCACGTTGCACCAGAATTTTATTGTTTCTTATTAATACACCAACACTTCTAAAGTTACAGATGTAATTTTCGTTCCTAAATAACCAGTCCGCTTGCATCGTTTTTACCTCCTTGCATCTTAGTTACACGTTAATGTAAATGTCCGAGTTATCTCAATAAGTTAAGTGAAATAAGTTAAGGGGCAGGCACCGGTCACACATTTTAGTCACCCACCACTTCTACCTATTTTTCAAAATGTATTCTTTTAGGGAATCAGGAAAATGTGTAATCATGTTGTATGAAAAAGGAACCGCAACCTGATATCGGGCATTCAACCTGCCTTTCATAATGATATCACTGATGGTTTTTGCAGCTTTTTTCGATTCTGCTAATTTTTGTTTCTTCATATTACTCGCATCTGATTCATAAAAACGTGCATAATATGAATTTGCATCTGATGTCAGAGCATTCGAATTGTTGTCCAACGTCTTAAAGAAATTTGTATTCATTGGTCCCGGTTCAATAACGGTAACCTGAATATTATTGCTGTGCAATTCTAATCGCAATGCATCACTTAAAGCTTCTACTGCAAATTTTGATGCACAGTAGGCTCCGTTAATCGGTTGAGTAAATTTCCCCGAAATCGATCCGATGTTTATGATTTTACCGGATTTTTGCTTGCGCATTTCCGGCACCACTGCCTGAACCATCTGAATGATCCCAAAAACATTCACATCAAACATATCTCTGGCAAGCTTTACGTCGATCTCTTCCAGTGCACCTCTCATTGAGTAGCCCGCATTATTGACAAGTATATCAATTTTGTGAAATCGTGAAACCACTTCATTTATTGCTTCATGAATCGACTCCTCTTTCGTCACATCCAGGAACAGCTTCAACGATGCCGACAAATCCTTTAAGCTGTCAGCATTTCTAGCTGTTGCCACAACCTTATGTCCAGCATTAAATAAAACCTCACAAAGTTCCCGTCCAATACCGGTCGAACATCCCGTAATCAAAACAACACGTCCATCTTTCATTTCTTTCAACCTCCATTAATAAACTTAGGCATCATCATAAGTCATCTGAAGCTTATCCGCATTATCATTTGATAAGATTTGATTTTTTTCGTATACGGCTGAGTGACACCGGGGTGATTCCTAAATAGGATGCTAGCTGACACTGTTTGAGACGCTTTTCCAAATCCGGATATTTTGCAAGAAATTGTTTATAGCGATCGACACTATTTAATAATTTAAAACTGTTTGCGTGTTCCTCTTTTGCAACAAGGACATTATCAATCATTTTTTTGTAAAATAAAAGCAGCTCATAGTTACCATCTACGATTCTCTCAAAATCTTCAATTTTCATAACCAGAAGCTCACTGTCTTCCAAAGCCTGAATACAATAGGTCGATTCCTTTTGAGACAGGTAAGCCAAATAAGAAAAGAGCGTTCCACCTTCCGCATAGAAATACTTTGTGATATCATTCCCCCTCTTATCGATGTAATAAGATCGAAAAAGACCCTTCATGATAAACCCGATTTCTCTGGATTTCTCACCTTCCTGTAAAAAGAAATGATCTTTTTTTATTAACTTAAGTATAAAATTATTCTGCAATAGCGCAATGTTATCATCATCTAAAACCATTCCAGTACTTCTCAAAAGTTTCATCCACAAACTATCGGTATTTCCCATCGATGTCTCCCTATTCATTTATAGTTGCATTTTTTCTCCTGTGCCTTCGCATAATGTGACAAACGGTGAGCATCAAACGGTATTGGTCGGCTGCAATTTGTCAAAATTGAAAACCAAGTTTAAGTTAATTGTGCCTGGCTACCGAAGCCTTATTCACGTCCATTTATCTGCTCCAGCAAAGTTTTTCTGGGATAAAAGCCAAAGCGCTCATAAAAGCTGAAGGCTTTCTCGTTGCCCACTGCTACTGATACGGTTTTAGTATGCGCCCCCATTTCATCCATCCAGGCGATGGCATTACTTAACAGCTTCTCGCCGAGGCCCAGCCCCCGATAGTCGTCCTGCACATATAAGGATTCCATTTCAGCATCACCGGAAAATCCGACCCGAGAAATACGGTACCCGACATTTTGGGCAGTTTCCTGATCAACCGCAATCTCAATTCGCATTTGGCCATTTTTGGCCTTCTGGAGCAGATTTTTTTTGCGCATTTCAAAGGTATTCTTTTCATAGTGAGCTTTAAAATTCACAGCGGCGTCACGATGATGCTGGTTCAACGCTTCCCAAAGCACCTGGATGTCATCCAACAGCGATTCATTATATGTTAGTGTCAGGCACGGGCATGTAAGTTGAGCCAGGCACCGACAGCTTTAGGAGAATCATCAAACTTTCATGCTTTTACAGAAAAGAGAGTTTTTCGGAGGTTTCTCAGACACAGGTCTCACGCTCGTTGAAATAGACATAGCTCAGCGGCACGGCATAGGGATAATCGTCATCGCCAGAACTGCCTCCACCCCGTCCAGTTTTTTACCAGTTGCTCCATGTCTGTCGAAGCCATGTGAATGTAAATAATGGCACCACTGCTGGCATCATCTTCTGAAAAAATAGTAATCCGTCGTTTCCCAATTTTCATGATCCTTTTAGTCATTTTCTTCATGTCTTAGAGACAACTTGCACTCTTCCGCTAATCGGTCCAAATTGATTTGTTTTTCTAAAAAAGCTTTTTCCATAACTGCAAACTCTGCTTCGGTACAGTATTCCCAGTAATCCGGAACAAAGCGCGCCGTGTTTACAAAAGCCTGCTTTATTTTTTCACAGGGGTAATTCCCGCACTCACCGCAATTTTGAATTTTTCGATTGGCGGTGCAGGCAATAATTTCATGGCGGCACCAATTAGCAAGGGTACACCCCCAACATTTAATCTCATCATTGGACACAACACGGTCCCGAAATCCGATTTTGTACCACAGTTCTGCTGTGGCTTTTAATTCAGCGGCTGTTTTTGGCATAAAGCGGGGACATACGCTGCAATCATTTCCGCAAGCTGCGATGATTGGTTTCATGGTATACCTCTTTCATTCTAATAATGTAGTGATAAAAATTACAAAACAAACGTGTGTTTATAAATTAAGTGTGCCTGGCACCGCTATTTTTGGGAATCCGTTGTGTACCAGTTGGGGCTTTCTATCAGTCGAATCACGTCAGCGCTCAGGTTAGGTTCATCATTTTCATTGCATCCTCCAGTTTGCTTACAGTATTCGATATACCGCTGCTGCATCTTTTTCTTTTAAAACTATACTTTTTATTATACGCCAATATTTCAAGATTTCAAAACATTTAATGTGGTAAATATCGCCTTTTTGTTTACAATTAAATAATAAATTTTTTTGACATCATGACAAAAATTCTAATTTTTTCACTGAAATCACAAATAATAAATCCTAGCTTAATAACTCAGCTCCCCGAAAATGAAGATAGCTGTACAATGTGCGGAAAATTATGTGCGGTACGGACAATGAACTGGTTACTGAATGGTGAAAAGGTAGAATTAAAGGAAAACGATTATAATAAAAGTAATGATTGTAATAAATCAAAAATTTAAGGAGAATAATGATGAAATTTTCTTGGGTAACAGTAATGGTTAATAACATGGATGAATCGTTAGCGTTTTACACTGAAATCGTGGGACTTAAATTTAACAGAAGACTTAACGCCGAAGCAGGGGTCGAACTGGCATTTTTAGGAGAGGGTGAAACAAAGGTAGAATTGATTTGCAACCAGGCCATTGAAAAAGTCAGCATTGGCGAAGATATTTCCCTGGGTTTTCAAGTTAACAATTTAGACGAAACCATGAAAATGTTTAACGAAAAGGGAATTGCTCTTCACAGCGGTCCTTTTCAGCCTAATCCGCATCTAAAGTTTTTCTATATCGCCGATCCCAATGGATTGAAAATTCAGTTTATAGAAGTATTGCTGAAACAATAATTTGAGGTGACCGATAAAACGGAAATCTTTACAGGTACTGTTAGCTTGTATATATTGGTGTCAGGTACAGGTATCCTTCTAGCATTGATGCTCTATCGTGTAGGAAGTCACTCAACGTTGTTTTGATATATTACTTAAAATTTTAGTCATTTAAAACTAAATATAATTACAAAAGTCTTCATGGGTTTTCCTGTGAGGGCTTTTGTAATGGAGAAATGAGGTGAACGCTATACCTAGAAAACCCAAACGTCCTTGCAGGTACCACCAAAGACCTAACCAACCGGACGATCTTAAATTAAGTGTAGCCTGGCAGCGGGACTGCTTTCCACAATTTCCCGCTGTTTCTTTTTCGTCAGTTTCATAAACACGGTCTGATAAGCCAGTTGGATACAGTCGATCAAAACCGGTTCCGGGACATCGCCGGCAAGCAGAAGCGAATTCCAATGCTGTTTAATCATATGATAGCCGGGAATAATATCCGGATAACGGGAGCGGAGAATTTCACCATCGCCGATTGGCAGCTTGAGGGTCAACAGTGAGTCGCCGTTCTTGTTCTCACCGCGCATGGCAAACATCAACTCGCCAATAAAATATCGGACGGCATCCCATTCCGGCTGATAGTCCCGGATTGTTCCCGGCAGCTCTAAAGCTGTTTGTTCAATCAGCTGATCCCATTTTCACAAGGTTTCATTTACATCTCCTTATTTATCGTTATCTTTCCCGCAGCGCTTAGTAAGTTAAGTTGAGACCGGCACCGTTAGAAGATGGTGCACAAAACCTCAGTCCCATGTGTTAACGGGAAGAATCGTCCCCGATAAGTTAAGTCAATAAGTTAAGTGTGCCTGGCACTGGAGCTCTTAAGTGTGCCTGGCCACCGCAGCCTTATTCACGTCCATTTATCTGCTCCAGCAGGGTTTTTCTGGGATAAAACCCAAAACGTGCATAAAAGCTGAAGACTTTTTCATTGCCCCCCGCTACTGACACGGTTTTAGTATGCGCCCCCATTTCATCCATCCAGGCAATGGCATTGCTTAACAACGCCGCACCGAGGCCCAGTCCCCGATAGTCGTCCTGCACATATAAGGATTCCATTTCAGCATCACCGGAAAATTCGACCCGGGAAATACAGTACCCGACATTTTGGGCGGTTTCCTGATCAACCGCAATTTCAATTCGCATTTGCCCATTTTTGGCCTTCTGGAGCAGATTTTTTTTGCGCATTTCGAAAGTGAAGTTTTCATAGTGTGACTTAAAAATTACGGCAGCGTCACGATGATTCAGGTTTAACGCTTCCCACAGCGCCTGGATGTCATCCAGCAGCGATTCATCACCGCTGCGATAGATAATGGTTGTCTTTAGATTTTTTTCACATTTCATCGGTTTTTCTCCTTTAGAAGAATTGACGCAAAGCGCACATTAGGTCTATTTATCTCCCGGTTTTTGACGTAGCCCCGGTGACCGGGAGCTAAAAATGGGAGACTAATCTTGGGGCAATTGATAATTCGAACCTCGGGACACGGAACGATAAGTTAAGTCCATAAGTTAAGTTGTGCCTGGCACGGAGGCTTACGAAAAAAGAATACTTAGATATTTTTTGATATATCTCATTTCAGACCTCCCGGACTTTATCTTTAAATTGACATGCTCCTGAATTTTTCTATAATTGGAGCATAATAAATCTCTTCTGCCTTTTCCCGGGCTTCAACTGCATCTTGTAGCTTAGCAAATGATCCCAAATACATTCGCTTTTTCTGCAATGTGATATTGGACATCCATTTACTTGTTTTAGCATTCCAACTCACACCTTTGCACCCTGAAATATTGTTTGAGTTCAAGGTAGAACTGCTAATTTTACCAAGAGAGGTTCCATCCACAAGATCATTTGCCCGGCGACCTTGCATATCTGCCGCATTTTGCTCAAGTTTTAAACACCCACAACTTTGAATGGCACGACGACGAAGGGCTGCACCTTGAACAATCTTTTCAGTTCTACATTCACAGCGACAAAGCCACTGGGCATTTTGGTACTTATCATTTTCAGCAAATCCAATAACTGTAAGACGACCATATGTTTTTCCCAACATGTTAACTTTAATTTTGGATAAGCATCCACAATGAGTATTCTTTCTGCCCGTTAGGAGATACCCACGTAATATGATCTCATTTCCACAATCACAGCGACAAAGCCATGCTCTATGTGTATCTTTCCCTATTTTGTCCGCTAGTTCTAGGACAACAAGTTGTCCGAAGCGTTGATTTTTTAAATCTTTTCGTGGTGGCATTATTATCTCCCTCATGATACCGGTTTAGTCATGTCTTATTCCATAACTTTATCTCCCAAACGAAAGAAACAGTGTCTCTGACGTTAATATCGTCCGACTCAATGTCAGTAGCGTTGGATGGTGACTTATCCATACATTTTCTGACAGCTCATATAATGTTTGAGAGTATAGATGCAGTTCTTTCCAACTGTAATCAATACAAATCAAATCACCAAGTGTAACACCTTAGCTTTTAGAGCGAATTTTTTCCCAAATTAAAAAGATTCTATCTTACATTAAGTTAAATGTGCCTGGCACCGCCACACTACCTAGTACCCTCAAGATTAAGCTTATAAGTTAGTGTCAGGGACAGGTCTCTCTTTAATCGTTATCCATTTCTTTGCCAATGTTTGGCAGGCTTTTCAGTTCAGTATTCTCAATCAGATTATTTTCATTCATTTTCGTTCTCCTTTCAAATTGAAACTCACTAAAAATCGTAAACCGAACAGTCTTCGGAAGCAATTCCTTCCGATCAAAGAACTGGGCCATGCTCGTCGATGCAGCAACTCTCAACGCAATAAGTTAAGTCAATAAGTTAAGTGTGCCTGGCACCGTCACTGCCTTTTTTAACGTGTTTTGCAAACTACGTTAGCAATATTTTACTTTTTCTTGTATCATTTAGTTTTTGGAGGTTTCCCCGGTACCGTGTTTTGCAGGCATAGCCTACCGCAGCTAATAGAGTTATAACCTTCTTTTCTCTATGTAAGAATATAATTCTTCATCATAGTATCTATTTTCTTGTTTAAGATACTCTTTCATTAATTTATCAAAAGTTATTATAACTAATTCTTGTGAATATTCAGCAGCGCTTGCAATGAGATAATCATTCGCATCATTTTTTGATATTTTTCGTCCTTTTTCAATAAATTGTTGAAGAAAAAATTTAAAATATTTTTCACTCCCTTCACTATAAGTGTATTCATAATTATTACGATACCATTTGAAAAATTCATTCGATTCATTATATATTCTACTTAATATATCTTTTTTAGATCTTTTCTTATATTTCGCTATCAACCATACTATGTACTGTGCCCCACACCCATTCATACTTTCTGGTGCCTGAATAAATTTGCAATCTGGCGAATCAAAAATCTGAAGAAAAATTGCTTGTTCACCATCTATACTAATGCTTTTATCTTTATCAAATTTTTCTATAAAATCGCTAATATCTTCATACTTCAGATTCTGTACTTTCTGATTCAGTTCTATAGCAATTTCTTTAATTATTTCATTATCATCTTTATTAGGATTCTTTTCTTTCATTGAATGAAATTTTTTCAGAAAACTGTTTTGAAAATTCTCATCATGTGGATTAACTACATGATGAATTAATTCAGCGAATTTTGCTTTCTCATTTTCTTCCAATGCATCTATTTTTTTTTGTGGAATAGCATAGTTACATGCAAGAATTTTCAAATTAAAAAAAAGATATTCAAATATAATTCTATCAATTTTTTTATCAACTTCTTCGTTAGTTAATTCTTTAACATGTCTCCTGTTACAAACATCATATAGTTTTTGTCTAAATATTTCTGCATTTTCTTTTGTGACAGCAAGATAATAACCTAACTCAACTTTCCTGCCGAAAATGTCTTCAAAACAATTCTGGATAGAAATCCCAATATTTGAAATTATTCTATATAAAAATTCAACTTCACCTTGAATTTTTTTATTAAATATTTCCTTAATAACGTATTCCTCACAAGTAAATAGATCATTTATATCAATTTTTTGGATACTATCATTTATTAACCAGATCTTGTTTATAAACATTCTATTTAAGAAAATTAGATATTTTTTGAATTCATCTTTGCAGTTTTCCCAATTAAAACTATTATTGCACCAACACTTATAGAGAATTTCATACAATGTTACTGAAGTGACAAAACCATTATTTTCTTTAGCTAAATTGTATAAATTTTGCATTTCGATTTTTCCATTAGTTATATTATTTTCTTTAAACTCAAATAAGTATATTATGGCGTTCGTATCGTATAAAATATTATACTTTTTCATAAAATAATTTCTCCTTAGTTCATTTTTAGTTAAGTGTGCCAGGCATCGGTTCCCGGTAGGCTTCACACTCACTATTTGCTTCGACCTGGCTCGGCCGCACTACCAAGTACCATCAAGATTAAGTTTATAAGTTAGTGACAGGCACAGGTCTTTTCTCTATATCCTCCAGCAGTATGCTTATAGTATTCGATTTACAGCTTAAAATCAACTTCAATGATTTCGCCATCTTTCTGCCATTGTATAAACTGTTCCTGTTGCTGTTCTTTTTTCACCATTTCATTTTTCATTATGTCTATTTGTTCTAACAATTTTATATAATCGGGAAAAAATTGAGAAATGAATACTTGATTATCTTCAATAAATCCTAAATATTCATTCCTTTGCTGTTCTAACTCTGAAACCACGCCATTGATAACGAGTTTAAATTTCTCTTCCTCTTTCATTTGATTATAACTATCACACAGGTCCATCCCAATGCCAAGGACTGAGCCAACAATAGGTAGGGCTTTGTTAAATCCCTTTGCAAGTTTAACAGCTTTCCGAAGATAGAATCAATGCAGTTGTGTTTCCGGCTGATTTAATCTTATTTGTTGTTGCTTCTTGTAATAATTTTATATGAGATAGCTTTTTAAATTCTTCAAGATGATCAAGCCAGTAATCAATACCTTTTTCAAAAGGATTGGCGGATACTGCTACAATGCTTACTTCTTCACCTGGACTTATTATTCTGAAATCATTCAAACGACCTAATATATTTTCTTTTTTAATTTTAAGGCCATACTCGTAATCATCATTATCCTCAATATCGACCTCTTCATCGAAACGGCTTATTACAAATACAGTACGTGGCAGAATATTCAAGTCTTTAAAAAGCCATACTAATTCTTCCTTGTGGCTTTCCTTAATAGGGTTATTTGGATTCATTACATATAAAACAAGATGAGCTTCGCTTACATACTTTTTTGTTATGTCCTTATACTTTTCTTTATCTGCACTTTCCTTGAAACCAAACAAGCCAGGAGTATCAATTAAATCAATATCATCAAGAGAATAAAATACTATTTCTTTGGAAGATTCGCTCTGACTGATTTTCATTGTTGACTTGTCATAGTGTTCAGACCATGCCGCTGCGATTGAAGTTTTACCTTCTGAAAACCCACCGATCAGGGCGACTTTAAGTTTTTCATCGCCAGTTGCACTGATTCCGATTTTTACTTTTTCTATCTGTTTTTCGTCAATTTCGATACCAAATTGTTTGCCTTCCTCCAAAAAAACAAGTGTTTTTTTGAGAATTTCAACTGTTTTTTTTTGTTTCATTTGAAATACATTGATTGTTTCCATTTTAATTTGCGCCTTCCTTTTCAACTGTTGTAGTTAATAATTCGAACTTTGTTTCTGCACTGCGAAAAACCTGATTTATCGATCTGATATGATTAACAGATTTAAACAAATCATCCTTTATAACCGCTATACCTTCTTGTAAAGGGGTATGCGCATCTTTAAGGTTCGCTATTACTGATTCTGAAATTTTATCACCCATTTTTTCGATGTTATCGTTAGCAGCTTTTTTCTGCTGGGAAGCTCTATAATTATGATCTAAAAATTCCAATACCCCCTTCCCAATACTGATTACAAGCCCAATAATTGATAATGCCAAAACTACCCATCCTGCTGGATTTAAAAAACATACTATGACACCCCCAATACCAAGAATTATAGATGATATTGTGCCATTACGGTTAACACCGCTTTTTATATCAATATTTGGTATAAAATCAAAATCAAATTGTGCCGAATTTTTGTAGGCATTTAACAACTCCGACACGTAACGATGATACTTTTCAATTATATCCGCAACGTCATTTGTGAATTCAGCCATAGTTACATCAAATTTTTCTTTAAGAGCAGTGCTTAATATAGTTATAGCTTCATTTATCCTGCATTCAAAAGCGCTCTTAAATTCATCATTGTTTAGCTCTTTATCAATATCATTGTAAATATTTCTTCTCAAATGTTCTATAAATTCATTTACAGCCGTATAAGCATCTGTATCGAGTTGATGTTTCAGAATTTCAGCAGCTTCATCTAGTTGATTATCTGTTGCTTTTTTAGTTTTAATGAGTTTTTTTTGAAGATCATGCAAACTCATTTGAATTTCATGTAATTTACAGCTTGTAAGCATTAATGCAGTGCTAATTTTTCTATAGTTAGATTTTTTGATTTTCGCTTTACAATTTTTGACTAAGTCTATTGTAATCCAATCGCAAAAATTTTTCACAAGACTTGCCTGCAAAAGATTGTCTTGTGAGCTAAATTTCTCAACAAATTTTTTCTGTGCCTTCTCAAAATCGTTTTGTGAACAATTAGCTATTGAAAGAAAAGCCGGATATGCGCTTAAAACAATATGCTTTTCATATCGTTCACCTAATCTATCGCACATAATCATATCAAGTTCTTTCAGGCTTTCTTTTTCATCATCATTAATAAGTCCAGGTTGTAACTGTTGGTAATTTTTAATTCGCTTATTGAAAATAGAATACACCTCTGTTTGTTGCCCAAGATGTTTTTTTATTTTTTCGAGCGTACCTTCACTGTATTTATTTCCTGTTTGCGGTGGCGTAGGTTTGCTGCTAACGTAAAATACTGCATGGGCCTTTTGTACAGCGTCATTAATCACATTTAGAACAAGATCCTCCTTACCTTCAATTCCAGGAAGGTCAAGCAAGGCAAAGTTCTGTCCACAATATTCAAACTGATAAGTGGTTACTTTTCGAGTAAAGTCAGAGTGTCCATCACCAATTATCTTACCATCGCAATGTTCTGATAATTTTCCTGAGATTTGTTTAATTTCTTTTTCTGACCTTTCGTTAGAGACTTTTATGCTCTTGAGTTTTGTATCCCATTCTTCTTGTATACTCTTCTTTAAGTGTTCTACTTCTGATTTTTCTTCATCCAAAGATATGATATCCGATTGATAGCTTGAATTTTTTTTCACAAACATCTGAAATTCTTGTTGTTCATTTAATATTCCTAAAAGACCCTTAACGAAATTAGTAATGGATGATTGTCGTTTGGCTTTTATCTGAATTTTAATAGCATCAATATTTTCTTTCAGTTGGTCAATTTGCGCTTCAATATCTGCTTTTTTTAAATTTATGGAGTTAAGATTATCATCATATTCGATAATCTTTGATTGATAATCCTCGCTAGTTTGTTCAAGTAATTTTTCCCCTTGTTTAAGCTGCTTTTGAATTTCCTGTGTTGAATCATAAATCTTTTTAAATTCCTCTCGTTCTTTTTCTTTAGTTGGTTCTTTAAGCAAAATACGCAATGTTTCAATAAGCGTAGATTTCCCAGCGTTGGTTTCACCATAAAAAGCAATACTAAAAACATCCCATTCAGCATTCAACTGGAGGCTTTCAAGGGCACGCTTTACTTCTCTATGCAGATCCGCTAATTCTTTTTGGGCATCTTCTTGAGATTTTCTGATTTCATCGTCAGTTGTTTCTGTTTTTAACGAGTGAATGAGATTATTTATTTCGCTCAATATAGTTGCATGAATATCACTCGGTGAACTTGTCTTCAAAAAAATACCTCCTTTATTTATTACCAGTTGTACTGGCGCCAAACAGCTCGCATTTACTACGCTTTCGAACTGGTCTCCAAAGCATCATTTTGATGCTTTGGCATTTCGGGCTTTTTCTCGGCCAGAGTGCACAAAATCTCCGTCCCCTTGAGTTTAGTACAGCACTTCAAAGCCGTAAGTGCCGCCTGTTTTTAAAATTAGTTTTTCCACCTTCTGGGGTATAATGGAAAGTTGCCATAAGTTAAGTGTGCCTGGCACCCTGGCACCGTCAGTGTGGGGCCTAACCAGTAAACCTTTTTAAGGCCATCAGCTGCGCGCTCAACAGAGGCATGTTGCTTGACATAAATATTCAGTATACAATTTAATGTGACGGACGATATGCCCCCACGCTTCTCAGACTAATAAGTTAAGTCAATAAGTTAAGTGTGCCTGGCACCGTCAGTGCTATTCGACTAATTGCTCTTTTATTCTAGCAAAGTCTTCTTTGATTTGACATGATGCATGTTGTGATAATAGACGTTTATTTTGATAAGGACTGGTTGATGATTCAGAATATGAACTGCTAATAAAATTCGAGCTTATGATGACAGCATCAAAATCAAGAAACGAAACATTGCTATTGAAAGATTCCTCTCGAAAATTCTGTATATTTAGCTCTTCAAATTTTGTATTTAATCCAAGAATTTCTGACTTAGTTTTCATACTCCGATTCCTTTCAATAGCTTTTATTCCGTAGAAACGTTTGATTTGTTATATTTTTTATTCTCCTTTGTATAACAAGTTAAGTGGCAGGTATCACCAAAGACCTTTTCTTCATAATTCCTTATGTTCATAATAAAGATAAGCATAATCCTTTAATTCTTTTGGCAGAGAATTAGGAACTAATACACTTTCATAACTTACTTTAATTGCAGAAGAAGCAAGACCTAAAACTGCTCCTATTTCAGGAGAAAATCCAAATATGGCACCAGTGCTTGCACCTAAAATACCGCCCTTTATAATATTTGTTATATCTAATTCCACTTTTACACTACCTAATAGTCTCTTGAATTTTGACTCATTCATTAGTCTCTGTAAGGCTATGATACTACCCTGTATTTCATCAATAATCTTTATTTTTGTTCTTGGTATATCATTTGAGTTAATTATACTTAAGTAAAACTCATCCATTAATCTCCTAAAATGCATTAATTCATCCTTACGTCGTTCTTTAAACATTAAAACATCGTTCAATGAAACTTCACTTGAAGGAATAGGTAGGCTTTGATATAACTCAACTTCCAAGCACTTTGTTTCAGTGCATAGCTCTTTTGGAAATAATAATTTACTATTTGGTTGTGCAATAGACCATCTGCCTTCTTCTGTTTTATTCTTCTCTTGAAGAACAGCAGATTGCATCTGAGCAAAAGCATATCCAATATTTCCTTGCCAAGATCCAAATGTAACTTTAGATCTCGATAAAATATCTTGGCTTTCCAAATAATCTATTTCGGGTGAACCACCAATACTCACTATATTATTATCAGGAAAGTCTATTTTGTCCCAATATAATAAATATTGTCTAAGTTTTATTGGATCTATATTACTACTAATTAAAGTAAATACATCTCCCTCCATTTTAAATTGTGGTGATATTATTATTCCTCTCATAAAATTTCTCTCCTATAAATATAGATTTTTAAAAGTGAATTAGGCATCTTTTTGACAAGCATAGTCATTCATTAGTAAGTTTAGTGATCAGCTTCAATTTCTTTAAAATTTAAATGGTAGACTAGGATTCTTATACGTTAGTGACAGGAACACCCGTCCCGCAGCACTTAGTAAGTTAAGTTGAGACCGGCACCGTTAGAAGATGGTGCACAAAACATCAGTCCCATGTGTTAACGGGAAGAATCGTCCCCGATAAGTTAAGTCAATAAGTTAAGTGTGCCTAGCACTGGGGCTTATATTCTCTAATCACTG